>DWYT01000159.1 GCA_019118545.1 Candidatus Mediterraneibacter merdavium | reverse complement strand
TTTGTATGCTCATGTTCCAGTCGGACAGCCGCCCGGTTTCCGCCGCCTTCTGCCCGGACCTCTATGAACAGGTTGGCGACCCCTTCTTTCAGAGAACAGGTACAGAGCCCGTCTTCAATCAGTTCCTTTGTGCGCTCCCTGTCCTCATCTGTGATATTCTGAAGGACTTCCAGCGCTTTTTTCGCGTCTCCTCCCGTGATCCCGAGGATCACTGCCGCCTCGATCCCTTTCAGGCCTCCTGAGTTCGGCACAGTCACTCCCTTGACATTTTTAATGATATTTCCGCTGCACAGCGCTTCCACCTTTTCCGGAAAAACCCCCAGCGTCTCCCTGCACTTTGCGGCAGCATAGGCAAGGGCGATGGGTTCCGTACATCCCAGGGCCGGGACAAGTTCCTTTTTCAAGATATGCAGGTAATCCTGATATAACTTGCTATCCATCTCTATCTCCTTTTCATAATGTATTGCAATATCTAAAATATTATCAGTGATATTATTATAAATATTATCAACAAAATAAATATATGTCAATTAGCACTATTACAACAAAATCAACGCTGAATTTTTGTCATATTTACCAAATTTCTCTATTTACTTCTCTTCGAGCTTTTAGTATGATTATAATGTGAAGGAGGAACCGTATCGCCTGAATGCATACGGAAATCATGTAATGGGAAAAAAAAACCTGAAAGAAATCGTTTATGACTCTATTTTGGAGGGTATTTACTCTTCTGAGTTCCGTCCGAATGAGATCATCACAGAGAGCGGACTGATCAAAAAATTCGGCTTCAGCAAATCTCCTGTAAGGGAGGCCCTGACCGCCCTGTGCCATGAAGGAGTGCTCCACAATATCCCCAGATGCGGCTACCAGGTCATCGCCATGACTACGGAGGATGTAGAGCAGATGATGGAATACCGCAGGATCCTTGAAACCGGCATGATACGGATAAATATGCCCCATATCACGGCCAAACATCTGAAAAAGCTGGAAGAACTGGCAGTGTTGTGCAGCAAGGCAACCGAAGATGTCATGGAGCACTGGGTGTATAATGTGAATTTCCACATCACTCTCGCCTCTGTCACAGAGAATAAGTATGTCGCCGCACAGCTTAATAACTGTATGTCCAGGCTTTGGAGAGCCTACGCGCAGCTCCACTGGAATAAGTGGAATCATTACTCTCTTCCTAAAGATATGAAATACCACGAACAGATCATAGATGCTCTGAAAAGAAAAGATCTCGAGGCAGCCGTGTCTTGTCTCGAAAAGGATCTGGAGGATTTCGGGCTGTCCTCCTGAGGCGTCTGGCTGCTGTAAACGTATGGTTTATCTGTCTTCCCGTTACCGCAAATCATACAGCATACAAAATTTTTCTTGACAGACAGATGCGCGAATACTAGAATATGTGTGTAAAAATAAATAACTATTTCGGTAGGTGAGGTTACCGTAGGGATTGGGAAATACCCGAAGATTGCTGCCGCGAGATTGTGGAGACACAATGAGATGGTCAGCAGGCCGCGTCGTGAAGGCGCCGCCTAATGCAATTAATATGCCCTGCGATGCTAAAGCTTGAACGAGGCATGCTGGTCATGTTTATTTGGAGTATATTTGCGGCTCCGTCATTGTTCAGGCAGTGACGGAGCCTTTTCATATGGAAAAAAGGAGGTGAGGTTATGGACTGCGGAGCCAGTTGTCATTTGTACGGCCTAATAACAGAACATCACAGAAAGAGAGGTACTTATCATGAACAAAGATATTTTTGTAAAACTTCTCCAGCAGCGTCAGTTCAAGGCTGTGAGAAGCATTCTCGATGTAATGAACGAAGTGGACATAGCCTCGCTCCTCTCCGACCTTAACGACAGGGAGCTGGCTCTTGCTTTCCGCCTGATTCCCAAGGACAAGGCGGCGGAGGTGTTCTCCAATATGGAGACTTCCATGCAGACATACCTTGTGGAGATATTTTCAGAAAAAGAGTTAAAAGAGCTTTTAGACGATCTATACATGGACGACACCGTAGACCTTCTCGAAGAGCTTCCCGCCAACTTGGTAAAACGTATCTTAGATACAGTAAGCGCATCTGACCGGAGTCTGATCAACCAGCTTTTAAATCACCCCGAGGACAGCGCCGGAAGTATAATGACCACAGAATACGTGGACATCCGCGAAACGATGACCGTGGCAGAGTCCATGGCTCATATTAAACAGACAGGCATCCACAAGGAAACCATCTATACATGCTATGTGACAGATAAGAGAAAACTCCTCGGTATCGTCAGCGCCAAGGATCTGATGACCTCCGACGACGATCTGCTGATCCGTGACCTTATGGAGACGGAGATCATTTCTGTAAACACGCATACCGATCAGGAGGCAGTAGCACAGCTTTTTACAAAATACGATCTTCTCGCCCTCCCTGTCCTTGATCAGGACAGCTATATGGTCGGGATCGTCACATTTGACGACGCCATGGACGTCATGGTAGAAGAGGCAACCGAGGATATTACGAAGATGGCGGCTATGAGCCCCAATGAAAAGACATACTTTGAGACATCCATATTTGACCATGCGAGACACAGGATTATCTGGCTTTTGATCCTTATGTTCTCCGCCACGGTCACTGGGACGATCATCACAAAGTATGAGGATGCTTTCGCGGCAATTCCGCTGCTGGTAGCATTCATCCCTATGCTGATGGACACCGGCGGAAACTGCGGTTCCCAGAGCTCCACACTTATCATCCGCGGGATCGCATTGAACGAGATTCGGTTCCAGGATCTCTTCCGGGTCATCTTCAAAGAGTTTGGTGTATCCCTGATCGTGGGCGTGGTGCTTGCCCTTGCGAACGGAGCGCGCATCCTTCTCATGTATCACGACATCTCGCTTGCTCTGGTAATCGGTCTGTCGTTGATCGGAACTGCAATCCTAGCCAAGCTCATCGGCTGCGTGCTGCCGCTCTTTGCCAAACGGATCGGTCTGGATCCGGCGATCATGGCCTCTCCGCTCATCACCACACTGGTCGATACGTGCTCCATATTGATCTATTTTAACATTGCAACTATGCTGTTTAAGCTGTAGCCTCGAGACAACACATCCGCTCCGGGTTGCGAGACAGCAGACACTGCATCCTAAAAAGAAAGGGTTGACCGCACCAATTTTGATGCGGCCAACCACCCTTCAATATCCGTTATACTTTATTCCTTTAACCAGTTGATGACACGAATTTCGTCAAACCCTTCATCCGCTCCCGGCGGTTGGAGCAACAGATGATAGAATATGATCCCCGGGATCGGTACGTGTCTTTTCCTCTTAAAGTTATTGCAGACTGCGTTTTTCAATGGCGTGTTGATATAAACCGCCGATATAAAATGTTCGCCGGAAAATTCTTTAAGGAGCGCCGCCCTTAATTTCCTCGTCGGATTCATACAGTCTATGACAACGTCCTCTCCTCTTTTCAGATACATTTTTACACGTCGAATCATTTCCTGCCGAACCTTCCGGCGGCCGCGCAATGTCAGCTCTTTCCCAAACATTTCTTTTCTGATTTCATCTGTGCTGACGCGCACGGCCTGTAAGGTACAGGCATATGTCGTTTTCCCTGCCCCGGGAATACCTATCATTACATACAGCATAAAATCAATACGCCTCTCCGGCGCTCTTACTTAATCTCTTTGATCCATCCTTCCGGCGCATCGATCTGACCCATCTGAATACCGGTCAGTGTCTCGTAGAGCTTCTGTGTGGTCGGCCCCATCTTCTCCATTCCGCTTGGGAAGCAGATCTCTTTTCCGTGATCCACGACCTTGCCGACCGGCGAGATGACTGCCGCCGTACCGCACAGGCCGCACTCTGCGAAGTCCTTCACCTCATCAAAGTACACGTCTCTTTCCTCTACCTCAAGTCCAAGGTAATGCTCCGCCACATACATGATCGATCTTCTTGTAATGGACGGAAGGATGGTATCTGAGTGGGGTGTCACGATCTTGTTGTCCTTTGTGACGAAAATGAAGTTCGCCCCGCCGGTCTCCTCAACCTTTGTCCTTGTAGCTGAATCAAGATACATATTTTCATCAAAACCGTTGGCATGGGCTGTCATAATAGCATGGAGACTCATTGCGTAATTAAGTCCCGCCTTAATATGTCCTGTCCCGTGCGGAGCCGCCCGGTCAAAATCAGACACACAGATGGTAATCGGCTTTGCGCCGCCTTTGAAGTACGGGCCCACTGGAGTCGTGAACACACGGAACTGATACTCATCCGCAGGTTTTACACCGATAACCGGGTTGATGCCGAACATATACGGCCTTATATACAGTGTGGCGCCTGAACCATACGGAGGGACATAAGCCTCGTTCGCCTTCACAGTCTCAACGACTGCTTCTACAAACCGTTCTTCCGGAAATACCGGCATCTCCAGACGTTTTGCCGAGTCCGCCATACGCGCCGCATTCAGGTCGGGGCGGAACGTAACGATACGCCCGTCTTCCGTCGTGTACGCTTTCATCCCCTCAAAAATCGTCTGCGCATACTGGAGCACACCCGCGCACTCGTTCATCGTGATGTTCGCGTCGTCGATCAGCGCTCCGTCATCCCATTTACCGTCTTTATAATTCGCCACATACCGCTTGTCTGTCTCAATATAACTAAACCCGATATTCTCCCAGTCCATACTTTTTTTCTCCATTGTGAATCCTCCATTCCTTTGGACAAAACAATCCCTGTCTGTTCTTTCTGGTGACATTATAATACTGTGATCTGCAAAAATCAAGAGTGCGCTCGGTTTTTCATCCTGCCGCTTCGTTTTTACACCGGGAGGCAGCTAATCTTGTCCCCGGTTCTCGTAGTAGCTTGTCACACGTTCCGCCTCCGGCACAATCTGTTCCGGCGCAGGAGCCGTTCCCGGAGCAAACACAATCTTAAGGAGCACCGGGGTGATAATAGTCGTTATTACAACCACAATGATAACAGGGCCTAACAGGGCAGAACCCATCAGACCGAGAGCGGAACCCTTGCTCGCCACGATCAGCGCCACCTCTCCCCGGGAGATCATACCGATCCCGATGCGCCTGACCTGATAGCTTTTGTATCCGCACATCTTTGCGCCCAGACCGCATCCAATAATCTTAGTCAATACCGCCACAATACTCAGGGCAACGGCAAACCCGACAATGGCTGCCGACATTCCCGGAAGCTCCACTTTCAGTCCGATGCTGGCAAAGAACACCGGTGAGAGCAGCAGATAGGACATCGTATCAAACTTGGACTGCAAATATGTAGAACGGCGCACATTGGAAATGATAAGACCGGCGATAAAGGCTCCCGTGATATCAGCCACACCGAACACCTCTTCCGCGATAAACGCCATGAGAAGACAGAACACAAACGCGATGATCGTATGTCTGTGAAGCTCCTTCTTCGCATCGTCCACCCAATGCCTGTACAGCTTGTAAAATACAAGTCCGACAATGCTTGCAAATATAAAGAATCCCACGATCTTGAGCATGACCAGACCGATACTCACGGACGAATCCGCCATACTTGTCACAATCGTAAGGGCAATAATGCCCAGAATGTCGTCAATGATCGCCGCCCCAAGGATGGCATTTCCAGAACGGGTCTTTAATTTTCCCAGTTCCTTGAGCGTCTCTACTGTAATACTTACCGAAGTAGCCGTAAGTATTACGCCGATGAAAATATTTTGAAGAAAGACAGATGCCTCCGCGTTGGACGCAATCAGACTTGGACGGTTGAATATCCACGCCACGCCGAAGCCTCCGAGCAGCGGCACGATGACGCCGCACAGGGCGATTACAAAGGAGGCCTTTCCGCTCGCTTTCAACTCCCTGATGTCCGTCTCCATGCCCGCGCAGAACATGAGGACAATCACGCCGATCTCCGCCACCTCATGGATAAACGCTGTTTCCGTGAGCAATCCGAATCCAACCGGCCCTAATACAAGTCCCGCCAGCAGCGCTCCCACCACCTGCGGCATCTGTACCTTCCTCGTCAAAAGACCGAGAACCTTTGTCGATAATAAAATGATTGCAAGATCTAATAAATACCTGTAGCTGTCCATGTGTTTCCCCTCTCTCTTTCCAGATATCCTACGATTCCAGCAGCAAAGCCTCCTGCCCCCTTAGTTGGATGACAGGCCCGCCTGTGCCCTGAATATATTCTCTTGTAATAGTCACCTCGCCGATACTGTCGTCCTTGGGGATCTCATACATGATGTCCAGCATGAATTCCTCGATAATCGCCCGAAGCGCCCTTGCACCTGTATCCTTCTCCATCGCCTTCTCCGCGATGGCTTCCAGAGCGCCGTCGTTAAAGTCCAGCTTCACTTCATCCAGTGCCAGCAGCTTTTGGTACTGCTTTAAGATGGCGTTCTTCGGTTCCTTTAATATCTGTACGAGCATATCCTTGTCCAGACCCTTCAGTGTGAAGATAACCGGGAGGCGCCCTAAGAACTCCGGGATCATTCCGAATTTTCTTAAATCCTCCACAGTCACCTTAGACAGGATATCCTTGTCATGCTCATATTTATCCTTCAACTCAGAATTAAAACCCATCGAGGTCTTTTTCTGCAGCCGCTCCTTGATGATGCTTTCCAGATCAGGGAAGGCTCCCCCGCAGATAAAGAGGATGTTCTTCGTATTTACCGTTGTCAGCGGAACCATGGCATTCTTGCTGTTCGCCCCGACAGGAACCTCCACGTCGCTTCCCTCCAACAGCTTTAACATTCCCTGCTGCACGGATTCGCCGCTTACATCTCTCTGGTTGGAATTATGCTTCTTCGCGATCTTGTCGATCTCGTCGATAAAAATAATTCCCTGCTCCGCTTTCTCCACGTCATTGTCCGCCGCCGCCAGAAGCTTGGACACAACACTCTCGATATCGTCCCCTATGTATCCCGCCTCTGTCAGGGAAGTAGCGTCCGTGATCGCCAGCGGCACATCCAGAAGCCGCGCCAGTGTTTTTACAAGATATGTCTTTCCGCTTCCCGTAGGTCCGATCATCAGCATATTGGACTTCTCGATCTCGATATCGTCCGACGCGCCTGCTGCCACTCTCTTATAGTGATTGTACACAGCTACGGACATGGCTTTCTTCGCGTACTCCTGCCCAACCACGTACTCATCAAGTCTTGCCTTGATCTTATGAGGAGCCGGGATATTCCTGATATCAAGCTGATGGAATTCCTTCGGCTTTTCCTTTTTCTTCTTGATCTTCTGCTGCTTGGGCTGCATATTTTCAAGATCTGACAGATTGAGGAACTGGACGCCCGGCATATTCATCAGACGGCTCAGGTCAACTGAACCGTTCGTCATGGCGTCGAAGCTCCTCTGCATACAGTCCGGGCATACCGTGATATTGTTCGGCAGCTCGATCATCTTTCCGGTCACGCTCTCCGGGCGGTGGCAGATATAGCAGATCTTCTCATATCCGTCGTCCTTACTGTCATTTTCATCCTTTGAGGACTGCTCCGTCTTTTCTTCTTTTTCTTCTTCGTCTATGATCATAAAATCGTTGTCTGACATAAATCTATCCCTTCTTTATTGTGTTATTCTTCTGTCTGCAAGAACTACTCCCCCATTATAGTACATCCTCATTCATTAGACAAATGAACTTTCTATAAATCCTAAAGCTTAAATCCTAAAGCATTGCCAGAAACTGCTCCTCTGATATGATCGGCACCCCCAGCTCTCTCGCCTTTTTATTTTTAGACGACGTGGAGTCCACATCATTGTTGATGAGATAATTGGTCTTGGAAGTCACGCTTCCCGTCACCTTCCCGCCCCGCTTCTCGATCTCCTCTTTTACCTCGGCCCTGTTGGCAAAGTGCTCCACACTTCCGGTAATAACAAAGTTCACTCCCGCAAACTTCTGGCTGTCCTCAGAGACTTCCTCTTTGGGGATGACTACTTCCCCGAGAAGCCGCCCAAACACATCTTTATGCTCCTCATCGGCAAAATACTCCACATACGCGCGGGCGATCACTTCTCCCACGCCTTGGATCTCATCGAGTTCTTCGAGCGTGGCGTTCTCCACCTTAAGCGGATCATTTCCCAGCGCCCGGCAGATGACCTTCGCGTTGGCAATGCCGATATTAGGGATGCCAAGGCTGTATACCAGCCGGGGAAGGGTCGTCGTCCGCGCATTCTGGATACTGGCCTGAAGATTCTCATAGGACTTCTCTCCGAACCCCTCCATGGACTTGATCTCCTCCTCATACCTGTCCAGATGGAAGATGTCCGTAAAGTCCTTTACATACCCGTTGATAATGAATTTCTCCAGCGTCGCCTCGGAAAGTCCCTCGATATTCATGGCGTCTCTGCTGACGAACAGGCTGAACGCCTTCACATGCTTTGCCTGACATTTCGGATTGGTACAGTATAAGGTCTTTGTCTCATTGTCCATGGATATCTTTGTCTTGCCCCCGCATACCGGACAAGAGCAGGGAATATCCTTCACCCCGCTTCTTGTCAGGTTCTCCGCGATCTGCGGGATGATCATATTTGCCTTATAGACAGTGATCCTGTCTCCCACCCCCAGCTCAAGCTCTTCCATGATACTGATGTTGTGGACGCTGGCGCGGCTCACGGTCGTTCCCTCCAGCTCCACGGGATCAAAGATGGCTACCGGGTTGATCAGCCCTGTTCTTGACGGACTCCACTCAATCTCAAGCAGCGTCGTCTCCCGGATCTCGTCCGCCCACTTAAACGCGAAGGAATCCCTCGGGAACTTTGCCGTCGTCCCAAGCGACTGCCCGTATGCGATATCGTCATACACAAGCACCAGTCCGTCGGAGGGCACCTCGTTTGACTCCACATGACGGGCGAACCATGCCACTTCCTCCTCGACCGTCTCTCTTGTCACCGCATGGTTCTCTACCACATCAAAACCCTGCTCCTTTAGCCACGCCATCTGACAGAGCCTTGAATTGTGAAAATCCATATCCCCTGCGCTCACCAGAGTGAACGCGTAGAACCGTACATTCCGCTTCGCCGTAACCTCGTTGTTGAGCTGGCGCACAGACCCGCTGCACAGATTACGCGGGTTCTTATATTTCGCGTCCGCGTCGCCGATCTCCTCATTAATCTTCTCAAAATCCTTATATGAAATCACTGCCTCGCCCCGCAATACAAGCTCGCCCTGATACGGGATGTGCAGCGGGATATTCTTAAATACACGGGCATTGCTGGTGACAACCTCGCCCACCTCGCCGTTGCCTCTTGTGACAGCTTTGGCCAGTTCTCCGTTCCTGTAGGTAAGCACGATGGTAAGGCCGTCCAGCTTCCATGAGAGCACTGCCTTCTGATCCCCTAAAAATTCCTTTAAACGCTCCACCTCTTTCGTCTTGTCCAAAGAAAGCATAGGGCGCTCATGCCTTTCCTTCGGAAGCTCGCTGAGCACTTCATACCCCACATTCACCGTCGGACTCGACGCGAGGGTTGTATCCAGCTCCTTTTCCAGCTCCAACAGCTCGTCATAGAGCCTGTCATACTCAAAGTTGCCCATGATCTCCTGATCTTCCTGCTCATAAGCGCGGCGCGCCCTGTTCAGAAGCTCCACCAGCTCCCGCATCCGCTGCATTTTACTGACTGTCGTATCTGCCATCCTGACCTCCTGATTACGACGGATACCATGCGTATCCACCCATTTTATTCTCTGCTTCCCTTTTTGCCTTCCCTTTGCCGCGTATTTTATACTATATCTTCTCTGAGGGCCCGCCGGGAGAATCCTTTATCAACCCGTACAGTTCATCCAATTCCTCATCCGTCAGTTTCCGGTACTGCCCTTCCTTTAAGCTGCCCAGACGGATGTTCATGACACGTACCCGCACCAGATCCTTTACCTCGTACCCGAGCGCCTCGCACATCCTGCGTATCTGGCGGTTCAGTCCCTGCGTCAGTATGATGGAGAAAGTATATTTCCCCAGTTTTTCAACCTTGCACGGCCTTGTGACCGTATCAAGTATCGCCACGCCCTCTGACATCCGCTGTAAAAAATCTTCCGTGATCTCCCTGTCCACTGTTACTTTATACTCTTTCTCATGGCAGTTGGCGGCGCGCATCATACGGTTGATGATATCCCCGTTGTTCGTCATAAGGAGAAGTCCCCGGGAATCCTTGTCAAGCCTGCCCACATAAGTGACCCGCACCGGATAATCAAGAAAACGCACGATGCTGTTCCGCTCCCGTTTCTCTTCGGTACAGACGATGCCTCTTGGCTTGTTCACCGCCAGCACGATCATCTCATCCTGCTTTGAGACAATTTTTCCGCCGATGCGCACCACTTGGCCGGGCGTGATCCTCATCCCGGTCTGCGCAGCTTTGCCGTCCACGGTCACACGCCCGTTCTCAATGAGGCGGTCCGCCTCCCTTCTGGAACACACGCCCGCCTCACTTAAATACTTATTCAGCCTTATTGGCTCTTTCTTTTGTAAAAATTCTTCTCTGATCCGATTACTCACCTGTAAATACTCCGCTGATATGATTGTCCGTCACAAATGTATTGCCGCTGTACATAATTAATGCGTCTGTGATCCTGTACGTATCCATGATGTCCTTCATCGTTCCGCTGTAATATCTTGGATCCACAACAACGATCTCCCTGTAATACGGCGTCAGGAACGGGATAAAACAGTTGGCAAAGGAGTCCTTCACCACAAGAAGCCTCTTGCTGCTTGGAGACACGGTCTTTATGTCCATGACAGACGTGTTCCCCCCGAAGAACACCGCGTATTTGTCCCGCGTCTCCAGCTTGGAGGAGTCATATAATGAAGAAGTTTTTCTCGCCTCATCCACATAGTTCACGACCACATCGTCGTCCCCCGACGCCGGAGCATAGATCTCAATGCTTTCCTTCTCACTAAGTCCTACTCCGCTCTTGGCGGCCAGTACCCCATTGAAGCTGTCTGTCACCGTATAGGACACATAATCATCCGACACATCGCCCTCGATCCCAAAGCCTGCCGCCGTCTCGCGGAATACATAGAACGCTCCCTGTGTCGTCCAATGGTGGTCTGTCTTATAGTATAGCTTTTCTGTCTTACGGCTATTCAATATAGAGTATACATCTACCCAGTTGACCGAATCCCCAAGTCCGCGCTCCACCATGCTGAACATCTGCCTCTGATCCTCCACCGACGCAAATGAGGGCAGGCTGCCGCTCAATATGCTGGCGGCGTCAGGAACGAGCATAACCGTAACAGGTATATCCGAATACGTCTGTGCAAAGCTCTTTACTGCTTGAATATTCTCCGAGTACTGACCATCATCAGGCAGTGCGATATCTTCAAGGAGCTGCCCGTCTTTGCCAATAAAGACGCCGTTTTCCATACTGCTGCCGCCCAGACGGTCAAGTCCGACCTTAAGCTTACGCCACACGTTTCTCCCCACAAACTGATCGCTCATGTAGGCTTCCCACTGCTCCATAAAATCTCCCGTTGTGATCGACGCCAGACTTAACTTCGGCATTGATTCCAGCACCCGGTTCTCCTCATCAGACTTCTCCTTGTCAGGAACAATAAAGTTTACAGCCATCACAAGGAAAAGGCACAATATAAATATTTTTCCGATCAGGCCCTCTGTGCGCCCTTTTCTTTTTCTCTTATCCATAGCTTCACCTAAAATCTGAAATATAAGAAGGGGTTGAATGTATCTGTCACGAGGAACGAGACGGATATCACAAATATTCCCATATAAATGACTGCAAAGACAACTGCCTTCGCCCTTCCATTACGGATCACGCGCGGCAGGGCAGTCACAATCCGCATCCCCAGAGCGGTTGAACCAAGCGCGGCGATCAGATACAACAGCCAGTGGCCGAAAAGGAGGAACGCTCCCTGCCTGTCCACAATCCCTGCTCCGCCGCCGACCATGGCTCCCAGATAGCGCAGCGTATATCCAAGGCTGGGACTAAAGAAAAACACCCACCCTACCAGCACCATGATGCCAGTATAGATATGCTTTACCACATTCGGGAGAACATCCAATGAAGCGCCCCACACATATTTCTCCATCACAAGGATCACGCCATAATACACACCCCAAGCGATAAAGTTCCACGCAGCGCCGTGCCACATACCTGTCAAAGTCCACACGACCATCAGATTGCATATGTTTCTAAGCGCAGAACACCGGTTGCCGCCCAACGGGATATACACATACTCACGGAACCATGTGCTCAGGGAAATATGCCATCTCCGCCAGAACTCGGTCACGCTTTTCGACACGTACGGATAGTCAAAGTTCTTCTTAAACTCAAAGCCGAACATCTTGCCAAGACCAATGGCCATATCCGAATACCCGCTAAAGTCAAAGTAAATCTGGAACGCATAGGAAAACGCTCCCAGCCATGCGGTCAGTACGGACAGACTGCCCGCAGGCATGTCCGAGATCTGCTCAAAGACCGCTCCCACCGAGTTCGCAATAACAGCCTTCTTCGCGAGGCCGATGATAAAATACATTGCTCCCTGACCGAAGCGCTGCATAGAAAGCCGCCGCTGCTTTAACTGCAGCTCGATGTCTTCATAGCGGACGATGGGCCCGGCAATCAACTGTGGAAACATCGTAATATACAGTGCAAAATACAGAATATTTTTCTGCGGCTGTGCTTTCCCGCGATAGATATCTACAATATAAGAGATTGCCTGAAATGTGTAAAAAGAGATTCCCACCGGGAGCGGGAGCTCTCTGTAGGCGATATCCGCCGAAAACACGGCGTTGACCGTATCCAGCAGAAAGCCGTAATATTTAAAAAATCCTAAAATAAGAAGATTCGCCGCCACGGCAAAAATCATATTGAACTTTGCCTTCCCCGGATCGTCCTCGTTTGCCTTGATATCCCTGCCGCAGAAATAATTCAAGAGGATCGAAAGGATCATAAGCACCACATAGACAGGCTCTCCCCAAGCATAAAAGATGAGACTGGCTATGAGCAGGAAGACGCTTTTCGCCCTCCCGGGAAGAAGATAATAAACCGCCAGCACGACCGGCAGAAACAAAAACAAAAATGTAATACTGCTAAATAACATCCGGTATATTCCTCTCTTTTACAGACTATTCCGAAAAGCTGACAGATACTCTTCTGCTTTGGGAGCTACCGCGAGGAAAATGTATTCGCCCCTCACACTCATCTTCGCGTCCTCGAGCAGCTTCACTTCCTCCGGGGCATACCCGTCGAAATCATTGATCCGGCTGGCAATCCGGGCCTCAACGGCCTGAGTAACTTCCTGTATCTGTCCTTTGCTTTTTACCTCGATAAGCAGGACTTCCTCCGCTGAAATATTCGAATCAGAGGCATAGTACATAACCGCCGCATAGTCCGCCGCATTAAGTCCAGTATCCCTCTTAAACGAGGCCGTATCCCGCTCCTGCAGATTGCTCTTGTCAAGAGCGAGCACAACAGCCTTTTTTATCTCATCAAACGACTTGCTGCTCCCGCTCGTGTACAGCATGAGCACCACGATAAACGCCACAATCAGCACTGACACAATATATTTTATGATGCCGGCCTTCTTTATGCCCTCTCTTGTCATAATGATGCCACCTCCGCCATACGCTCCGCCCAGATCGGATAAAACGACGTCTTGAAATGTACGCCGTCCTGTTCGAAATACTCTTCTGACACGATCTCTGTATTGTCGATAAAGCCGATCGTTTTACTGTCGCACAGCTCCTTGAGCGCAGAATTGTACTGCGCAATATTTGCAAGTCCCGGCTCCTTTTCAATAGCTTTATCCTGAACAGGGAAGATCGCGTTCACAAAAATATGGGCATCCGGAACCTCTTTTTGAAGCCGGGAAATCAGATCCTGATACTGAGCGGTAAATTCCTCTGTATCACCATTTGTCGCTATCACATCATTAGACCCCAGCGCCAGAAAAATGATGCTTGGACTCAACTCTTTTACCTTGCCGATCAGTCCGTCCATCTGTGTCAGATGGACGCCAATCTCTGCCGCCA
Organism: Candidatus Mediterraneibacter merdavium; assembly: GCA_019118545.1. Lineage (GTDB taxonomy): Bacteria > Bacillota > Clostridia > Lachnospirales > Lachnospiraceae > Mediterraneibacter > Mediterraneibacter merdavium. The sequence continues at coordinate 6,444 of DWYT01000159.1, read as the reverse complement.
CGCTTGAGGCATTAAGAATATCATACTCCAAAAAACCCTGTGTGATGGAATCGCCGACCACCACTGCCCCTGAAAATTTTTCTTTTACGCTTCTGTCGTCGCTCTCTCCTGCATCCTGCTTTTCCAAAAGTTCAATCTTCGCCTCAATGGCGCTGATATCCCCTGCTTCTTCCTTTTTGATATATTCCACACCTGCCGAAGTGTCAATTTCTCCTCTAAAAAACCCTCTTGCCCCCCGGATGGCAAGGATCAGCGCGATCACCGCCAACGCTGCGGCTATCCCGATGATGAGCTTCTTCTTTGTCTTCTGGTTTATTTTCATTATCCTATCACTGTCTCTCTCTATGAATCATGCACTGTAGCGTACAAAGCAGTGCACATAGCAATAATACACCACAATACTTACATAATAATACTTTTTTTGCTGATAAAAGTCAATGACGGCGCTCTTGTTTTATGGTATAATGTCGGCAGACATTATGCCCGCGCCGGTTTGCGGCCGGCCAAGGGGCGGCAATCCTTTGCAAACCGTGTGCATCCTGCGGAGCGTAGCATGTCCGAAGGACATGATATAATGTCGGCAGACATTATGCCCGCGCCGGTTTGCAGCCGGCCAAAGGGCGGCAATCCTTTGCAAACCGTGTGCATCCTGCGGAGCGTAGCATGTCCGAAGGACATGGTATAATGTCGGCAGCACATGAATGGAGCACCCCCTTACTTCAAAGTTTCGGAATACAAAAGGAGCATAATATGGTCTCGTTTTCCCTGCCAAGTATAAAAGAATTCATGTCCCACCTTCTCCTTCTCGACACATTTGACAGCTTTGCCTTTATCGAGGGGGAGATTGTGACGTTTAACACCTTTAGGATCGACGGCTTTATCCAGAAGGATTTCTTTGACACAGACGCGGAGCTGCCCGAGTATTCCCCGTGGAAAAACGTGCGCGAATACTGCTTCTCCCTCATCAAAGGGAAACGTACGCCTTTAAGCTTCCGCTTTATCTTCAGCCTGTCCCGAAAGAATATCGAGAAGCTGGCCTCGCAGAACGCCCCCGCCGTCCGTCCGGCAGAAGTTCAGGGTCTTTACCTGAACATCCATTACGACGGGACAAAGCTTTCCTGCGTGACCGGTACATCATTTAAAAGCTTTACCATGGATAAGACACTGGAACACGCGTGGGATGAGATGGTGGAGAAGTTTCTAAAGCAGAAAGAGATTGCGTTTGAGAAGATGTGAAATCCGGATTTGTCGAGGTGAAGGATCATCCGCCGCACGAATAAAGTGTCCCTCGTGAATATGCTCTCGCTCGGAACACTTATTCTGCGGCGATTTTATCTTTTCCCGCGACAATCCGACTTAGTTATTTAGATGCACTTCACGATTTCGACACCACTTCCTTACCACGATTTGTGGAGGGATAGAAAGACTGCGGGCCAACAGGTATCCTGAGCAGACCGTAAAGCGATGTCGGCACTTGGCTCACGTATTTTATGAGCCTATGTACCGTTACATCGCGTCCCGAGTGAAAACGCGTCTGTGAAGGATACCTGTTGACCCGCAGTTATATTCTATCTCCCCGGCAAATTCGACCTTTATTTTGTCAGCAGCATCATGATCTCATTGCTTCTCTGCACGAACGCCGTCATTTCTTCCGGACTTAACGGCTTATGTGCCAGCATCGCAAGATCGTAGAGCTGTTTGCAGATGACAGACACGTTCTTGCTTCGTTTGTGCTCCACAAGGAACTGTACCAGCGGATGGTTCGCGTTGAGCACGAGCGTCGCCTGACTTCCGAACATCGACGTGTCCATGCCTCCCATGTTGTACATCTTCATCATCTCCGCCATACGTCTGTCCTGCTCGGAGAGTACTGCCATAGAAGCCACCTTATCGTCTTTGAGTTTCTCCACCTTCACTTCCAGCTTGTCGTTGTCCAGCTCTTTGCGGAAAATCTCCACAAGGCTGTCCGTCGTCTTCTGGAAGGCTTCTTTCTCATCCTCTGCCACTTCATCCTTCAGTGACTCGTGCACATCCGCGTCGATTCTCAGGAACTGCATATCAGGATGCTTCTGCTCCAGATAGGTCACGAAAGCGGAATCAATATTGTGCGACAGGATGATCGCGTCCTGTCCCTGAGCCTTGAACATATTCACATACTGGCTCTGCTGTACCTCATCTGTCACATAGTAAATGCTTGTCTTTTCCTCTTCCTTATTCTCATCACCGGAGTCCGCAGAGGTTTCTGCCTCGGCGTTTCCATTATCAGCGTTCTCCGCCGCTTCACTTCCGCCATCCCCGTTATCAGCGCTATCGACCGCGCTGTCAGCCTGTATTTCGGCATCCGCACTGTCGGCATCTTTCGCAGGCTTATTTGCATCGATGATATCTTCCAGTGTCAGATACTTGTGCTCCAGATTCTTGAAGATCATGGAGTCTTTCATCTTCTCGCCGAACTTCTCGTCTTTTAAGCAGCCGAACTTGATGAACGGACTGATATCATCCCAGTATTTCTCATAGTTCTCGCGGTCTGTCTTGAACATTCCCGTAAGCTTATCCGCTACCTTCTTGGAAATGTAATCCGCCACTTTATTGACGAATCCGTCGTTCTGCAGCGCGCTTCTGGAAACGTTGAGAGGAAGATCCGGGCAGTCAATGACGCCTTTTAATACCATCAGGAACTCCGGGATCACCTCTTTGATGTTATCCGCGATAAACACCTGATTGTTGTAAAGTTTGATCGTTCCCTCAATGGACTCATACTCCGTGTTTATCTTCGGGAAATACAGGATTCCTTTCAGATTAAACGGATAGTCCATGTTCAGGTGAATCCAGAACAGCGGCTCCTTGTAGTCCATGAATACCTTGCGGTAGAACTCGATATATTCTTCCTTCGTACACTCGCTCGGGTTCTTTCCCCACAGCGGATGCGTGTCGCTTAAGGGTACCGGGCGTCTCACGATCTTCGCTTTCTTCTTCGGCTCGCCTTCCTCGCCCTCTTTCGGCTCCTCCGTAATGTGCTCTACCACCTCGTCCGTCTCAAGCACATCATCCTCGTCGATGGTGTCATACTCCGGCTCCGCGTTTGCCTTTGATAAGAAAATCTCTACCGGCATGAAAGAGCAGTATTTCTCCAGCACCTCTCTCGCACGGTATTCATTTGCGAACGCAAGGCTGTCCTCATTTAAGAATAAGGTGATCTCTGTTCCCACCTCTGTGCGGTTTCCGTCCTGCATCTCATACTCTGTGCCGCCTTGGCTCGCCCAGTGTACCGGTGTCGCGCCTTCTCTGTAAGAAAGGGTGTCGATCTGCACCTCGTCCGCCACCATAAACGCAGAATAGAATCCAAGACCGAAGTGGCCGATCATATCGTCCTCTGTCGTCTTGTCCTTATATTTCTCAAGGAACTGTGTTGCCCCTGAAAATGCGATCTGTGTGATATATTCTTCCACCTCGTCGGCTGTCATACCCAGACCGTTGTCGATAAACTTCATGGTCTTCTCTTCCGGGTTCACGATGACCTGAATCTTCGGCTTATACCCTTCCGGAAGCTCATACTCTCCCATCATGTCCAGCTTCTTCAGCTTCGTGATGGCGTCACATCCATTGGAGATCAGCTCACGCGCGAAGATGTCATGATCTGAATAGACCCACTTCTTTATAATAGGAAATATGTTTTCACTGTCAATTGATAGGTTTCCTTTTTTCACTGCCATAATAAACACTCCTTCTGTGATTAATCATTAAATCCGGCTGTAAATATACGTCCATGCGCAGGAACCCCCGCCGTATTCTCTGCTTAGCCGCGAAACATTCCTGCGTCCATGAAATATTCTAGTACAGCGTTATTTAAAAGTCAATAGAAAATTAGCACTCTTTTAATTAGAGTGCTAACAACCATTCTTTTTCCGCATAAAAAACTCTGTCCATCCATTTCGGAAAATGCTATACTTGAACAAAGCATCGAAAGGAGACAACACCCATGAACAATGATTTTTCAACAAAAAAAGCCGACACAGATGAACAGGTACGGGAAATCGCATCCCTTGCCGAGATCATATGGAACGAGCACTTCACTCCCATCATCGGGAAAGAACAGGTTGGTTATATGGTAGAGAAGTTCCAGTCCTATCCTGCCTTAAAGGAACAGATCGCGGAGGGTTACGAGTATTACCAGCTTTTTGATAACAGCGAGTTCTGCGGCTACACGGGCATCCATGCGGGAGAGGATAACCGTCTGTTCTTAAGCAAGCTTTACATAAAAAAAGAAGCCCGCGGCCGCCATCTGGCGACAAAGGCCTTCTCATTTTTAAAAGAACTGTGCAGGGATCGCGGCTATACCGCCATCTGGCTCACCTGCAACAAATACAACGACAACACGCTTGCCGTGTACCGCCATCTCGGATTCGAGACGATTGATACACAGGAAGCGGATATCGGGCGCGGCTTCATCATGGATGATTACATCATGGAATACCGCCTTGCGTAGACGACGCTGTTTTTTCCTGTTTATTCACGATCACGATGCCCGCGCTTACGAGCAGGAGCGCGATCAGATTTTTAAATTCAAATATTTTTTCACCGAGTATGACCCCCGAGAGCGCGACCCCGAAGATCGGTATGGTGAACGTATAGACCGCCACCTTGCCGACCGGATTGTACTTCATCAGTATCGTCCATATGCTGAACGCGGCGGTGGACAAAATCGCCATATATATAAGAAGAAGGACGCTCTTCATCTCAAAACCTGTCACATTACCGCCCATCGCCATCCCGATGACAACGAGCAGCACACCGCCCATGAGGGTCTGATACGCGGTGATCGTCATGGGACTCTCCGCGTCCGAGATCATTTTCAAAGTCACCATACTGATGCCGTAGACGACGGTACATATGAGGATCATACCCTCGCCCGCTGCGCTGAATCCCGTGCCCCATGCTCCGGGTGAGAGATTTACTGCCACGACTCCGGCAAAGCCAAGGATACACCCGGCGGCTTTCTTCCATGTCATTTTCTCGGATCTCAGCATAAAATGCGACGCGATGATCGCCACAAAGCCTTGTGATGCGTTGATAATGGAGCTTTTCGCACCCGTGGCATGAGCAAGTCCGATATAGAAAAAGACATACTGCAGCGTGGTCTGCAAAAGTCCTTGGCGAAAAACCGGCCAAAGAGAGTCACTCCTCAACGTCAGAAAACGTCTTTCGACAACACATCCTATTATAAAAGTAAATATTCCCGACAGGAAAAACCGATATCCCGCGAACAAGATCTGGCTTCCCGTCCCTTCCACATCCAGCCATGCGTATCCCAGCTTGATACAGGGAAACGCGCTCCCCCACAGTGCACAGCACAGCAGGGCGAGCGCGCATACAACGGCCGGATTCTGTTTCTTTTCCGTCTGATTCTTTCCGGTCATAGCTTCTCCTCATTTGTCAGGATCATTCTATGGATATCCTGCCTATCATCGTCAGATTCCGGTGCTCCGTTATACTCTCTCCGGCTCCTCATATGTCTCGCCGAATGTCTCTACGGTCACCTTTTTCATCCTCTGTGTATCCAGCGGACGGTCACTGTAATCTGTGTCCGTCTCCGCGATCTTGTTCACCACATCCATGCCCTCTGTGATCTTACCGAAAGCTGCGTATGCCCCGTCAAGATGCGGGGATTTCTCGTGCATGATAAAAAACTGGCTTCCCGCGGAGTCCGGGTGCATGGAGCGCGCCATGGAAAGCACACCGGGATCATGCGCCAGATCATTTGCGAATCCGTTCTGCGCAAACTCGCCTTTGATCGAATATCCCGGGCCGCCCATACCATTTCCGTCCGGGCATCCCCCCTGAATCATGAAACCGCGGATCACGCGGTGAAAGATAAGCCCGTCATAAAATCCCTTATTGATAAGGGAGATAAAATTCTTCACTGTGTTCGGCGCAATCTCCGGATACAGCTCCGCTTTCATGATATCGCCGTTCTCCATCTCAAATGTAACAACTGGATTTGCCATTTTCTTTCTCCTCTCTGCTTTTTGTTTCTGCACTTACAATAGCGTCAGTGTATAAGGGCGCATTGCCCCTTGTACACCGACGCTTATTGTATCTGATTTCTCCGCATGCGTCAATCCTGTCTCCATACATCTTTCTCCCCGGATTCCTTTCACCGGAACCCGTCTCATACCAGTCCGATCAATCCGCCTTTTTCCTCATACCCCGTATCCCACAGTTCGCCGAGCGGAAACACGTATTTCTCCCCATATGTGGCGACTGTGATATACATACCGTCCGCACGGTCCTCATAACCATAGCAGAGAAACCAGTGCCACACAAAGTCTTTATACCGGCTCTTTTTATGCTTAAGCATAAGATACGGCACTGGATATCCGCCGTCTATATTTTTCCTGATAAATGCCGCCGCCTCCTGTACGCTACTTTCCCCGGAAAAAGGGG
>DWYT01000158.1 GCA_019118545.1 Candidatus Mediterraneibacter merdavium | reverse complement strand
CAAACGAAACGAACACTTTTTCGAAAAATTTGAAAGAGAGAAAAGGCGCCTAGCCGCGAAACACGAAAAGGCGCATAGACATTGAAAAAGGTATTTAGGTCGAGTTTATTCCCTTCTTAAGGACAGCTTCAAAAATGTAATTAATTTATTTGATTCCATAAATCAAACGAGCGATTTATTATAGGAACTAGCTGTTCTTGATAATTAGAAAGAAATTCATTGACAGCAGCCTTTTCTTTTTCATCAAGAGTATTATTAGTATCATTGAGATTTCCATTTTTATCAACAGATACATCGTAATTCTCATCTTTCGTTTTATAAAATAAGGAAAAATTGCCGTTTTCATCTATAGTTAATAAAGTATCGTTTTTATTATCACGAGCATACAGGGGGAAGTTTTCTGTATTAATTTCATATTTTGAAGAACTTTTAGGTTCAACCAGATAATCGACATTATCTTCTGTCAAAGCATAATATCCTTGATACCTATCAATAAAATCTTCACTTATTTCTTTTGAGAATCCTGCTTCCAGAATTTTATCGTACATATGCGAATAAGAATATTTACAATATGCAAAATATACACTTGCTGAAATTACAATAATTAAAATTAAACCTAAAAAAACTAAAAAGCCTCTTTTGTATTTTCGATAACTGTCTATTTTTTTGATCATAATACTATCCTCCTTTAACAATACGTCCAATGAAATACCAAAATGATCACTTATATGGATAAGCGTTTTTAAATCAGGATAACTTTTTTCATTTTCCCAATTAGAAACAGTTTGGCGTGATACGTGGAACAGCGAACCAAAGTCCTCTTGTGTCATTTGTTGTTGTTTCCTCAGTTGAAAAATCATTGTGCCTAAATTCATTTCTGATTACCTCCTTGCAAGTAATTATTGGATATGGCAGATAAAAAAACAAGCAATAGGAATTTGCATTTGTATAAAATCAGCGCAAAGATGCTTTGACAAAGGTCATAGTTTTCCGTTCGTTTCACATTTCCCCGGCCTTCTGCCGCCTCGGTTCGTTCCGTCCTTTGCCATTTCCATCACCCCACGCCCGCTCCCCGGCTGGTTGGCTGTAGAGATTTTGACCGCTCCCTACCCATAAATTTTTCATGAACTAGGTTGAATTTCTCCTAGTTTTGAATATAATAAAAGTAAAGAAAGCAAAGGAGGGTTCGTTATGAACATCAATACCAAAAACCTCGTTTCCATCACCGATGCGAACCAGAACTTCTCGAAGGTGGCTCGCCTCGTGGACGAGAATGGTTCCGTCATCATATTGAAAAACAATGTTCCCCGGTACCTTGTCATGGAATTTGGTGCTGCCGAACAGGAGCAGCTTGCCGCCGATGAAGATGTTATGGCTATTTCCAAACGCCTCATCGAAAAGAACCGGCAGGCTTATGAGGTACTTGCCAAATGATCAGACTTTCCAAACCTCAGATCCTTCTGCTGCACGAACAGCTTCTGGAAGCGACTGGAGGCTCCTCCGGACTGCGTGATGAGGGTAAAGCCATCTCGTCTTATTGGGATGGCTTGGGACTTGCATCCTTAAGAAACGTGCGCCCGCCGGGTGCAATAGAAAAAGGGACCGCAATGCTGCAGTCCCTTTTTCTCTGATTTTACTCGATGCCGATGACTTTGTAATCCTGATCTTCAACCGCCTTTTTCAGCACGTCATTATCCACTTCCGCGTTGAGTGTAAGCACTGCCGTGCCCGCCTCGTGACTTACCGCTGCCTCGTCGACCTGCGGGAGCGCCTCGAGCACCTTCTTCACTCTTGCCTCACAGTGCCCGCACATCATTCCCTCGATCTTCATTGTTTTTGTCATTGCCGGTTCCTCCTCTTTTTCTTTTCTTTCTTCGTTTTCCGGTTTTTTCTGCATTTCTGCATTGTGTATTTTCGTCTGCTGTTGGGGCAGGCTTTTCACCTTTTGTTTCTTATCCCTGCTGCCGTCATACAGCTTAAACCAGTTCAGCCGCAGCGCGTTGCTGACCACGCAGAAGCTGGACAGGCTCATGGCCGCCGCCCCGAACATGGGACTTAGCTGCCAGCCAAAAACGGGTATCCATACGCCCGCTGCCAACGGGATGCCGATCACGTTGTAGAAAAACGCCCAGAACAGGTTCTCATGGATATTGCGAAGAGCCGCCCTGCTTAAGCGTATGGCTGCCGGAACATCGCTTAAGCGGCTCTTCATGAGCACCACGTCCGCCGCGTCGATGGCAATGTCCGTCCCGGCTCCGATGGCGATTCCCATATCTGCCCTCGTAAGCGCCGGAGCGTCGTTGATGCCGTCGCCGACCATTGCCACTTTGCCCTGTTCTTTCAGAGAACGAATCACACTCTCCTTTCCGTCCGGCAGTACGCCCGCGATGACTTCATCCACGCCTGCCTGCGCTCCGATGGCTCTGGCTGTGCGCTCGTTATCCCCTGTGAGCATGACGACGCGGATTCCCATATTCTGAAGTTCTTTTACCGCCTGCGGACTGTCTTCTTTTATCACATCAGCCACAGCGATGATGCCGATGAGCTGCCCGTCCCTGCTGAAGAACAGCGGTGTCTTTCCCTCTTCTGCCAGCTTTTCCGCTCTCTGCTGCATCGCGGCGGAAACTGCCGCTTTCTCAGTGATAAATCTCAAGTTGCCGCCGCAAAGCTGCGCGCCCTTTAAGCTGCCTGAAAGTCCGTTGCCCGGAACAGCCTGAAAGTCTTGCAGATCCTCCCCGCTGACTTTTTTGTCCGCTCCATTCTCTTCCGCCCTTGCGATAATTGCCCGCGCCAGCGGATGCTCACTCTTCTTCTCAAGTACATACGCGTAAGACAGCAGTTCATCTTCCCCCACTCCTTCGCTAGGGATCATGTCCGTCACCTTCGGTTCTCCGCTTGTGATGGTCCCGGTCTTATCCAGCGCCACAATCTGGGTTTTCCCTGTCTCTTCCAGAGATACAGCGGTCTTAAACATGATGCCGTTCTTCGCGCCCATGCCGTTACCCACCATGATGGCCACCGGGGTGGCAAGTCCTAAGGCACAGGGGCAGCTTATGACGAGAACAGAGATTCCCCTTGCAAGGGCATATCCGATTGTCTGTCCTGCAATGAGCCACACGACGATAGTTACAAGAGCAATTCCGATGACCACCGGGACGAACACCCCGGATACCCTGTCCGCCACCTTAGCGATGGGCGCTTTGGTGGCCGCCGCGTCGCTTACCATCTGGATGATCTGGGACAAAGTAGTATCCTCTCCCACTCTGGAAGCCTCGCATCTTAAGAAACCCGACTGATTCAAGGTAGCTGCTGATACGACATCCCCTTCCTTTTTATCCACCGGGATGCTCTCTCCGGTAAGGGCGGATTCATTGACCGCGCTGTGCCCTTCCATGACGATTCCATCCACGGGAATATTTTCACCGGGCCTTACAACAAAAATGTCGCCTTTTTTCACCTGATCGATGGAGACGGTCACCTCGGCTCCGTCCCTTATGACTGCCGCTGTCTTTGGCGCCAGCTTCATCAGGCTTTTCAGAGCGTCCGTTGTCCGCCCCTTGGAGCGGGCTTCCAACATCTTGCCCACGGTGATCAGCGTCAGGATCATTGCCGCAGACTCAAAATACAGCTCGTGCATGTACGTCATGACCCCTGCCATGTCGCCTCTAAACTGGGCGTCTGTCATGGCAAACAGCGCATAGACACTGTATCCGTAAGACGCCCCCGCTCCTAACGCCACCAGTGTATCCATGTTGGGAGCACGGTGGATCAGTCCCTTAAATCCACTGATAAAAAACTTCTGATTGATGACCATGACCGCCGTGGTAAAAAGAAGCTGGATCAGTCCCATTGCCACATGGTTTCCCTCTAAAAATGAGGGCACGGGCCAGTTCCACATCATATGACCCATGGAAAAGTACATCAGCGGAATCAGAAAGCATAAAGAAGCAATGAGTCGTTTCTTCATCTTCGGCGTTTCCTTATCTGCCAGCGAATCCTCCGCTGCGGACATTGATGTCCGGGCGCCGCCTGCACCAGATGAAGACAGACCGTTTTTTGCGTCTGCTTTCTTTTCCGAAGCTCCATATCCGGCTTCCTCCACTGCGGCGATAACCGCTGACGGCGGCGCCGTCCCCTCCACTCCCATGGAGTTGGTCAGAAGGCTCACCGAACAGGACGTCACCCCCGGCACTTTGGAGACCGCCTTCTCTACACGGGCGCTGCACGCCGCGCAGCTCATGCCCGTCACATGATATTGTTCCATCAGGTTCCCTCCTATTTCATCAGTTTCTGAAGGACAACAACCAGCTCGTCAATCGTCTCCTCATTTCCCATGAGGATGTCCTCCGTCACACAGGTGCGCAGATGCTCCGAAAGAAGTACCTTGTTAAAGCTGTTAAGTGCGGCGTTGACCGCTGATACCTGAATAAGGATATCCGGGCAGTAGGCATCGTTTTCCACCATCCGCTTAATTCCCCGCACCTGTCCCTCGATGCGGCTTAGACGGTTGATCAGGTTCCTCTGTTCCGTCAGAGAACGTATCGTTGTCCTATGCTCACACCCAGAACCAACTTTCTTCTTTTCATCCATAATATTCTTCTCCTTCTTGTAAATTATTCCACAAACCCCTTAGGGGTATCATCCTTGCAGAGACTATTATATACCCCATCAAGGTATAAATCAATACCAAATTAAAATTTTTTCAAACTTTTTTCAAAAATACAGTATTCTGCGGGATGTGCCGGCAGATGCGGTTCCGCTCCATAGAACAAGAAAAATGACAAAATTCCATTCCGAAGTCGCCGCATCTGCCGGCACATCCCCGAAGAAATATTTTCGAAAAAGGTCAACTGTACTTCCTGCCGCGGATTGTTAAAAGATAGAAAAAACAGGCAGGACAGTTATATGTCCTGAAGCGGGCCGTAGGATAACACGGGTCCTTGGAGCGCGTACTTTGCGCTCCTATGTACCCTTGTGTTATCCTCCGAGCAAAAGCGTGTCCGCAAAGGATATATACTGATTCTGCCTGTTTCTTTATTCTTTAATAAGCCGCTTTACTCGCTATAGAGCTTCAATATCTCCGCATCCACCACCTCTGCGATCTGGTCATACACCGGGGCGGAGGCTTCTTTCATCGCTTCCATTGTCTCCTCATCCAATGTGATGATCTCTGTCCCGCTGTCCCTGATGATCTGTATTCTCTCGCTGATTCTTTCATCTGACTGCTCTCTGGCGTAGGCTTTTGCGATTTCCTGCGCCTCTATGAGGATCTGCTGATCCTCCTTAGGCAGTTCTTCAAAGAAGGACTCGCTGACGATCAGGGAGATCAGGTGGGGCACATGATTCGTCTCGATAATATAATCCTGCTGCTCATACAGACGGTTGGAGACGATGACCTCATAGGGATTCTCCTGCGCATCGATGGTATTCTGCTGAAGTCCGATATACACCTCGCTGAAGTTCATGGGCGTCGGATTGGAACCCAGCTCCTTCCAGAAGGCGAGTTGGTATGGGTCTTCCATGGTACGGATCTTCTGTCCCTTAAAATCAGAAAAATCCTCCACCGCCTTGTTGCTGGACATGACCCGGAACCCCTGATCTGCGTATCCGAGAAGCTCAAATCCCGCTTCTCTGTAAGACTCCTGTATCAGCTCCATAAAGTCAGCGTTGTCCACGGCCTCTCTCATGGAGTCGATATCCTCAAACACGCATGGCATGTCGAATACCGCCGTATCATCGATAAAGTTTACCTGCGGCGCCGTATTCTGCACAACAAAGGGGATATCCCCGTCATAACAGCTCTCTAAGAGTTCTCTGTCGCCGCCTAACACGCTGTTCGGATACACTGTGATCTTGATACGCCCGCCGCTTAAGCGGTCTGCTTCCTCCGCGAATTTCTCCGCGTAGATCTGTGTCACCGTATCCTCCGGACTGGCTGTACCGAGCGGATAGGCGTATCTCTGTTCCCCGCCCGTGCTCTGCGCGCATCCCGCGAGAAGTCCCGCGGCAAGTCCGCCCGCCAGAAATGCGGACAGGAGACGGACTGTCATTTTCTTCTTTCTCATATCAGCCTTCTCCTCTCTACTAACCTAACAGCGCCAGACTGAGCGCCGGCACAAATGTAATCACAATCAGAGCGATCAGGAAATACACGATCATCGGCATCGCTTTCCGGGCAATATCCATAAGAGGAATATCCGTAAGCGAGCTTGCCACAAACAGGTTGACCCCGATGGGCGGCGTCACGAATCCGATGGCAAGGTTCACGACCATGATGATACCGAAGTGGATCGGATCTACTCCTACTGCCTGTACAATCGGAAGCAGGATCGGCGTCAGGATCAGGATCGCAGGCGTGGTATCCATGACCATTCCCACGATGAGCAGGAATACGTTGATCACCAGAAGCAGGACGATCTTGCTTGTAAAGTGTGACAGAATCCACGCGCTGATGGCCTGCGGCACCTGCATGAGCGTGAGCACTCTGGAAAAGGCGATGGACGCCGCCAGAATGAACAGGATGGGCGCGTAGGTGCGGATGGACTCCACAAGGATGCCCCAGATATCCTTGACCTTGATACTCCGGTATACGAACAGACTGATGATCAGCGCGTAGAACACGGAGATCACCGCCGCCTCGGTAGGAGACGCGATACCTGTGTAGATGCACCCAAGGATGATCACCGGACTTAAGAGGGCAAACGCACTCTCCTTTAACACCCTGAGAAATCCTTTCGCGTGAAGCTCCCCGACCATGGCCTCCTTCTTCTGCTGATCCTCCCCGTTTTTCTTACAGTAATAAAAGGCATAGACCATGAGAAGTCCGCCGATCAGAAGTCCCGGGATGATTCCCGCGATGAACAGGTCGCTCACCGAAGCGCCGGACGCCATGCCATACATGATAAACGGAATACTGGGCGGTATGATGACCCCCAGTCCTCCGGCTACCGCCACGATGGCCGTGGAGAATTTCTTGTCATATCCCATCTCAACGAGGATGGGGATGGTCATACTGCCTACTGCGGCCACCGTCGCCGGACCGGAACCGGATATGGCCCCGTAGAACAGGCAGGTCACCACGACCGCGCATGGCATACCTGCCGTCCGTTTGCCCATAAAATACGCGAACACGTCAAACAGCTTTCTCGAGATGCCTCCCCTTGCCATGATGATGCCTGAGAGCACGAACATGGGTACCGCAAGGAGCGGGAAGCTGTCCAACCCGCCCAGCATGGAGCGGATCACATAAGTCCCGCTTGCCGTAAAGGACGGATCAAACGCACCCGGGAGTACGGAGACAATCCCAAGAGAAATGGACACCGGGATGGCAATGACCAGACAGATTACAAATATGATAAATATTACGACTGATGACATCTTACTTCTCCCCCTTTCCGAGCACCACGCGCCACTCTATGATCCATCTCTGCAGCACCCGCACGGCGCATAGGATGAACCCCACAAGAGGCGCCGCCTGCACATAATACATGGGAATCCCCATGGCAGGACTTGTCTGTCCGTTGGCTACGGCAGACATCAGATACTTCCATGCGAACGGGATCAGGTAGAAAAACAGGATCAGCTCCAGCGTATGGTTCACCACCTTGAACACGGCTTTGCCGCGCCTTGGGAAAAGCGCGACAAACTGCTCGATCTTGATGGAGATACATTTCTTCGTACAATAGCTGACGCTTAGAAAACCTGCCCAGATGAAAATATATCTTGTCAGCTCCTCAGACCATGACAATGAGGCGCTTAACACATACCTTGAAAACACCTGTATCCCCATGATCACTGCCATGGCGGCAAGCGCCGCCACAAGCAGGACTTCTTCCAGATATTCGTCTATCCAGTGTAAAACTTTTTTCATGATGTTCTCCTTCAAACATGGCACTTATATCCGTGCCATTTCCTCGGGGTTACAAACTTTTACTGAGGGGTTACAGACTTTTGTTGAGCAGCGTGAGCACAGTTTTTAAATCCTCCGCTCCCATCTGTCCCGGCGCGGAAGCCTTACCTACTGCTCCGAATGTCAGCGCGGAGCCGAACACTTCGCCGCACAGACGGCTGATCACACCTGTCCCTGCCATGGACATGGTGATGATCGGGCGATCCGCATACTCTGTCGCCATCTCCTCGGTGGCTGCCAAAAGAGTGAGCACATCCTTCTTGTTCTGCGGCATCACGGCGATCTTCGGGATATCAGCGCCTAATTCCTGCATTTTCTTAAGGCGGGATACGATCTCCTCCTGAGCCGGTGTCTTGTGGAAGTCATGGTTGGAAGCGACGACCTTCACACCGCACTCATGAGCTGTCTCTACGACAGCTTTCACTGCATCGTCCCCTGTGAACGCCTCTACGTCTACAAGGTCAATGAGGCCTGTCTTCGCTGCTTTCTGGTTCAATTCCACATAAGCGTCCGCCTCGATCGCTTTCTCTCCGCCTTCCTTCGATGTACGGAAAGTAAAGAGGATCGGCATATCACCAAGTGTTTCGCGCAGAGCCTTCATCGTATCCTCTGTCTTTTCAAAATCAAAGATATCCTCGTACCAGTCCACGCGCCACTCTACGACATCCGCCGGAGTGGATGTGATCTTCTTAGCCGCCTCGATGATCTCTTCCTTTGTCACGCCTACAATCGGCACACAGATCTTGGGGATACCTGTTCCAATCTCAATATTTCTTACTTTTACCGGATTCATACTTCTTACCTCCTATGAAAATATATCATAACAGTCCGGCC
Organism: Candidatus Mediterraneibacter merdavium; assembly: GCA_019118545.1. Classification (GTDB taxonomy): domain Bacteria; phylum Bacillota; class Clostridia; order Lachnospirales; family Lachnospiraceae; genus Mediterraneibacter; species Mediterraneibacter merdavium. The sequence continues at coordinate 8,282 of DWYT01000158.1, read as the reverse complement.
CGCGCCGACACGGTCGTAAAACCGCGCCGCGCGCTCATCATAGCCGAACTGCTATTTTTCTACTTAGACGCCTCTGAGTTCTTTAACAGTACGCCGTATTTCGCGTTGACGAACAGAGCGAGCAGGATACCAACTGCTGTGATCGCGATGTTCATCACGATAACGCCTGAAGCCGTCATCTTGGAAGCCGCTGTCAGGATCGTGTAGTTGCAAAGGCTTGACGCGATCATGACAAGACTTGTAAGAGTTCCCTTGATCTTCGGGAACAGGTCGTTTGCAACCGCTGTCGCGATCTGAAGAACACCGCCGGCTGCGGAATAACCGATCACGAACGCACCTATATAGCAGATCATCGGACTCTTGACGATGTATACAAGCGCAAGCATTGCCAGTGAGATGATCGGATAGATCACGAGGAATCGTACCTGTTTGATCTTTGTTGTCAGGATACTTGTGACGAACAGCGCCACAAGGCTTCCCGCGGAATAGTAAGTCTGCATTACGGCAACACTGTCGGCCGGGATGCCCGCGATCTCTTTTCCAAAGGTCTGCGCGCAGTTGAGCCAGAGCTGGAAGGTTGCTGTGCATGTAAAACCAATGAGGATCAGTGCCACACTCTCAATGGAGAAGTGCGCGTTTTTCAGGTTGTTCAGGAAAGACTCGCCTTTTCCTACGCCCTCTACCTTCGGCATCGGAGCGAAGACCGCCAGTACGCCGAGCACCGCGATCGCAATACCGCACACAAGCGGAAGTGTCAGGACGTCAAGCGCTGTACCCACGCAGATCCCAAGGAAGAACGGCATCAGAAGCTGCGCTGCGGAGATGAACAGCTTAATCCCCATGGTAGCAATACCTGTGTATTTGTGGATGATCTCTGCAACTGCCGGGTATGTAGCTGTGTCAAGGAAGGAGTTCGCGATACCACCGAGTACTGCCGCCACATAAGCAACCGTCATGTTCGGTGAGAACACGATGCCTACAAAGAAGATCACATAGGAAGCGCATCCAATGATAACGGAGAGCTTTCTTCCCAGCTTGTCAGACAGGGGCCCCGCGAACGGAAGGGAGATCAGACGTCCCAGTCCGAGAGCGGCAGCTACCGCCGTAACACCCATGACATCACTCATGCCCCACTGTCCCGCAAGCAGTTCTTTCACGCTCTGCTGGCCTAAGATGGAGCATCCGATACCGTGGATGAAATAGTTTAAGTAAAGTATCAATGCACTTGGCAGATATTTCTTATTCATTATTTTTCTCTCTTTCTCTCATTTTATCATTTTTTTCGGCGGACAGTGCCGCCCGCCGCTATAGTTCCTTTTCAATCTTAGTCGTATTTGATGTCCAGCACTTCCTTCATGTGGTCGATCGGCATATGTTTGCCTGTCCACAGATAGAACGCCGCGTCTCCCTGAAAGAGCATCATGCCAAGGCCGTTCATCGTCTTACAGCCTGCCTCTTTCGCCATCTTAAGGAGCGCCGTCTCTCTCGGAGAGTAGATCGTATCTGTCACGATGAGCTCTGGACGGAAGAAGGATTTATCCGGAACAACAGACATTCCTTCCATGGGTTTCATACCTACACCTGTGGCCTGAGCGAACAGATAGCTGTCCGCCATTTCTTCCCTTAACTTCTCTTTGTCGTCAAGGTCGTACAGATTTACGATGCAGTCTGTGTTCTCTCGGATCGTTTTCACCGTCTCCTCTGCCGCTCCCCAGAATTTATCCTTTACATTGAAGATGGACATCTCCTTCACACCGTCCAACGCTGCCTGCACCTCGATGGCTTTCGCAGCTCCGCCCGCGCCTGTGATCGTCATTTTCTTTCCGATCACATCGATGTTGTTGTCTTTTAAGGACTGCATGTATCCGATGCCGTCTGTGATATGTCCGATGAGCCTGCCGTTGTCGTTTACAATGGTGTTGACAGCGCCGCACATCTTTGCCGCTGGCGACAGCTCATCCAGATACTGTCCTACGACCGTCTTGTTCGGCATGGATACGTTGGAGCCTACCATCTTTAATGCGCGGAGACCTTTTACAGCGTCCTCAAGTGTGCTGTTGTCAACCTCGAACGCAAGGTAAGCATAGTCCAGACCAAGCTGTGCGAATGCCTCGTTGTGCATTGCCGGTGAACTGGAGTGACGGATCGGGTACGCCATAAGTCCGATAAGTTCTGTGTGTCCTGTAATTCTTTCTGCCATGATTTTTCTCTCCTTTTGCTCTTTTTCCTTAATAATGTCCAACCCATGATGTCCTGCACACGGCGCGCCGATATATATGTTACGTGCCGCAATGCGTTTGTTAAATATCAAACAATCTCTGTACTTTTATTATACGACATTCCATTCTATACTTCTAATACATCTTTTTTCTCATTTTGATAGTTTTATACTATCATTTATAGTATAATGTCAACAGACATTATACTTGCGCCGGTTTGCAGCCGACCAAAGGGCGGCATTCCTTTGCAAACCGTGTGCATCCTGCGGGGCATAGCATGTCCAAAGGACATGGTATAATATCGCTGGATATTATACCTGCGCCGGTTTGCGGCCGACCAGTGGGCGGCATTCCTCTGCAAACCGTGTGCATCCCGCGGAGCGTATCATGTCCAAAGGACATGGTATAATATCGCTAGATATTATACCTGCGCCGGTTTGCGGCCGACCAGTGGGCGGCATTCCTTTGCAAACCGTGTGCATCCCGCGGAGCATAGCATGTCCAAAGGACATGCTATAATGTAACAAAAGTATTACAGGAGAGGAGTTTTGACAATGACACTGAACCAGCTCACTTATTTTCAGACCGTTGCACGATGCCAGCATTTCCGTCTCGCGGCATCCGAACTTAATATCTCCCAACCCTCCTTAAGCCGTTCCATCGCAAATCTCGAGGAGGAACTGGGACTCCTCCTCTTCGAGCGACAGGGACGCACAATCTCGCTTACAAAATACGGGCGCATCTTTCTCGAACATACAGACCGCATCCTGTCCGAAGTATCCCTTGCCGAGAAGCAGATGAAGCGCCTCTCCGGCAGTGCCGGACATGTGGATATCGCCTATGTCTTCCCGCTGGCGGAGCGCTATATCCCCCATCTGGTCCGGCGTTTCTTAAGCAGTGACAAGAACAGGGAGGTCTCCTTTACCTTTCATCAGAAACACACCGCCGAGATGGCGGAAGGACTGAAAGCCGAGCAGTATGACGTGATATTCGGTTCCTATGTGGAAAATGAGCCGGACATCAACTTTGTTCCCATTCTTGATCAGGAAATGATTATCATCACTCCCGTAGGCCACCCTCTCACCGAAAAAAAGGCGACCGTTCTCCGTGATCTGGAACATTATCCGATCATCGGATACGACAGGTTCTCCGGCCTTGGCCGCTTCACGAACCGCACCTACGAAGCTTACTCCATCCATCCCGACATCATCTGTGAGTCGCCGGATGAGAACGCCATCGCCTCCCTTGTGGCGGAGGACTTTGGCATTGCCCTCGTGGCGGATGTGGACAGTCTCGATCATTTCCCTCTGGCGCGGCTCCATCTGACGGATATCAGCCTCCGGCACACTGTATACATGGGTTACCTGAAAAACCACTATCAGATTCCTGCCGTCAGAAATTTCATCTCTTTTGTGAGAAAAGAAGGAGCGCATGCCTGACACATAATACATTCCATAATGCCGGACGCACGGCGCTTCCGCTTACTTTTCACCTTACAGCCGGCGGCGTTTTACATAGTCCGCAAATCTATGCACAAGGGGCGGCTGGTACTTGTCCGCCGCCCTCGCCATGTAGACGTACCGCATCTCATGCCGGTTGCGGATCGGCAGGATATCCACGGGAAGCTGACTTAAAATGGGAATCTCCGGCATCACGGCGATGCCGAAGTTCTGCGCCACAAGTCCTGCCATGGAACCGTCCTCCTCGATCTCGTAGACAATTCGCGGAGAAATCTTTATCTGCTCAAACATCCGGTCCACCACCGGGCGCAGACCGCTGTTCTGTGTGTAGAAAATCTGTGGATAGGACGCCGCCTGCTCCAGATCCACTGCCGCCTCCCCGGACAGAGGATGTCCTTTCGGCACTACAACCACAAGATTTTCCGTTCCCACAGGCGTAAAGCTGATATCCGGCTCCCGCTCCGTCATGGAACAGAACCCGATATCAAAGCGCTCCTCCTTTATGCCCTGTATAATCTCCGAAGTATTCCCCACGGTGAAGCGAAACTGTACTTTCAGTTCCTCATGCGTTCGGATAAAATCACTGACAAGCTTTGGAACAAACTCGCTTCCAAGCGTATAGATGTAGGCTAATTCTATCATGCCCTCCGTCTGTCCGGTCAGACTTCGCACCTTCCTCACACCTGTATCGAGAATTTGCAGCGACTCATCCGCATATTCCCGGAAAAGCCGTCCGTACTTCGTCAGCGCAACACCTCTCCCCTGCTTTTCGAAAAGCTTCGTACCCAGCTCCTTCTCCAGCTCGTGGATGGCATGGCTTAAAGAAGGCTGGGAGATATTCAGCTCTTCAGAAGCTTTTGTATAATGTTCTACCTGCGCCAGTTTTGAAAAATAATGTAGCTGATTGAGATTCATCCCGTCTCCTTTTCTGCTGTGTTTTCTTATTCCTTTCCAACAGCATATTTTTTATACCGTACATTTTCCATTTTTAATAAAATATCACAATTCATAGATATTATCTATAGATTTTTGTAAAAATATTCATTTGTTATATAAGCGTTCTTTCCCTATAATTGAAGCGTAAACAAATTGTTAATCAAATATCAAACAAACTCTCAAATTTCTGTAATTTATTTATAGGAGATCAACCAATTATGAAAAAAGAGTACAGACACATTTTTGAACCCTTTACGGTTCGCCGCATGACATTAAAGAACCGCATTATGATGACCCCCATGGGGACAAACTACGGCGAACAGAGCGGAGAGATGAGTTTTCTCCACATCAACTATTATGAGCAGCGCGCTAAAGGCGGCACAGGACTTATTATGGTAGAGAACGCCAGCGTTGATTCGCCGGAAGGCTCCAACGGAACAACACAGCTTCGCATTGACCACGACAACTATATCCCCCGTCTGTTCAAGCTGACAGAGACGGTCCACAAACACGGCACCTGCATCGGCATCCAGCTAAACCACGCCGGAGCCTCCGCCCAGTCGGCGCGCACAAACATGCAGCCTGTGTCCGCTTCCAATATCCCGTCCAAAGAAGGCGGCGAGATCCCGCGCCCTCTGGAAAAAGAAGAGATCATACGCATTGTAAAAAAATACGGAGAGGCCGCAAGACGCGCGCAGATCGCGGGATTTGACACTGTGGAGATCCATGCCGGACACTCTTATCTGTTAAGCCAGTTCCTCTCCCCCCTCACAAACAAGAGGACAGACGAGTTCGGCGGCTCCCCGGAGAACCGCGCGCGCTTCGCCCGCCTCGTCGTCGAGGAAGTAAGACGTCAGGTCGGACCCTTCTTCCCCATCTTCCTGCGCATCAGCGCAGATGAGTTCATGGAAGGCGGCAATACACTGGACGACTGTCTGGATTATCTGCAGTACATTCAGGAGGAAGCCGACGTTATCGACGTCTCCTGCGGACTAAACGGCTCCATCCAGTACCAGATCGATTCCAACCATTTCCCGGACGGCTGGAGATCCTACATGGCAAGGGCAGTCAAAGAGCGCTACAACAAGCCGTGTGTGACAATGGGAAATATCCGTGACCCGAAGGTTGCCGAGGATATCCTCGCAAGAGGCGACGCGGACTTAATCGGCATGGGGCGCGGACTGATCGCTGACCCTGAGTGGGTGAACAAAGTAGAATTCGGAGACGTGTGCGACATCCGCAAATGTATCTCCTGCAACATCGGCTGCGCCGGGAACCGCATCGGCATCAACCGTCCGATCCGCTGTACCATCAACCCGGAAGTGCCGAACGGAGACGTCTATAAAAAACGCCGCATCACGAAGCCGTGCAACGTGGTTGTTGTCGGCGGCGGTACTGCGGGCATGGAGGCGGCCTGTACGGCGGCGGAAGTAGGCTGCACCACCTTCCTTATTGAGAAGAAGCCGAACCTTGGCGGACTTGCCGCCGAGATCTCCAAGATCCCGGACAAGAAGCGTCTCTCCGACTTCCCGAACTACATGGTGCACCGCACAAACAAGCTGCGTAACCTGTTTGCGTTTACCAACATGGAAGCTGACGTGGATTTTATCCGCAGCTTAAAGCCGGATATGATCGTAAACGCTACCGGCTCCTCTCCGCTCCTGCCCCCGATCGCCGGGTTGCATGAGAACATTGACAAGGAGGGCGGAAAGGTTTCCTCGATCCTCAATATGATTGATCATGTGCAGGAATATCCGGAAGATCTCACCGGCAAAAAAGTCGTCGTCATCGGCGGCGGCGCGGTAGGCCTTGACGTGGTAGAGTTCTTCGCTCCCCGGGGCGCGGATGTGAGCATTGTAGAGATGATGCCTGTCATCGGAAACGGCATTGACCCGGTATCCAAGTCAGACATCAACACTCTGATGAAAAAATACAATGTGCGTCAGATGCCGAACACCGCGTTAAAAGAAGTCCGTCCAGACAACTTCCTCGTGGAGACAAAAGACGGGCAGGAAGAGCTTCCCTTTGACTACGGCTTCGTCTGCCTCGGAATGAAGGCGGAGCATCCGGTGCTCCAGCAGTTGAGAGAGGCCTTCGAGGACGACGACCACATCGAGATCATAAACATCGGCGACAGCGTTCGCGCCAGAAGGATTATCGAAGGGACGGAAGAAGGAAGAAATATCCTTAACACGTTGGAGAAGAGAGGATACCTGTAAAATTCAGATTGTCGCTGCGTTTGATCAGCAGCCGGCAGAGACAAATATCCCTCGCGGACACATTTTTCATTCGGGCCACGGCGCAAGGGTACATAGGAGCGCAAAGTACGCGCTCCAAATACCCGCGCCGTTCTACGGTCCGCTCGTGATACATGCCTCTACGGCTCTTTTCTTATATGCTCATATTCAAAGAACCGCCGGACGCAGATGCTTTTTTTACAAGGCTGCTTCCCGATTTTGTGAGTGCACTTTCAATGGATTCTCTTGTAATGCCGTCCAAAGCTCCGGATGGAATCGGCTTTCCAATTTCCCAACTTGAATCTGCCTGTTTTACAGCCGATATAAACGCTCTCCGGTATGCTCTTTCGTACTGCTCCATCGTATATCCCGCTGCTAACCTGTCATCTTTCTTCGTCTTTCTGTAAAGATTGTCATATACGTCCCCGCGTCTTGTCCGATCTCCATTTAAAACACCGTTTTCACGCAGGAATTCCTTCTTCGTCAGTTCGAACATCTCCTCCCTGCTGCTTTCGGGGATCGAAATGATACGCTTCTGGTGGCCTACGTTCTCGTCCGTCAGCACAAGTCCTGAAAGTCCGTTTCTCGGATTGATAAAATCGCCGTCACTATCATAACATCTCATCGAATTTTTAATGCACTGGACGCTGGTGAACATTGCCCCATTTCCATTCTGCATCATTTCTTTTATTGCAGCCTTATACTGCTTACTGTTCGTATTAATGCCCGCGGCTCTTAACTGCGCCTGCACGGAAGAGCTGTTTAACTGTGATAACTGAAAACTGCCCGTAATGTTTGTTTTTGATATTCCAAATGTCTGCTGCAGCAAATAGCTGTAATCTATTATTCTTGGCATAATAACGTCCTCCTTCAAAATAAAAAATTCTGGAATCCGCTTCAATCAATTATAGTTTCTCTTAATGTATATATCGTACCTTTCTCCATAGAAAATAAGAAAATTTGAATCCTTTGTGAACAAGCTGCCCGACACAAAGATATGCTCTTAGTATATTTTTCGTTCCATCCCTCTGCTGTTTTCAGAGGCGCTTATTTTAGAACCTGCTCATCGTAAATGGGCGGCGGAACAGGAAACCGCAGGGAACATATATCCTGAGCAGACCGTAAAGCGGCGCCGGTACTTGGCTCGCGTCTTTTGTAAGCCTATGTACCGCTGCGCCGCGTCCCGAGTGAAAACGTGTCTGAGAAGGATATATGCCTCTGCGGTTATACTTGTTTTTGATGTATTTCGATTTTTGTTTATTTTGCCGGATTGTTTTCCGGCACTTTTTATGCTATTCTTTCTTCACTGATACGGACGGCGCTCTTGCCGCCCTGTATTCATGCCGCTTAGGCTTCTCATTTTCGGAAGTTCCCTTTCGGAACGCTTACCCGACGATGAACGCAACCTACTAACCTTAGATTCATCTATT
>DWYT01000157.1 GCA_019118545.1 Candidatus Mediterraneibacter merdavium | reverse complement strand
ATAGATACGATAGTGACTATAGCTTTTGGAAAAACAAGCAAACTTACAAATTCGATTATTGAAATAATTAAGACTCTTTTATTTACTCTAAGCGGATATTTATTTGCCCGAAAAGAAAATGGTAATTAAATTAGAAGCACCTTATCAGACGGTAAGGTGCTTTTTTCATAGGAACGGGTGTTAAAAGAACTTTCCACACCTGAATCATCATAAAAACTTAAGGTTTATTTAAAAGAATACTCTGCATGAAAGGGATATAATCTTCTCATGCAAAAGGAGGAGATTACAGATGGCAGACCAGAGAGTGTATGGCAGAAGAAAGCAGAATCGTGCGAGGCGGAGAAGGCGGAGTACCGCAAGGCTTGTGCGGGGAGTTCTGGCGGCTGTGCTCCTTGTTGCAGGGGCACTCGCCGCAAAGAAAGTGATTGGTGATCATCTCATCCTGACGGAGGAAGGGATTTTATGGGGAAAGGAAGTTCACACGGTGATCGCAGAGGCAGGAGATGTGTCCGGCACACTGGGAGAGCTTTTGGAAAACAATCCAGAGACTTCGGATTTTATAAAGAATTATCCCAATATGAAGGATAACCCGCCAGCGGAGGACATAGGGGATGTGACAGTGGGTGTTATTCCACATCTTCTTCAGTGGGATGAGCGCTGGGGTTACCAGATATACGGCGATAATATGATCGCGGTGAACGGATGCGGCCCGACAGCGCTGTCCATGGTAGTATCAGGACTGACGGGAGATCCTACAGTCACTCCGTATAAAGTGGCAAAATTTGCGGAAGAGCAGGGGTACTATACGGGCGAGGCAGGTACGAGCTGGAGCCTGATGACAGAGGGAGCACAGCAGTTCGGCGTCTTGGGAGAAGAACTGGGATTGAGCAAAGATGGAATATTTTCGGCACTTGAAAACGGAAGACCCATTATATGCAGTATGAGGCCGGGAGATTTCACGACCACAGGGCATTTCATTGTTCTTACAGGCGTGGAGGAAGGGAAGATCAGGGTCAATGACCCCAACAGTGTAAAGCGCAGCAAAAAGCTGTGGGAATATGAAACATTGGAGTACCAGATCAATAATCTGTGGGCGTATACAAGAGGATGACAAGGGACGGATAAGTCCGCCCCCTCCAATTAAATCTCCCAATCAAATCTTCCAATCTTCCAATTAAGTCTTCAAATTAAAGCTCACGCTTTGCGAAAGAGCTTCCATACAGGTACAAGATGAAGAACAAATGCGCGCAGCGCCCAGTATATGCTGGCAAAAAATACGAACAGGAAAGCCGGGCAGAAGCTGACTGTGGAAAACCGGACGCCATGTCCGCGCCGGACTGAAACAGACGTGCCCACTTGCGCTGCCACGATCCATGGACGTATACTGAACAAGACGGCGACCATAACAGAAATGAACACCCCCAACAGAGACAGGTGTCCCAGAAGCGCCTGCAGGGAAAACGTGCCGCCGCTTAGAGAAACTGTCGTAAAAATAATGCCCTGAAGCAGCAGAACCGCGATGCTGATTATAGGAGAGAGCGGGAGCACACCGATCATTTCCCCGGCTCCGATCCCGGCTCCCCCGCAGAATTCAAGACCGCTGCGTTCACACCAGCATCGAACCATTTCAAGCTCGTATTCACACTGTACGCCCTCATAGAAACCGCAGTTGCACAGGCTGTATACGCGGAAAGTGACACCTTTTTCCTTTACATATTGTTCGATTTTCTGGAGCAGTATCAGTATATGCGAGGGTATGGCATCCACATAAAGAGGCATGCCAAGGACAAGGGCGTCTGCATCTTCAAGCTCAGAGAAAATGCGGGCATAATCTCCGGAACCCCGGAAGTTGATCCATGCTTTTTCTCCCTTTGTGAACCATTTTGTAAAAGAAAGAAGATAGGCAGAATTGCTCCATCTCTTTTTAGGACTGGCTGCAATAAATACTGTTTTCAATATCCGACGCCTCCTTTCTGCCCGGCAATCCGGGGACGAATTTTACTGAACATTCTGAACAGTTCATATTGACGGATACAGCTCTGGCAATTTTCTCTGCCAAAAGCTTTTCCCGCTCTGATATAGTTTCCGTATTGTAAAATACAATGTGGAATACAGGTGAGTTATTGTAACGCGCGCAGTGGTGCATTCGCTTGTGCCGCCATGTGAAAAACGGAAGCACCCCGGGAATACAGCGGTCGAGAACACGTTTGGTCTCCATGCTGAATCCGCCGTACAATATGCTGCTGAATATCCAGACCTCTTTGCTTTGCGCCATGACGCTCCCTATATGTTCACTTCCATCGTGCATGACGCACTCTCCCGGCGTCTTAAGCCAGCAGCCAAAGCAGCCTTTGCACCGGGCAGTCCTGTCGCCGGCATAGAAAGAACTGATTTGATCTGCCGGTTTATAAGACAGTGGAACGTCATGGATCACTAATACTTTTTCTGTCATTGTCCATCTCCTTTTCTTTCGTTTTCCATCTAATAAAATTAATTATAGTATACAAAGATTAAACAATTATGAAAATACAAAATTAATGTGATGTTAATTTTTATCCTTGATTTTATAAAAATGATTCAATTGTCTGCGGCATTGTGTGTCTGTTATAATGAGGCTGTATAAAATCTAGGTTTATCTCCATATTACAGGGCGTGTGCATTGCTGTAAATAGGGGATATAATGCTCGTATGTCTGGAGGAGAACTGCCATGCCGATGAATGTAGTATTAAAAGAAAAAAGGAAAGCCGCAGGACTTACACAGGAGCAGGTGGCAAAGAGACTCGGTGTGACCGCCCCGGCAGTCAATAAATGGGAAAAGGGGAGTACATATCCTGATGTGACTCTCCTTCCAGCGCTGGCGCGGCTCCTTGGCACAGATTTAAATACATTGATGTGCTTTGAACGTACACTGTCAGAAGAGGAGATCAACAGTCTGTGCAATGAGATTGTGGAGACGGCGCAAAAGGAAGGGTTCGAGTCGGGTTATGCTCTGGCGGAAAGAAAGATACAGGAATATCCGGCCTGTGCGGAGTTTATTCATATGGCTGCCATGACAGTTCAGGGGACTCTGCTTTTTTCAGAGCTTGACAAGGAAAAGAAAAATGTTTATGAAAAAAATATCAGCCTCTGGTATGAACAAGTGATTGAATGTGCAGAGGACAGCCGGATAAAAAGCGGTGCGGCCTATATGCTGGCAGCCAAATATTTAAATGAGAAGGAGCTTGAAAAAGCACAGCGAATGCTTGATCTTCTGCCCGGTGAACTGCCGGACAAGCGGGTTTTGCAGGCGAGGCTTTTGGAGCAGCAGGGAAACACAGAAGAGGCAGGACTTCTGTTGGAGAGATGGATACAGGAGGATCTGGCAGAGCTTCAGCAGGCGCTTATGAAGCTGATGTGCATCGCAGTGGAGGAAGGAGATACCAAACGGGCGGAAAAGATTTCCCATATTGGAGAACGCACGGCCAAACTGTACGGAATGTGGGGATACAGTCCGCTTATTCTGCCATTGGAGCTGGCGCTGAGGAAAAGAGACAAAGAGAAAAGTCTGGAATATATTGAACAGATACTCTCCATGCTGTCATCAGCGCCGGAGGAAAAGGAAAGCTCCCCTCTTTTAGCACATGTTGATGCTTATGCGAAAAGAAAGGCAAAAGAAAAGGAACAGGATAAGAGTGATGGGAAGCCTGCACAGGCGCCGCAGACCGCAGAAAAGGAATATCGGAGAAAAGCGCTTTCCACACTGATTGAAGCCATGCGCTCGGACAGTGATGAGTACGAATTTCTGAAAGACGACGGGAGATTTATGACTCTTCTGGAAAAATATAGTGTATGAAAAAGACTGTAAGCTCCGCCCCTTCATTTATAAATGATGTAATGGGCATGGCTTACAGCCTTTTGCAGTTTTCTTCCTGATGCGGTTACATTTCTGATCTTATCTTATATTATATTACTTCTGCTTCCCGATTTCCTGCATCTTCATCGCGCGTACCTTGAGCGGAAGTCCGAACAGATTGATAAAGCCTTCTGCGTCGTGGTGGTCGTACAGATCTCCGGTCGTGAAGCTTGCCAGTGATTCGCTGTACAGTGAGTACGGAGAAGTTTCTCCTGCCTTAATAATATTTCCTTTGTAAAGTTTGAATTTGACTTCTCCTGTCACATACTGCTGTGTCACATCAACAAACGCCTGAATGGCCTCGCGCAGCGGTGTGAACCATTTCCCCTCGTATACGATCTGCGCGAATTTATTTCCGAGATCCTTCTTTACCTCATATGTAGCGCGGTCGAGCACCAGCTCCTCAAGCTGCTGATGTGCTTCCATAAGAATCGTTCCGCCCGGCGTCTCATATACGCCGCGGGATTTCATGCCGACTACGCGGTTTTCGACAATGTCAACGATGCCGATGCCGTGCTTTCCGCCAAGAGCGTTCAGCTCTGTGATGATCTCGGACACTTTCATCTCTTTGCCGTTGATGCTCTTCGGCACACCCGCCTCAAATGTCATTGTCACATACTCGCCTTCATCCGGCGCTTTTTCCGGTGATACGCCGAGGACGAGCAGATCGTCATAGTTCGGCTCGTTTGCCGGATCCTCCAGTTCAAGACCTTCATGGCTGATGTGCCACAGGTTGCGGTCACGGCTGTAGCTGTGCTTTGCGTCGAAGGGAAGATCAATGCCGTGCTGCTTGCAGTATTCGATCTCTTCCTCGCGGGACTGCATGGTCCATACATCTGTCATACGCCACGGAGCGATGATCTTCAGATCCGGAGCAAGCGCTTTGATGCCCAGCTCGAAACGGATCTGGTCGTTCCCTTTTCCCGTCGCGCCGTGGCAGATCGCTGTCGCGCCTTCCTTGCGCGCGACCTCTACCAGTCTTTTTGCGATAACCGGACGGGCCATGGATGTTCCGAGAAGGTATTTGTTCTCATATACAGCGCCTGCTTTTACGCACGGCATGATGTAATCATCGCAGAACTCGTCGATGATATTTTCGATATATAATTTGGAAGCTCCGGAAAGCTTTGCCCTTTCCTCAAGTCCATCCAGCTCCTCGCCCTGACCGCAGTCGATGCAGCAGCAGATGACTTCGTAATCAAAATTCTCCTTTAACCACGGGATGATGGCAGTAGTGTCAAGACCGCCTGAATACGCTAATACAACTTTTTCTTTGCTCATTTTGTATGCCTCCTGAATGTATTTTTATGAATTTCGCCGCCCAGCAGAGGGGCGGAAGTATTGGTTTTCCAAGCTCTTTTTAAAAGCTACAACATACTATACACCAGATGTTATATTTATGCAAGCACAAATTCATAAAAATTAGTTTTATGCAAAAAAAGTGAATATAATGTATAAAAATACATTGAAGCACCAAGAAAATGTACGGAAGCATCCTTCGGCAAAAGTTTCCGTGATTCCCAATCCTTGCAAAAAAGGGTAATTGTTTTAGAAAAGAACGGATGCTCTTTGACGGTCATAAACTGAATAAAAAAGGGAGAGGACAGATGATCTCAATCAGTTTATGTATGATCGTAAAAGATGAAGAAGCTGTGCTGGGAAGGTGTCTGGACAGTATAAAAAGCGCGGCGGATGAGATTGTGATCGTGGATACCGGATCAACAGACCGTACGAAAGAGATCGCGGCAAGATACACGGACAGAATCTATGATTTCCCGTGGACAGATGATTTCTCAGCGGCGAGGAATTTCGCCCTGTCAAAAGGCTATAAGGATTACCTTATGTGGCTTGACGCAGACGACGTAATTTCCGAAGAAAATATACAGAAGCTGAAAGAACTGAAAGTCACCCTGACGCCGGACGTGGATGTGGTGATGATGCCTTACGCAGTGGCGTTTGATGAAAAGGGGAGAAGTACCTTTAGCTATTACAGGGAAAGGCTTGTAAAAAACCACAGTGGTTTCTGCTTCTCAGGGCGCGTCCACGAGGTGATCCCGCCGAAGGGAAAGATCCATTATGCAGAGATTCCTGTTGAGCACCGGAAAGAAAAACCCGGGGACGGTGAGCGCAACCTGAGGATTTATGAGGAGATGGAGCGCTCAGGAGACACGTTCGACGGCAGAGCACTCTATTATTATGGAAGGGAGCTTGTATACCATAAGCAGTATGAGAAGGCTAATGAAGTCCTGACCCGGTTCCTTGGACGTCCTGACGGCTGGGTGGAGAATAAGATCGAGGCGACCCGCCAGCTCGCGGTGTGCAGCTACGCCTTGAAGGATGAGGACAAGGCGCTGGAATGGCTTTTAAAAGCGTTTGCCTACGATGTGCCCAGAGGGGAGACGTGCTGTGACCTTGGACGGCATTTTATGGACAGGGAACAGTATGAGCAGTCCGTCTACTGGTATGGGCAGGCTTTGGAAGCGAAAAAAGCAGTCCGGTCCGGTGCCTTTGTCGCTGAGGACTGCTATGGATTCCTGCCCGCAATATCCTTATGTATCTGCTATGAACGTATGGGCGACCGCCGCCGCGCCGAGGAGTACAATGAACTGGCGGGGCAGTATAAGCCGGATTCCCCTTATTATCTGAACAATAAGAGCTTTTTTGCAAAAGACAGGAAGGGTGAATGACCGTGTGACGGAGGGATGCAGGATCGGCAGACTTAGATCCGGACAGCCGGATATGATAAGCAAAAAGAGATCTCCAACATACAATGATTATGAAAGGAGGTCAGAAGATATGACATTGTTTAGAAAGAAAGAAGCAGAAGACAGAGAAGAAAATGTAAACGAGATAAGAGAGCAGTCGGCGTACTGCGGGGATGACAGGGACAGGGACGCCTGCTCCGGGCGCTGCTCAAGGCAGCCGTTTGGATGCAGACCGTGCCCGCCGCGGCCATGCTGCTGTACCGGGCCAACAGGTCCCACCGGCCCGACGGGGCCCACAGGCCCGGCAGGAGGCCCAACGGGTCCGACGGGAGCGACCGGAGCGACAGGCTCCACTGGAGCAACAGGTCCGACAGGCGCTACAGGTGCCACAGGGACTGCCGGGGCTACAGGAGCTACAGGGCCTACAGGCCCGACCGGAGCGGCTTTTTAAGGAAATGCAAGATCCTTCTGAATATGGCGGAGCCCGTCAGCGAAACGGAATACAATGCTGATACAGCCGCCCTCGTGTATCTTGATATGGTCAACTAATTCGATCAAAATGTCCCGTGTCAGTCTGTTGATGTTCTGATACTGCTGGAACGCGGACAGAAAAAGATTTTCCGCGTCAATGTCGTTTTCCGGTTCTTCCAGTTCTGCCCGGAGCTTTCCAAGGACTTCGCTCAGGGCACCGGCCTGACGTTCATAATCCTCTTTCATGTAACAGTAGTCGGAATGGGAAATCTCCCCGTCTTTCCAGTCCTGATAAATAGCCTGTTTATAGCGTGTGATTTTAGCAAGCTCCCGCTCCTTTTGTCCGATGGCATCCGTCAGTTTTGCAGACCGGCTCTTCGCCAAAGGGGCTCTGCTCACCTGCTCGGCAGCCTTTGCGTAATCTACCGCCAGATAAACCTGCTGCTGAATGGCATAGAGGACGGCGGCCTCCAGACAGTCATGTTTGATCGTATGTTTTGTGCAGGCTGACTTTGACTGGTCTTTATAGGTGCGGCAATAGTAGTACACCACATTCCCGACCTTGCTCCGTGTCATAGACTTGCCGCAGTCAGCGCATTTCAAAAAGCCGCTGAACAGGTACGGCTTTTTCTGCCGGGGTCCCGTGCGGGTGTCCCTCAGGAGAAGCCGCTGTGCCTTGTTAAAGGTATCCCAGTCAATGATCGCCTCATGGGTATTTTCAACGATATACCACTCATCCTCCGGGACAGCTTCCTGAACGTGTATCTTGTAGCTCTTCATACGGTAGCGGCCCTGCACCATATCTCCGCAGTACATACGGTTTTTCAGGATGTTGGTTATGGATGCCGCACACCATAAAGACGGTTTTGCTGGATCGACGCTGGGATTCTGGTATTTCAGCCTCAGGCGCTGCCGTTTGTAGGCAGAGGGGCTTAAAATGCCGTGGCCGTTCAGATAATGGACTATGGCGTTTTTGCTCATGCCGTCCAGAAACATATTGAAAATGTCCCGGACAACAGCGGCGGCCTCCCCGTCGACCAGAAGAGCGTTTTTGTCGTTGGGGTCTTTGATGTAACCGTAAACGGCAAAGGAGCCGATGTGGTCACCGTTCCGGCGCTTCATGTCAAACACCTCGCGTACCTTCTCAGAGGTTTCCGCACAGTGATTTTCATTGAGCACACCCTGAATGGGTACGGCGATGCTCCGCATATTTCGCGGCTCCCTGTAGCTGTCCAGCGGTTGATGGTACAACGAGATAAAACGGACATTGTGCCGGGGGAACCAGTCATCCAGATAATAGCCTTGGTCACTGTAGTTTCGGAAAGAACGCGCAAGGTCTTTGACGATCACGCAGTTTACGCGCCCGCGCTTAATATCGGAAAGCATCCTTTGAAAGTCCTCGCGCTCGTCGTCCGTTGTGCCGGAGATACCGTCGTCCACATACTCGTCAACGATCATGTACTTGTCGCCGTCGTTAAACCCGGCAATATGGTCTTCAATGATCTGCCGTTGGTTTGTAACACTTTCAGACTCGTCAAGGCAACGCGCATCTTCTTTGGAAAGGCGGATGTAGATTGCAATTCTCCATACCCTGTATTTCGGTTTTGCGTTTGCAGCATCAGCCCGGCTTCTCCTTGCCATGACAGCCATCCCTCCCTGTCGCATTACAGTTATATTTCAGTGCTCTTTTTTCTCTGCAGGAAGCCGGAAAGGGTGTCCTGCAAAGACGGGGCGTTGTCCATGAACTCCAGCTTCACGCCAAGGCCGCCAACCCGGAAACAATAGGGATTGCCCGCCTCCCGCAGGATATATCCGGCCCGGAGCTTCCGGGGGATGCCGGGATCAAGGGGCAGCCCGCCCATATCCGCCAATTCCATCTTGTTCATTTTTTCAATATCAACGCCTGCCAGCGCCGCGATATCAATCTGCTGATTGTCCATAGAACATATGCCTCCTTTACATCATTTTATGCAGGCACCCGTTTGTCCTATGAGAACAGGGACGGGGACGGTACCCTCTGCGGGTGCCGTCCCCGTCCCTGTTCTCATAGGACAAACGTGTTCATAAGTCAATGGAGACTCCATCTGATGGTGCGGACAGGCTCAGCGGATTTCGCTGAAATGCCATTGAGCCTTTCCTTGTTTTTTGGCTGCATACAGAGCCTGATCCGCCTCCTTATAAAGCTCGTCGTAGGAAACGTGCTCCCTGCAAAGACGGCAGACTCCCACGCAGCAGCGGGCTCCAAGATTTTCACCATTCCAAGAAAGCAGGCTTAAAAGACGGTTTATCTCGTCGATCTGCTGACCTACATCCTCGTTTTTGCTGTACATAATTACGGCGAATTCATCGCCTCCCAACCGTCCCAGTCCCTTGACATTGGGGAAAACCTCCTGAAGGATACGCCCCATCTCTTCCAGTACATAATCTCCGCAGGGATGGCCATACTGGTCGTTGATGAGTTTGAATTTGTCCATATCTAAAACCATCATCAGAAGGTGGCGGTCCGGTCTGTAGGAGGACAGGCACAACTGGGCACAGTCGTTGAAAGCTGCCTTTGTCAAAAGGCCGGTAAGAGGATCCCGCTGCAGCAGCTCCTGAAGGCGGCGGTTGGTCAAATCAAGCTCCCGGGTCTGCAAAAGCATGTCGACTGCATGGCGGCAATTAGTCAGAGAAACCGCCAGAGCCACGATGGCTGTAAATGTCAGGTTGATCCGTGTTCCCTCCCTCAGCATGGGACCGGCCAGAACCATAAAAAGGGCATAGCTTAGCATGTAGCAGAGCAGGCTGTACAAGCCGGGCATTTGAATAAACATTGCCAGCCCTAAGAATGCTGTAATAAAAACAAGAATTTCCCCATCCGGATTTTTCATCAGATCGTAAGTATTAAGTCCTGTATGCCACAAAAGGAAGAACATCACCGAAACGAATTGAACCGCCCATCTGCGGTTTACCGGGCCATTCCGCCACACATGCAGCAGAGTCATGGCGATAATGGCAGCCAGCAGCAGGGAGCAGTACATGCCAAAATAAATCCGGTTATTTACAGAACCTAGGCCCGACCGGGACCAGAACAGGACACGGCAAATGTTGAACGCCTCCATTCCCGCAATCAGAATACTGATCACAAGCAGGGAAAGGTTGTTTTTCTTCAGAGTGCTTTGCCAAAATTCTGTTCGTATTTCTTCAGGAACCACAAAAAAATTTCGTATCTTTTCCATCATAATATTCCTCCTAAGAAAACGTATTCTCAATAATCCGTGATAACTATTATAACGGAAAACCACGGGTTTTTCCTTATAAAACCGCAGCCACTGGCGCTACAGGAACGACCATCGGCGTTACAGGCCCGACAGGAGCGACCGGCCCGACCGGCCCGACGGGAGCCACAGGAGCGACCGGCCCAACCGGCCCGACAGGAGCAACAGGAGCGACGGGAATAGCAGGAGCGACCGGCCCAACCGGCCCGACAGGAGCAACAGGGGCGACGGGAACAGCAGGAGCAACTGGCCCAACAGGCCCAACGGGAGCCACAGGAGCGACGGGAACAGCAGGAGCAACTGGCCCGACAGGCCCGACGGGAGCTACAGGGGCGACGGGAACAGCGGGAGCAACTGGCCCAACAGGCCCAACGGGAGCCACAGGAGCGACGGGAACAGCGGGAGCAACTGGCCCGACAGGCCCGACGGGAGCCACAGGAGCGACAGGCCCCACAGGTCCGACCGGCCCTACAGGAAGTGACGGGGAGGACGGCGAAGCTGCAACCATTCAGGTAGGTACAGTTACTACAGGGGATTCGGATACGCCTGCACAGGTGACCAACAGCGGTGACGAGCGCAACGCGGTCTTTGATTTTGTAATCCCGAAGGGGCTTACAGGCTCAACGGGCGCAGACGGGGAAGACGGAGAGGACGGGGCGACAGGCCCAACAGGTCCGACCGGTTCCACAGGAGCAACTGGCGCAACGGGTCCGACCGGAGCAACCGGAGTGACCGGTCCCACCGGGGCAACAGGGTCTACAGGAGCCACTGGAGTAACCGGTCCTACAGGAACTACAGGAGCCACAGGAACAGCCGGGGCAACAGGCCCGACAGGAGCAACAGGAGCAACAGGCCCGAAGGGGGCGACAGGCGCTACGGGAGCCACAGGGGCGACAGGCCCGTGCTGTCATTCTGATCAGTTCTTATCTGCGTACTCGACTCCGGCAAAACCGGGAACGAACGGCGGAACGATTGTCTTTGACCAGAATGCCGTGACAAATGGAACTGCCATCACGCACACCGCAGGAACCGGCAATATCGTCATCAACCAGACCGGATTCTACAAAGTATCCTTTAATGCGACTCTGGCTCCAGCGAAAAATGCCGATCTGCCGCTTTCGATCACGCTTTCTCTTAGGCTTCAGGGCGCGGACGTCCCGGGCGGCGCTGCGATCCAGTTATTCCACACCTCTTTAGAGGGAGAGAATGTAGCGTTTTCACAGTTTATAAGAGTATCCACAGTTCCGTCCACAGTCACCATCGTGGCCACAGGCGGCAGCTTCCTTTACTCTGTAGCGACGATCCTTGTGGAACGCATCGGAGATTTGAACTAAAGTATGAGTGATATAAGTGTTTCGCCATAGATAATGCCGGCGCATAGCGGCCGGACAGGATAAAAAGCTCCGGGGAGAGGTTCTCTTCCCGGAGCTTTTTACTGTGGTGGACTCATCCGTCTTTTGCATCCTACACTGATGTTTTAACCGCAGGTTGATTTTTTTGACAAAAATCAACTGTAAGTCCGTATCCTATCCGTATAAATCCTGTTATCCTATCCATATCAGAAGAGATACCGCACAGAAGCAGTCTGATAAATTTATTAGAGGAAAGGTAGGGAAGAATATGAAGATACACGAGAATATCCGGAATATGCGCCGGGCACATGGAATGACGCAGGAAGAGCTGGCGGCGTATCTGGGGGTCACTGCCTCGGCGGTGAATAAATGGGAGAAAGGACTGAGTTACCCGGACATAACGTTTCTCCCCATTCTGGCGTCATATTTTAATATTTCGGTAGATGAACTGCTGGGATATGAACCTCAGATGACAAGGGAGGATATCAGGAAGCTGTATCAGGAGATGGCGGAA
Organism: Candidatus Mediterraneibacter merdavium; assembly: GCA_019118545.1. Classification (GTDB taxonomy): domain Bacteria; phylum Bacillota; class Clostridia; order Lachnospirales; family Lachnospiraceae; genus Mediterraneibacter; species Mediterraneibacter merdavium. Next base: position 23,155 of record DWYT01000157.1, on the reverse strand, counting down.
CGCCTTTCCAGAGAGCCTTTCGGGACGGTGTACGCGGAATGTGAAGAATACGTCCGCAAATATCATTCCTGCTTTCCGCTGGTGATGCGTATGGCAGGCCTGTACCTGAACCACTGCCAGCTTTGTGAAGATCCACAGGCGCTTATGGAGCGCATCATCAGCATGACGGACTATGTGATTCAGGAATGCCGGGAAATAGATATTTCAAAAGAGGCCCAGAGCATACAAAGAGCCTGTTGGATGCTGCAAGGGCATCCTGAGAAGATACTGGAGAGCAGTGACGAGGTTCTCCATCCGATTGATCAGGAGATGGAGGGGATCGGACAGGCGTATTTTATGCTGGGAAATGCGGAAAGAGCACAGGAGTATCTCCAGTCAGCGGCGTACCAGCATCTTCTGATGCTGATCGGCGATACGGGGATGCTGATTTCCGGGCAGAAGGAATACTCGGAGCAGGCGGAGCAGATGATACGGCGCAGTCTGGAGGTGGCGGAGCTTTTTCATGTGGAGGCGCTACACTTCAACACAATGTTCCAGCTCTATCTTGCGATTGCGGAGTTTTATGTCAGGTGCGCGATGGAGGAAAAGGCACTGGAAATTTTAGAAAGGTATGTGTCCTGCTGTGTCCGCCTGAAATTTCCTATTATGCTGCACGGCGATGATTATTTCACCTCGATCGGCAGGTTCTTGGAAGAGCTTTCTCTTGGGACTATGGCGCCCCGCACCGACCGGGCAATCCGGGAGAGTATCGTCGGTGCGGTGTGCGCAAACCCGGCGTTTGCCCCGCTTACGGGAAATGAACGGTTTAGAAGATTGACAGAGAAATTAAAGCGGCATCTGGAAGAGGAGGTGTAACAGATGAAAGAAGGAATAGAAATCATTATAAAGTACCTTCCGGTATTCCTGCCCCTGATCGTGATCGAACTGGCGCTGGCTTTGACTGCCCTTGTTCATGTGGTGCGCCATCCTCACTACCGGTTTGGCAACAAAGCGGTGTGGATTCTCGTTGTGCTGCTCATACAGTTTATCGGGCCGGTTTTATATTTTGCGATGGGAAGGGGCGATGAGTGATGAATGTACTTGAAGTAAAAAATCTGGTAAAAGCATTTGCAGGGCAGCAGGTACTTGGCGGGGTGACCATGGCTGTGCCGGAACATTCGGTCTACGGCTTTCTCGGGAGAAACGGCGCGGGTAAGACCACGACCATGAAGATTATTTTAGGACTTCTCAAAGCGGACGGCGGAGCTGTGTCAGTGATGGGGGAGAAGGTCTGCTACGGGAATACCCCGACCAACCGCTATGTGGGATACCTGCCGGATGTGCCGGAATTTTATCCATATATGAATGCGCGGGAGTATATGGAACTGTGCGCGGACATCTCAGGACTTGAGAAAAAATATGCCCGGAACCGGATCAGCGGTCTCCTTTCCATGGTGGAGCTGGCCGCTTATAAGAAACGGATCGGGGGTTATTCCCGGGGGATGAAGCAGAGGCTTGGGATCGCGCAGGCACTTCTGGGGGAACCCTCGCTTCTGATCTGCGACGAGCCGACGTCAGCGCTGGATCCTGCCGGAAGAAAAGAGATACTGGATATCTTAAAGGACGCGGGCAGGACGACAACGGTGATCTTTTCTACCCATGTCCTTGCGGACGCGGAGAGGATCTGCGACCGGGTGGCGATCTTAAGTGGCGGGAAGATCGCTGTAGAAGGGGATATGGAAAGGATACGGCAGGAGCACGGACAGGGCGGTCTGATGCTGCGGTTCTCTGGTCCATCGGAGGCCGGAAGGATGTCAGCGCTGCTTTCCGATACATCGCAGAGCAAAGGACAGGCAGCAGGCAGTATGAGGACAGACGGAGAGAAGGTCTATTTATATGGAAAAGAGTGTTATCTTTGCGAAGTTTACCGCTGCGGCACTGTCGTGGAGTGCGCTGTATATCTTTTCTGTACTGGTGTGCATGGGGTATACATGGTTTTTCTGGGGACAGGACGCTGTCAGCGGGGAGATAAATACGTTCCGTCTGATGTTCTGTCTTGGCGGTCTGTGGCTTTTAGGCGTAATGTTTCTGGCCATCCTTTTGCTGGGCGGGGTGCTGTTTACCGGAGCGTATGGGAGCCTCCTCTTCGCGGGGGGAGCCGCTCTTGCGCAGATTATAGCCGGGATGTTCCCTGAGGCGCCGCGATATGTGCCCCTTTCTCTGGCTGCGGGAAGCGCCGGGGCGCTTTGGGGGACACAGGGGGACGGGGTGCCCGCAGAGGCGGCGCTGGCAGGCGCGGCAGTGACAGCGGCCTGCCTGTTTCTGGCTGTTCTTATATTTGAAAAGCGGAAAATATAATTTAGTATAGTTTTGTGAGGCGATTCATAAAATAGTACAGGGAATTGTAACTTTTGTGGGAAACAAGTGAAAATTTCCTGTATTTTTTATTAAAATTCTATAACCAAAAATGCAAAAGGGCGCATAAAAAGTGCAAACTAATTAAGATAAAGTCTGGTATAATAAAGCACATAAGCAGAGTTCACTTGAATGCTAATTCTTAAAGAAAGGAGGAGGCAAACATGCCAGATATCAGGTTGACAAGAATTGACAATCGTCTGATTCACGGTCAGGTGGCAACACAGTGGTGCGGCGTAGTAGGCGCAAACCTTATTCTCGTCGCGAACGATGCGGTTGCCGGGGATGAATTCCGTCAGGGACTGATGAACATGGCGGCGCCGGCATATGCGCAGACCCGTTTCTTCACGATCCAGAAGACGATCGATATCATCCACAAAGCCTCTGCGAACCAGCACATTGCAATTATCTGCGAGACGCCGCAGGATGTGCTCAAGCTTGTTGAGGGCGGGGTGCCGATCAAGAAGGTAAATATCGGAAATATGCACATGGCTGAGGGGAAACGTCAGGTTGCGACTTCGGTCGCGGTCAATGATGATGATGTTGCAACTTTCAGAAAGCTGCAGGAGCTGGGTGTGGAGCTGGAGATCAAACGAGTTCCGGACACCCCGGTAGAAAACATTGACAAATTATTTAAGTAATTACACAGGTTTTATTGGTTAATCGGAAAGGAGTAAATATGGAGATATCAATCATCCAAGCGATTCTGGTCTTTGTTGTAGCCTTTATCATGGGCATCGACCAGTTCAGCTTTTTAGAGTCCTTATACCAGCCGATCGTTACCTGTCCGATCATCGGTGCAATCCTTGGTAACTTCGAGCTTGGTGTTGTAGTCGGCGGTGCTTACCAGCTTATGCAGATCGGTTCTATGCCGATCGGTGGCGCGCAGCCGCCAAACGCGATCATGGGCGGAATTATGGCAACAATATTTGCTGTTACCCTTGGTATGGAGCCGACAGAAGAAGGCGTCGGCGCTGCGTTAGGTCTGGCAGTTCCGTTCGCGGTATTCGGACAGTACGCAGTTACACTGACATTTACATTCATGTCAGGTATGATGGCTAAGGCTGACAAATATGCTGAAGAAGGCAATGTTAAAGGTATCCGCAATATCAACTTCCTTGAGATGGCAGTTCTTGGATGTCTGTTCGGTATCCTGTCTGTTGCCGGCCTGTACGGCGGCGAGGCTCTCGGAAATGTACTTCGCGAGTTCTCAAAAGACTTCTCATGGGTAATGGCAGGTCTTGACGCAGCAGGCGGAGCGATGAAGTTCGTCGGATTCGCGATCCTTATGAAGGTTATGATGTCCAACGAGATGTGGGGATTCCTTCTGGCAGGTTTCGTTATGGCACTGCTCTGCAGCGCAAATGCGACAACAGCCGGAGCAACTCTGCTTCTCTGCGCATTCGTAGGTGTTGCTATCGCAATCTATGACTTCACAACACAGTCAAAGATCAAACAGAACGCAGGCGCAGGCGCCGGCTATGTAGGAGGTGACCAGGATGGCATATAATATTCCGGATAGATATCAGGATCTGACTCCGGCACCACAGCTGGATAAGAAAACGTTAAATAAGATGGTTTGGCTGTCCTGTTTCTTACAGGCATCCTTCAACTATGAGAGAATGCAGGCTTGCGGATGGCTCTGGGGCATCCTTCCGGGTCTTCAGAAAATACATACGAACAAAGAAGACCTTAAGGCTTCCATGGCACACAACCTTGACTTCCTCAACACACACCCGTTCCTTGTAACATTCGTAATGGGTATTGTTCTCTCACTTGAGCAGAACAAAGCTGACACGCAGACAATCCGTTCCGTACGTATCTCCGCGGCTGGTCCGCTGGGCGGTATCGGCGACGCTCTGTTCTGGCTGACACTTGTTCCGATCACGGCAGGTCTGACCGCCAATATGGCGATGGAGAGAAATATTCTCGGCGCAATCCTGTTCCTGATCATCTTCAACGTAGTTCAGTTCATCGTTCGTTTCGGACTGATGTACTGGTCTTACGGACTTGGAACAAAAGCAGTTACAATGCTTACATCCAACGCAAAAGAGTTCACACGCGCGGCAAGTATTCTTGGTATCTTCGTAGTGGGCGGACTGATCGCTAACTATGGCGGAACAACAGTACGTATGATCGTCGGCGACACGCAGATCAACATTCAGGGACTGCTTGACGGCGTACTGCCGAAGCTGATCCCGCTTCTGATCACGCTTGGTATCTACGCTCTGATCAAGAAGGGTTGGACACCGGTAAGATGTATCATCCTTATCCTTGTAGTAGGTATCGTAGGATGCGCGTTCGGTATCTGGTCAGGTAACTCTCAGGTTCAGGATGAAGACGGAAATGCACTTCCGGGCGGATACACACCTCTTGTAGAGTGGTATAAGTACCCGGTTCCGGAGGAAACGGCTGAGTAAGCTGTAAATGAAAAAATCTCTGACGTATGATGTGTCGGAGAGAATGAGGGGAGGGATTCTTTATCCCCCCCCTCATCTTAATCTAAAAGAGAAATCAGGTGGCTGTTTGAATCCTATAACACTTACGATAATTTTGATCGCTGCCATAGGGTATCTGGTATTTCAGGGAGTGAAGAACTTCCAGCTCCACAGTATGAACAATGCCCTCAGGAACAAGGACAGCGGTACAGTTGCGAAAATAGCGGATATGGCGGTATCCAGACGGATCATGGGGGAATATGTATGTGATCTGTACAAGCTGCGCGCATATTATATTTGCGGAGATACAGAGCTTTTTGAGCAGATGCTCCTTCATATGGCGGATACAGAGTATTCCCAGAAGGATGCGAAGAAGAGCTTTCTGGAAACCTATTTCCATACGTTTCTTATCAAAGGAAACAGGAAGTACTCGGACTGGCTTTTAAAAGAGATCAGAAAGTCAGACGACGCGTCGTTTATACAATATTGCGAACAGTCGTATGCAGTCATGCTGGATGAGAGGAACGACCTGATAGACGAGATGGCAGAGGCTGTCAATTCCAAACGCTATTATGGATTTTCGCTGGGTGTGATCCTGTATATGATCGCAATACAGTATTCCCGTCTGGGAGATGATAAAAATGCACTCGAATATATGCACAGTGCAAAAGCATGCCTGCATCCGAAAGCAGTTTATATGCCGGTTGTGGACAAGTATCTCAGAGAAGCAGAGTAAACAAATATCTCAGAAAAGCAGGAGAATAAGAGGAGAAATATCATGATTGGATTATTAGTAACAGGACATGCAAACTTTGGCTCCGGAATGACAAGTTCCGTAAATCTGATTGCAGGCGAGCAGGAAGCATACAAATATGTGGATTTTCTTCCAACGTACAGTACGGAAGATCTGACAGTTGAGATCACGAAAGCGCTGGATGAACTTAAGGACTGTGAGGGGGTGCTCATTTTTACTGACCTGATGGGCGGTACTCCGTTCAATGTATCAGCGCAGCTCGGACACGGGAAAGATAATATCCGTATCGTGGCGGGAACGAATCTCCCGATGCTGGTGGAGATCGTAATGTCACGCAAGTTCATGGAAGATCTGGACGGACTGGTAGAATCTGTTCTCGAGACAGGAAAAGAGCAGATAACAAAATACGAATTTAAGCAGGTAGTACAGGAGGCGTCCGACGACGGGATCTAAGGTATTCCTGCATATGATAAACGGGGCGGGACATCCGCCCAAAATGAGAATATATCAGTATATGGTAAAGACAGGGCGGAGGATGCCGCCCGGAACCAAAAGAAAGGGGAAAGAAAATGAGTACGATTTTTGGCGTAACAGAGGGAAAAATGAAAGACACTTCCTCAACCTTCACTCTTACAGAGATTTATCAGCAGCCTGCTACATGGGAGAAGACGTGCAAGCAGATCTCTGAGCACAAGGATGAGATCAGGAAATTTATCGATCAGGTCATCACGCAGGACGACTACGATGTGATCCTGACAGGAGCAGGCACGAGCGAGTTTGTCGGAAACGCATTGTTCCCGCATCTGACAGGACTTCTTAACTATAAGGCAAAATCCTACGGTACAACAGATATCGTGGCTACACCGGAGGCTTATCTGTCCCGCACAAAACCGACACTCCTCATCAGCTTCGGCCGCTCTGGAAATTCACCGGAGTCTGTAGGTGCGGTAGACGCGGCGGAAGCTGTGTGCGACAATGTGTATCATCTGTTCGTGACATGCAACAAGAACGGCGCCCTGTCCAAACGCGCCGCTGAGACAGAGAACTGCTATGCGATCAACCTGACAGACGAGACGCATGATCAGAGTTTTGCTATGACTTCCAGCTTCTCCAACATGTATCTGGCGACCTATCTCTGTTTCCATCTGGACGAGCTTGACGATGTGATCGCCAAAGTGAAGAAGATCGCGGCTGCGGGTCAGGATTTCTTAGACAATAGCTATGGCATTGCCCAGAAGATTGTTGACGAATATAACTTCGGACGTATCGTTTACCTTGGAAGCAACACTTTGAAGGGGACATCTCAGGAGTCCGCGCTTAAGATGCTGGAGCTGACGGCGGGGCGCGTTGTCACAATGTACGACACCCCGATGGGTTTCCGCCACGGACCAAAATCTATCGTGGATGATGAGACACTCACAGTCGTATATCTGAGCGATGACGCGTATACAAGGCAGTATGAGGTGGATCTTATCAAAGAGATGAGCGGACAGCGCAAAGGAAATAAGATCGTCGCGGTCATGAGCGCCAAGGACGATGAGGTAGCTTCGCTTGTAGATTACGCTGTGGTATACGGTATTGAGGGCGCATCTGAGAATGTGCTTCTTGGACTGGATTACATTCTGTTCGCGCAGACGCTGGCTGTCCTGAAATCACTGTCTATGGATATCACCCCGGACAATCCGTGCCCGACAGGAGAGGTAAACAGAGTTGTAAAGGGTGTAATCCTTTACCCGTATACAAGAAAGTAAAACTGACAGAAAGGAAGATAAATTGCAGCAATGACCAATGTTACTGTTATTATATGGACCTGCGTCACAGTCGGCGTTCTGGTCGGCATCTGCGCGCTCTTCCTGATATTTCTTTCTTCGAGGAATATGAAGAAGAACAGGGAAGCCATGAGAAAACTGCAGGAGGGGATTCAAGTAGGAGCAAGGATCCTCTTTGCAGGAGGTATCTACGGAAAGATCGTAAAGATCAAAAACGATGTGATCGACGTGGAGGTCAACAAGAGTACGGTGATACAGATCTCACGTTACAGTATTCAGGACGTGATATCTGATTAAGGCAGAAATACAGGATACAGGAACAGTGGGAACTGAACCTGTATCCTGTTTTACAAAAAGCCTGATTTACACTATCTATAGAAGAGCTTCACCGGAGGTTTTCTTTTTGGTTTCTGCTATTTTTCTTGAATAAGCGCTGGGTGTGGTGTTAAAATATTTTTTGAAAAGGCGTGAAAAATAGTGGATCGAGCTAAACCCCAGCATGTATGCGATCTCACTGATTGTATACTGTTCCTGACGGATCAGTTCCTTACTCTTCTGCAGCTTGATGTTGAGCAGATAATTCTTTGGCGAAGTATTCAGGTGCGTTTTAAACAATGCCTGCAGAGAAGAGCGGGAGATGTAGACTTCATGGCAGATCTCCTCAATGGTGATCGGCTCGGTGATGCGCTTGTTCATGTAGGCGAGGATCTCCGAGAGCAGGTCGTTCCTTCCGGGGGCGTTTTCAGAGATCAGGGTCTTATGGCTGATCGTCTCATAGAACTGCATGAGCAAAAGGAGCGCTTCCTGAAGGTAGCAGACCATGAGTGTTTTCGTATAATATGAATTTTCGCTGCTTTCTATAAGCAGTTTCCACAGTATCTGCTGGAGTTCACTTGTGCAGTGGAAGGTATGGTTTAAAATATGCAGGGATTTCCTCTGGTTTACATCAAAAACAGCCGTCAGGTACGAGCAGCCGGGATGGATCTCAATATCAGCCTGTTCGGAGCGGTAGATGATGAGATCATGAGGCTGGAGATGATGGCTTCCTGAAGGCAGTTTTATATCAAGCCTGCCCTCATATACATACAAAAGTTCATAGGCTCTGTGCGGCGGTCTGGCCAGACGGCACAGGCGGTCTTCCTTGACGAACCAGCAGTCAAAAATCTTCCGTATATGGAAGGGAACAGACACCGGCTGATATGTATACGGAGACGGCAGCAGGACGATTTCAGGCTCAATGTCAGGCGCCAGCAAATTCCATGTAAGGGGAGCTGACAGCGGTATCAGATTAAAATACATACCCGCTTTCAGCGTGATATGCCTGCGGACCGGAAATGTTTTCAGGTCATCCAGATCAGGTGAGTCCGTGACAAGGACAAGAGCCAGACCGGCGTGACATTCAATGTGTGTTTCGCAGGGAAACATAAATAACTGATCCAGCCTCTTTGAGGCGGATACTATTTCACGGCGTGACAGGTTGGACTTTTGGAGGTCAAGCGGTTCATTGTAAAATGTTCCATATCTCTCAAAGTCATTGGGTATTGTCTGCTTTGTCATGTTTCATTCCTCATAATATGTGCAAAAAATATTTTGTACTTTTTAAATTATAGTATAGGTTTTTTGAAAAATCAATATATGGGACAGCGAATCCCAAGGAAAAGACTAGGAGGTAAGGTTATGATTATTCAGAGTAAGAAAGTCTGGTTTGCAGATCAGTTTGTGGAAGCTCAGATCGAGGTGAAGGATGGAAAAATCGCCGATGTATACGAGTACGGCGCGAAACCGGCAGATAAGGATTACGGGAGCAACTGGATCCTCCCGGGTTTCATTGACATCCACTGCCATGGAGCCTATGGATTTGACACAAATGACGCAGAGGAAGAGGGACTGCGTTACTGGACAAAGAATATCGTCGGCGAGGGCGTGACGGCGCTTCTTGCAACAACGATTACGCAGAGTGAGGAAGTGCTCACAGGGGCGCTGAAAAATGTGGCGAAGGTCGTTCGCGAAGGATATGAAGGAGCAGAGATCCTCGGCGTTCATTTTGAGGGACCGTATCTTGACATGAAGTACAAGGGCGCGCAGCCGGAGCAGTACATCGTAAAGCCGACGGTAGAGCAGTTCAGGAAATATCAGGAGGCCGCGGAAGGACTTATCAAATACATTACCATGGCCACAGAGCAGGACGATGATTTCGCGCTTACACGCTACTGCTCAGAAAACGGTGTTGTCGTCAGCATCGGTCATTCCGCAGCGACGAGCAAACAGGCGGTTCAGGCGTTCGCCCACGGCGCGAGATCCATGACCCATGTGTACAATGGAATGACTCCGTTCAACCACAGGGCAAACGGACTTGTGGGCGCGGCGTACCGGATGAAGAGTATGTACGGCGAGATCATCTGTGACGGTAACCATTCAACACCTGCGGCGCTCCGTATGTTTTTTGACGCCAAGGGGCCGCACTATGGCATCATGGTCAGCGACGCGCTGATGGCAAAAGGTTCGCCGGTTGGGTCGAAGTTCATCTTCGGCGGGAATGAGATTGAGATCTACGAGGACGGAAGCGCGCATCTGACCTCATCAAAAGGACTGGCAGGCTCCACACTCCGTCTTAACGACGGACTGCGTATCCTGATTGAGGAGGCGCTTGTACCGATCGATACAGCGATCAATTCCTGTACAAAGAACCCGGCGGCGTGTCTGCATATTGACGACAGAAAGGGCGCGGTCAAGGTAGGACTCGACGCGGATCTTGTTGTTCTGGACCGGGACTATCAGGTGCTCCAGACATATTGCAGGGGCAGGGCAATGCTCGGGGAATAGAAAGGCAGAGCGGCCGATGCAGGTACGCTTGGAAAGAGGAGAACGACCAATACAGGTATGCTCCAAAAAAGACTTGACGAAAGACGTGGTTTAGAAAATATGAGTAAGAAAAAGAAAGCGGCACCGGTGGAGAAGATCCGCCTGTCAGGAAGAAATATTTATACGGATAAAAAGGGGCGGATCATCTATTATGACATGATTACAAAGAAAGGCTATCTGGTGGGTAAGCAGAATGAAAATTCTGCAGTGTTCTTCAAAAACCGCTTTGCTATAATCCTGTTCGCGGCAATCCTTTTGGGCGGTACGCTCCTGTCCGGGGTGCAGGCCGTGATCGCATGGGCGGTCATGATGGCTCTTGCGGAATTTACCTTCCGTATGTCCTTCCTAAAAAAATTAGAACCTGTTAAAGATGTGGATTTTGAAAAAAGGGTATCTGCGCTCCGGTACATCGTGGAGAACAAGAATAAGAGCAAGGTGGTCGCTCTGGCGATCCTGTACCTGCTCTTGGCGGTTCTTGTTGTGGCGAATGCCTATGTAGAGAAATATTCCTTGGGATTGTGCGTCTTCAGCGGGTGCATCTCGCTGGTGGGACTGTACTTCGCTGCGCTTCACATTATTGCTCTGACGAAAATGAAATGACAGCTTTTTCTGTGTTTCGTCAATTTGCTCAAAATGGTCCACTGCCCGGCTTTTCTCATTTATAAAAAGGGGTCAGACGCTTTTGGAATGATTTTGACAAAGATTCCTGCGGGGAGATTGTAGGAAATGTCAATAGACTCTGGAAGAAAAGAGTGGTAGAGTAGTGATACTCAAGAAACGGACTGACAAGGGAGGTGGACAGATGACATTAACAAAAGAAGATTTAAACGCCATAGCAGGATTGCTAGAGGTGCAGAAAACAGAGCTCCAGAAAGGAATCGATGAAAGATTCACGGAGCAGGATGCGAGGCTTGAAGAAAGATTCGCGGAGCAGGACGCGAAGCTTGAAGAAAAATTCGCAGAGCAGGACGCAAAACTTGATGAAAGATTCGCAGAGCAGGACGTGAAGCTTGAAAAGCGATTTGTGGAGCAGGACGTGAAGCTTGAAGAGCGATTTGCGGAGCAGGACGCGAAGCTTGAAGAAAAATTTGCAGAGCAGGACGCGAAACTTGAAGAGAGATTCGTGGAGCAGGATGCGAAGCTTGAAGAAAAATTTGCGGAGCAGGACGCAAAACTTGATGAAAGATTTGCGGAGCAGGATGCGAAGCTTGAAGAGCGATTCGCAGAGCAGGACGCAAAACTTGAAGAGAGATTCACTGAGCAGGATATCAGATTCGAGGGGAAATTCAATGCGCAGAAGACAGAATTTATGGAAATGTTGAGAAAAACAGAAAATTCAATTTTGGAAGAGGTTGACCGCGTTCAGGAGATCGGAGAAAGGAATATGAAAAAGCTCGAAGAGAAGATTGATGAAATGAGAGCATATTATCGTATTAACCGCTCTGACACTGAAGAACGGATGCTGCTCATGGAGATGGTTCTTAAAATTAAAGAGGAGATCGAAGAGATCAAGAAAAAGATAGCATGACGCGCAGGATACATGTCCCCGGCACTTGCTACATAATTCGAATTGTCGAGAAATGGAAAAACCGCGAGGCGGCAGATATCCTGAGCAGACCGTAGAGCGATGTCGGCACTTGGCTCACGTATTTAGTGAGCCTATGTACCGTTACACCGCGTCCCGAGTGAAAACGTGTCTGTGAAGGATATCTGTTGTCTACGCGGTTATGTTCTGTCTACTCGACAAATCCGTATTCTTAAGCCTGTCCCTCTGACCCGCACACGCTGATCTTCTGTTTTACAAGCTCTGTCACGTGCTGCATACCTACTGTGCAGTATTTCTTCGGATCAAATGCGTCCGGATTCTCGCCAAGATATTCTTTTACGCCGTCGCTGAAAGCGATACGCAGCTCTGTCGCAAAGTTCACCTTGCAGATACCGCGCCGGATGGATTCGCGCACCGCGTCGTCCGGAACGCCGGAAGCACCGTGGAGTACGAGCGGGATGGATACGACCTCGCGGATCTCGCTTAAGCGGTCAAGATCCAGCTTGGGTGTGCCCTTGTAAAGTCCGTGCGCCGTCCCGATGGCAACGGCAAGAGATGTAACGCCTGTGCGCTCCACGAATTCTTTTGCCTGCTGGGGATCTGTGTACGGGTTATCGTCTCCGCCGTCCAGATCATCCTCTTTGCCGCCGACTTTGCCAAGCTCAGCCTCTACGCTGATGCCGGACGGATTACACGCGTCGGCAACCCGTTTGCTCACGTCAATGTTCTCCTCAAAGGAGCCATGGGAACCGTCGATCATGATAGAAGTGTAGCCTGTGCGCAGCGCCTGCATTGCCAGCTCAAAGCTGCTGCCGTGGTCTAAGTGCATGGCAACCGGAACGCTTGCTTTTTCAGCGGCGGTTTTTACCATAGCGAAGAAATAGTCCAGACCTGCGTATTTTACTGTGGACGGTGTGGTCTGCATGATGACCGGAGCTTTCATCTCCTCGGCAGCCTTGATGACAGCCATGACCATCTCCATGTTCTCCACGTTAAACGCGCCTACCGCGTAGTGACCTTCCTGCGCTTTTTTGAGCATTTCATTCGTCGTAACTAATGGCATGATATCTACCTCGATTCTTTTATTTTTTTCGTATTCAGTATAGCACATTCCCTCGTATTCTGTCTCTTCGTTTTTTACTTTGATAAAAAATGCAAACGATTGTTTAATAAATCCAAAGTAGGGTATGTCCCAAAGTAATAAAATGAAAAGAAAAAAGGAGAGATCACAATGCGTCAGAATCCACTGAAAAAGATCGTAGAGCTGCAAAAACAGGGAAAGAGTGTGGGAATCTACTCTGTGTGCAGCGCGAACGGGTACGTTATTGAGGCAGCGTTAAAGAGGGGACTTACGGACAATTCCTGTGTTCTGATTGAGAGCACGGCGAACCAGTGCGACCAGAACGGAGGATACACGGGGATGACACCTGCGGATTTCAAAAAATTCGTCCTTGATATCGCGGAGAAAAACGGGTTCAACAAGGAGCGTATCTTCCTTGGAGGAGATCATTTAGGACCGTTGACATTTGCCGGAAAGGATGAAGCTGAGGCGATGGCTGATGCGGAAGAACTGATCCGCTGCTACGTGGGCGCGGGATTTACGAAGATCCATATCGACACCAGCATGAAGGTAAACAGCGACGATCCGGATGTCCGACTGTCAGATGAGATCATCGCCGGGCGTGGGGCGCGTCTCGCGAAAGTAGCGGAGAAGACTTACGGAGAGCTGCTTAAAAGAGAGCCGGACGCCATCCCGCCGGTATACATCATCGGAAGCGAGGTGCCGATCCCGGGCGGCGCCGTGGGAAGCGAGGACAACGGAGTTCAGGTGACAAAGGTTGAAGATTTCAAAAGTACGGTTGCTGCCTTTGAAAAGGCATTTGCGGACGCGGGACTGGGAAGCGACGTGTGGGACCGCGTGATCGGCGTCGTGGTACAGCCGGGCGTGGAGGAAAAGGACAGCGGATGCACAGAGTATGACCGGGAGAAAGCAAAAGAACTGATGGCGTCCATCAAAGACTTCCCAAGCCTTGTGTACGAGGGACATTCCACAGATTATCAGACAAAGATCAAGCTGCGCGAGCTGGTGGAGGACGGTGTCGGCATCCTGAAAGTCGGGCCGGGACTTACATTCGCCATGCGCGAGGCAATGTTCGCTCTGGAGAGTATCGAGAAAGAGCTTCTCTATGGAACGGATGTGGAGCTGAGCAGATTCGCTGAGGTGTTGGATGAAGAGATGTTAAAGAATGACAAGAACTGGAGGAAGCACTATCAGGGGACAGAACTGGAGATCCGCTTAAAGAGGAAATACTCCTTCTCAGACCGCTGCAGGTATTACATGCCTGTGCCTGAGGTGGAGGCTGCGGCTGACCGTCTGCTGGCGAACCTGCGCACACACGGCATCCCGCTGAATCTGCTGAGCCAGTTCATGCCCATCCAGTACACAAAGGTGCGCGAGGGATATCTGGAAAACGAACCGGTCGCTCTCATTGAGGACCGTATCATGAACACCATCGATGAATATCTGTACGGAACACACCAGAGGGAACTGATGTAATGTGACATAAAACTCAGATCACAGAGATAAAAACGGAAGGCAGGGCAGTTATGCTCTGCCTTCCGTTTGTGGCTTAATGCAGTGCTTCCATGTAAAAACTCTTTTTTATATAAGAACTCTTTTTTATGTAAGAACTCCCTTTTTAATCCAAGATATCTCCTTCCGTGGAGACGGTGACCACCTGCCACGGGATGAATTTCCCGCTGCTTTGAAGGGCGGTTTTTACGGCATATTCCAGTCCCCCGCAGCAGGGCACTTCCATGCGCACAACCGTGACGTCCTTGATATCGTTACAGCGCAGAATCTCCGTGAGTTTTTCGGAATAGTCAACTCCGTCTAATTTGGGACACCCGATCAGTGTGATGCGGCCTTTGATGAAATCCTCGTGGAAGGACGCGTATGTATAGGCAGCGCAGTCGGCAGCCACAAGCAGCTTTGCGCCGTCAAAATATGGCGCGTTCACGGGCACAAGCTTAATCTGTACGGGCCACTGGGAGAGACGGCTGGGCAGGTTATGGGCAGATGCAGGGCACCCGGTCATTCCCGGTGTAGCCGTGGGGCAGCTTTCTGTCACTGAATGGGAGATCGTTTTCGCCCGCATACCGGGGCAGCCGTGTCCTGTGCTTGCCATCCTTGCCTGTACCGCTTCTTTATCAAAAGCCGCTGCTTCACGTTCTATAATAGAGATCGCTCCGGTGGGGCACGTCGGCAGACAGTCGCCCAACCCGTCGCAGTAATCATCACGGATCAGCCGAGCTTTTCCATCCTGCATCTCAATCGCGCCTTCATGACAGGCATCCGCACAGGCTCCGCATCCGTTACATTTTTCTTCATTGATCTGTACAATTTTTCTTTTCAAACAGTCCACCTTCTTTTCTTGTATTTTCGAATGTATCATACTATAATAAATCCAACATGTCTGTTGAATTTTCAACAAAAGGAGATATTATGGAAAATTTTCTGGGGATCATGCGAAATTCACAGCTTTTTTCCGGTATTGAGGAAGAGGAGATCAGAGAAATGCTTGTCTGCCTTGACGCGAGACAGAGACAATTTCAGAAAGGAGATCTCATATTCCGCACAGGGGAGGCCACGGAGGTGCTTGGATTTCTTCTCACAGGAACCGCTTTCATTTTTCAAGAGGATTTCTGGGGAAACCGAAATATCATTTCCAATATTACGCAGGGACAGACCTTTGCGGAGACATTTGCCTGTGCGCCGGGATCCGTGCTGACAGTCAGCGTGACAGCAGAGTCAGACTGTGAGGTTTTGTTTCTGAATGTGAGACGCATCCTGACGGTCTGTTCAGCGGCATGTTCCCACCACAGCCGGATCATCAGGAATCTGCTCTCTGATCTGGCGGCGAAAAACCTTGCCTGCAATGAGAAGCTGGCGCACATGGCGCAGCGCACGACACGGGCGAAACTGCTTTCATATTTTTCGTCGGTCGCACAGAAAAATAATAATTTTGAATTTGACATTCCCTTTTCCCGTCAGCAGATGGCGGACTATCTTTCCGTGGAGCGCAGCGGCCTTTCGCTGGAGCTGTCCCGTATGAAAAGGGACGGACTGATCGACTATCATAAAAATCACTTTGTGCTGAGGCGGAAGTAAGACGGCGGTTCCGGCAGAGCGTTTTCCGGCGCGCGGCCGGGGTCTGCGGGATTGACCGCAGAAAAACATGATTATATAAAAAATAGAAGAGGAGATGAGTTATGGGTTTTACAATAGAAACAGGAATATCGGCGCTGACAGTATTTATACAGGGGATTCTGAGCTTCTTTTCCCCCTGTGTCCTGCCGCTTGTGCCGCTTTATCTCGGTTATCTGGCAGGCGGACTGAATATGGGAACGAAAGATGGTGAGGCTTCAGCGGAGGCGCCGGGTTATCGGGCGCGCCTGTTCCTGCGTGTCTTATGCTTTACACTGGGAATCAGTGGAGCATTCTTTGTTCTGGGACTTGGCGCTTCGGCGGCAGGGCGGTTCTTTAATGAGCAGAGGATGCTGCTGGCGCGGGTCGGCGGGATACTGATCGTTCTCTTCGGACTGTATCAGCTCGGCGTGTTCGGCTCCTCAAAACTGCTGGGATCAGAGCACCGCATCCCGTTAAAGCTGGAAAAAATGACCATGTCCCCTGTGACGGCGCTGATCATGGGTTTTACCTTTAGCTTTGCATGGACTCCCTGCGTAGGGCCTGCGCTTGCCAGTGTGCTTTTGATGGCGGGAAGCGCGGATTCAGGCGCAAAAGGATTTCTGCTGATCGGCGTGTATACGGTCGGATTCATCCTGCCGTTTCTTGCCGCAGGCATATTTACGGCAAGCCTGCTTAACTGGTTTAAGAAGCATATGAAGATTGTGCGCTATACTGTGAAAGCGGGCGGTGCGCTCATGATCCTTATGGGACTTCTCATGTTCACCGGGAAAATGAACGATATCACAGGGTATCTCTCCATCTTATCGCCTGAAATGTCAGTGGAAAAAAGCGAGGATGAAGGGGAAACAGATGACGCGGCGGACAGTGATACCGACGGGACGGGAGACGGCGGTGCAGTGGATGAAAGCGCCGATGAAACGGGGGACGACAATGCGGCGTCTGACAGCGGCGCTGACGGGGATACGGAAAAGACTCCGGCATATGACTTTGAACTGACGGATCAGTTCGGGAATACGCACACACTGGCAGATTATAAAGGGAAAGTCATTTTCCTTAATTTCTGGGCCACATGGTGCGGGCCGTGCAGGAACGAGATGCCAGAGATTCAGAAGCTTTATGAAGAATACTCCGCTCAGGGAGAGGACGCAGAGGTTGTCATACTGGGCGCCGCCGCTCCCAATATGGGGCAGGAGGGCACCAAAGAAGAGATCGCGGCATTTATGGAGGAGAATGGCTACACGTACCCGGTGCTTATGGATGAGACGTGGGAGATGTTCAACTGGTACGGGATTTCAGCATTTCCAACGACCTTTATGATCGACCGGGACGGCAACATATACGGATATGTTCAGGGACAGTTGACAGAGGATATCATGAGGAGCATTATAGACCAGACAAGTTCAGGCCGGTAAAAGAAAGGTGTTGGCAATGACGGAAAAAGAAAGGATGCTTTCGGGAAAGCTGTACTGCCCCTTTAAAGTGGGAGACGGTACATGGGAGAAAAGCCGGGAAGCGCTGGAGAAATTTAACTCTATGCCATGGAGGCAGGAGAAGGAACGTATGGAGGTGCTGCGCGGGATCTTGGGACATCTGGGGGAGGACGCGGTCATTGTGCCGCCCTTTTACTGTGACAAAGGCGCGCAGATCTACATCGGCAAAGGGTTCTACGCGAATACAGGACTGCTCATACTGGATGAGGCGGATGTGCGGATCGGGGATCATGTGTTTATCGCTCCGAGGGTGAGTATCTATACTGCGGCACATCCTATCGACGCAGATATCCGGCGGACGGAGCTGGAGTACGCCAAAAGTGTGAGCATTGGAAATGATGTGTGGATCGGCGGGAATGTGGTTATCAATCCGGGCGTGACCATCGGCAGCAATGCGGTCATCGGTTCCGGGTCTGTGGTTACAAAGGATATTCCAGACGGCGTGATCGCTGTGGGAAATCCCTGCAAAGTCTTACGAAAGATTACCAAGGCGGATAAAGATTACTGGACAGAGCAGGCGGAAGAATACTATGCGGATGCGGATATCCGCTGAGAAAGGATGGAAGGAACATGGTGACCATAGATAAAAAGTGCTTTTCCATTCCGCAAATATGCGAATCCGGGCAGTGCTTCCGTCTTGATAAGACGGCGGAAGATACTTACGAGCTTCTGGCGTCGGACCGTTATCTTAAGATCACCCTTGAGGATAAAAACGGGGCGGCGAAAACACTCCTTCACTGCACGGAGAAGGAATATGCAGAGTTCTGGAAGGATTATTTTGACATAGACACGTGCTATGAAGAACATATCGCGCGTATCACGGATGAGGATAAGTATTTAAAGGAAGCGGCGCAGTTCGGAAACGGCATCCGCATCTTAAGACAGGACATCTGGGAGATGATCATTACTTTCATCCTCTCCCAGCAGAACAATATCCCGAGAATAAAAGGACTGATCCGCACTTTAAGCGAGCGCTACGGGCAGAAAAAAGAGACGCCGGAGGGCAAAGTGTTCTACACATTTCCCGACGTGGAAAGCCTTTCAAAGGCTGAGGAAACAGAACTAAGAGAACTTAAGCTGGGATACCGGAGCAGATACATATGCGGGACGGCGGCAATGATCTCAGAGGGATTGGTGGAGCTTGAAAATATAAAGAAGATGGACTATCCTCAGGCGCGGTCTGAGCTGATGCGCCTGCCGGGGATCGGCGGCAAGGTGGCGGACTGTATCTGTTTGTTCGCCCTCCATCAGATGGACGCTTTCCCGGTAGATACACATATACAGAAAGTACTGGATACACAGTACGCGGGGAGATTTCCCTTCGAACGGTATAAAGGCTGCGCAGGAGTCATGCAGCAGTACATATTTTATTATGATTTGAAACACAGTTCAGCCACGCATTGAGTGCGAAGTCCAGCCATGCTTGCATGGATGGGGGAGCACGAGGATGCGTGAGGTTAGCGCCATCACATGAGCAAAAAAGCGGCGGGAGCCGCAATAAGCACGAAGTGCGATTTTGCGAATGGCGCGTGCTGAACTGTGGAAAAGAGAAAGCCACGCATTGAGTGCGAAGTCCAGCCATGCTTGCATGGATGGACAAGGGAAAGGAGACGGATTATGAAAGTATTGGCAGTGATTGACATGCAGAATGATTTTATCGACGGTTCCTTAGGAACCAAAGAGGCGGAGGCTATCGTCCCGGGAGTGGCCGGGTATATCCGCGAGTTTGACGGGACGGTGATCGCCACACGGGATACTCACGGAGAGGATTATCTGGACAGTGCTGAGGGGAAGAAGCTTCCGGTGGTGCACTGTGTCAAAGGGGCGGACGGATGGGAACTTCGCCCGGAGATCAGGGAGGCGCTTAATGAGAAGAAAGATTGCAGGATCATAGACAAGCCGACCTTTGGAAGTGTGGAGCTGGGAGAATACGTGAAGCATTTGGATGAGACGAGAGGCAAAGACACAGTAGAGGAAATTACGGTGATCGGACTATGTACGGATATCTGTGTGATTTCCAATGCACTGCTGTTAAAGGCTTATCTGCCGGAAGTGCCGGTTCGTGTGATTGGATCATGCTGCGCGGGTGTGACTCCGCAAAGCCATGAACAGGCGTTAGGGGCGATGAAGATGTGTCAGATTGAGATCGTGTGATTTTTGTGTCGGGAGGAAGAAAGAAAATGGAAAATTTTAATTATTATACACCTACGCGCGTTGTCTTTGGCAGAGGAACCGAAGAGAAGGTTGGAGAGCTTGTAAAGGCGCAGGACTGCAGCAAGGTTCTTGTACATTACGGAGGCGGCAGTGTGAAGAAGAGCGGACTTCTGGACCGGGTCTTCCGTTCTCTGGAGGAGGCGGGAGTATCTTACCTGTCTCTGGGCGGCGTTGTGCCGAATCCCAGACTGTCTCTTGTATATGAAGGGATCAGCCTGTGCAAAAGAGAGGGTGTTGATTTTATCCTCGCGGTAGGCGGAGGGAGTGTCATTGATTCCGCGAAGGCCATCGGGTATGGCGTGGCAAATGAAGGCGATGTGTGGGATTTTTATGCGAGAAAGCGTCAGGCATCCGGCTGTCTGCCCATTGGCGTTGTGCTGACAATCTCTGCGGCAGGGTCTGAGATGAGCGACTCTTCCGTCATCACAAATGAGGACGGATGGCTGAAAAGAGGTTACAGCAGCAATTTCGGCCGGGCAAGGTTCGCGGTCATGAACCCGGAGCTTACGATGACGCTGCCGAAATATCAGACAGCCAGCGGGTGCGTGGATATCATGATGCACACTATGGAGCGGTATTTCAATCAGTGTGGGAACATGGAACTGACGGACGGCATCAGTGAGCATCTCATCCGTACTGTGATGAAGAACGCGAAGCTCCTCATGGACGAGCCGGATAACTACGATGCAAGGGCGGAAGTCATGTGGGCGGGGAGTCTCTCCCACAACGGACTTACCGGATGCGGCACAGACGGCGGAGACTGGGCGTGCCATCAGCTGGAGCATGAGCTGGGCGGCATGTTCGATGTGGCGCACGGCGCGGGACTTGCGGCCGTCTGGGGAAGCTGGGCGAGATATGTGGCGGATGCGCGCCCGCAGCGGTTCGCGCAGTTTGCGGTCAATGTGATGGGTGTGGAAGCCGGGGCGGATGAAATGGAAACCGCGCTCAGAGGGATCGAAGCGATGGAGGCATTTTACAGGGATATAGAAATGCCGGTGTGTATCAGAGATCTGGGTGTCGAGCCGACCGAGGAGCAGATGAGAGAATTAGCGGAAAAGTGCAGCCATTTCCGAAAGAGGACCGTGGGTTGTGTGAAAAAACTGGATGTGGACGATATGTACCGCATCTATAAAAACGCGCTGAAATACGAGGCAAAGCAGATCCACGGAGTGGAGAGATGAGCGCACTGATCTGTGTGGGACTTGGCGGTGCGCTGGGGGCGATGCTCCGCTATGGGATAAGCCTGCTCCCGTATAAAGGAACATTTCCTCTATTAACACTGGCCACGAATGTACTGGGAGCACTTATCATCGGATACATAGCGGGAATGGCGGCAAGAAAAGACATGCCGACAAATCTTGTCTTGTTTATAAAGACAGGCGTGTGCGGCGGCTTCACAACCTTTTCCACTTTCTCTTTGGAGGCATATACGCTGTTCGGGAAAGGGCATTATGCGGCAGCAGTCCTTTATATGATCCTCAGCGTGGGTTTCTGTCTGGCGGGGGTCATAGCAGGGATGTACGCGGCAGAGCATATCGGATAAAATTTCTCATTTAGAAATGGATGATTCGCGGCATATCGCGTACAATATCCGTATTCCGAGGGTTCCCGGTTCGGAGTATGACGAGGCTTACGCAGGTCGTTTTCATACAACTGAGATTGCGATTGACTAACTCTGTGTGGGATTCTTAGAATGATAAAAAAGGAGGGATACCATGCAGGCGTTATCAAATGTAAAAGCAGGCGAGAGCTGCACGATCAAATGGATGCTCGGACTGGCGGAAGTGCTGGATTTCCTTCACAGCCGCCATGTCGAGGAGGGCGCGACTGTCAGGGTCATCCAGAGGTGCGGCGAGAGCGTGATCATCGGTGTGCAGGATGTACGCCTTGTCCTCGGGAGCGAGATCGCGGACAGGATCAAGGTATAAACAGATATCTTAAGGAATGTAGTTTGAGGAAAGTATGGCGGAAAGCCGCGATCAGTGGTACAATATGGGGCAAGATCTGTTTCCGGTGAAGGAAGCCGGAGGAAGGAGAGCGAAATGGGATCATACATGCAGATGCTCACAGACCGGGCAAAGGCTGCCGCGGTTGAGGCGGCGAAACTTGGAACGGCGGATAAGAACAGGGGACTTCTTGCGGTGGCGGAGGAATTGGTCTCCCAGCAGGAGATGATATTGGAAGAAAACGCGAAAGATGTCGAGGCGGCAAAGACAAAGGGAATCAAACAGTCTTTGATCGACCGTCTTTCCCTTTCGGAAAAAAGGATCGCGGATATGGCGGAAGGCTTGCGGCAGATAGCGGCGCTTGACGATCCGGTCGGGGAAGTGCTGTATATGAAAACGCGTCCCAACGGACTTCGGATCGGACAAAAGAGAGTGCCTCTCGGTGTTGTCGGTATTATTTACGAATCCCGTCCCAACGTGACGGCAGACGCGTTCGGCCTGTGCTTTAAGACGGGAAACGCGGCGATCCTGCGCGGAGGGAGCGATGCGATCCATTCCAATCAGGCCATCGTGCGCGCGGTCAAAGGTGCGCTTCGCAAGGAAAAGCTCAGTCAGGATCTGATCCTTCTTGTGGAAGATACGAGCCGCGAAGTTGCAGGTGAGATGATGAAAATGCACGGCGGCATCGATGTTCTCATCCCAAGGGGCGGCGCGGGACTTATCGCAAATGTAGTCGAGAACAGTACGGTTCCCGTGATCGAGACGGGAACAGGCAACTGTCACATATATGTAGACGCATCCGCAGATATCCGCATGGCGGCGGAGATCATTGAAAATGCCAAGACACAGAGGCTGGGCGTGTGCAATGCCTGTGAGTCCCTTGTCATTCACAGCGGTATCATAGCGGAGGCACTCCCCCAGATCGTGGGCAGGCTGAAGGCTCATAATGTCGAGATCCGGGGAGATGAAAGAGCGTGTGCTCTCAGCGCAGATATCATTCCGGCCACAGAAGAGGACTGGGGAACAGAGTATCTGGACGCTATCATCTCCGTGAAGACCGTGGATTCCATCGATGAGGCCATCGCCCATATCAACAGATACAATACGGGACATTCAGAATCCATCATCACAAAGGATTATTATAACGCGCTGAAATTTCAGGATGAGATCGACGCTGCGGCTGTGTATGTGAACGCGTCCACCAGATTTACGGACGGCTTTGAGTTCGGCTTCGGCGCGGAGATCGGCATCAGTACGCAGAAACTCCACGCAAGAGGCCCCATGGGGTTGGAGGCGCTGACCACCACGAAATACATCGTCTTCGGGAACGGACAGATCAGATAAGTACAAACTAATTTTGTTACAAAGCATCTATCGAAAGGTAGGTGCTTTTTGTTGTGCGCTTTGCGGCACATGACCAAGGTGATTCACTTAACCCATTGCTAAGCAATGTCATGTCATGTAGAGGGAGCCTTTGGCGTTTTGAAAATAATTTACACGGTTATTTTTACCGTTAAATAGACGATTTTCAT
>DWYT01000156.1 GCA_019118545.1 Candidatus Mediterraneibacter merdavium | reverse complement strand
ATTGTCTGACCGAAGGAAGTTGTCCATCGGCAGTCCTGCTTTTCGGACATACCCGCAACCTGTAGCTTTTCTTATTCCCTGTAGCGGAATCCCGGAGGCACTTCATCCGCTCTGAATACGTTTTGCGCTCCTTTTGTTTTCAAATTTTAGAAGATGAAGTTACTGTATTAAATGGCTGATTGATACAGATAGACTGACGCTAAATGATACAAGTGCTTGACACATTCTGCATTTATGATGTAGAATAACCGATGTAGCAGAGAAGTTATTATGACAAAAGCGTTGAAGAGGACAGTAGGCTGTCCGGCCATCCCAGAGAGAAGCCTGTATGGTGCGAGGGTTTTGATGTTCCGGCTGACTGAAGACCACCTCGGAGCGGCCTTAATACGGCACGGTGATTCCGTTATCATCACATGAATGAAGAAGGTTTTCCATGGAAAACAAGCAGGGTGGGACCGCGGAGATATCCTCCGTCCCTGCATGGAGTGTTTCCGTGCGGATATATTTTCAGAAGGTAAGAGACATTCCGAAGAGGAGTGTCTTTTCTTGTTTAATAGGAAACTTCGTTCCCTATTAAACAAAACGCTCCGCGGGATGCGCGCTCGCGCGAATGAGAAGTATGTCGCTAAAGCGACCGCGCTCGGCGCGAGAGTTCCGCAAGCGGAACTCTTTGTTCTTTACAGGAAAATCCTGTGACACAGGAAGGACGCCGCGAGAGATTTTCGCGAGGCGGAGAAAAGCACGGACAGAAACAAAGATGCTGTGAAAATACATCGTTGACAGCAAAAATCTACAATATGCGAAAGGAAGGTAAGATTATGAAGATCACATTAAAAGACGGATCAGGCAAAGAGTACGCGCAGCCGATGAGCGTGTATGATATCGCGTCGGATATCAGCGAAGGGTTGGCGAGAGTGGCGACGGCAGGAGAGGTTGACGGGGAGACTGTGGATTTGAGGACAGTTGTTGATCATGACTGCGAGCTGAATATTCTGACATTTAACGACGAGAAAGGAAAGGGTGCGTTCCGGCATACAGCATCCCACATCATGGCGCAGGCGATCAAGAGACTTTATCCGGAGACAAAGCTGGCCATCGGGCCGTCTGTTGCGGATGGATTCTATTATGACGTGGACAGAGAGACTCCGTTTACTGCGGACGATCTGGAGAAGATCGAGGCGGAGATGAAGAAGATCGTCAAGGAAAATCTTGAGATCAAACAGTACACCATGCCGAGAAATGAGGCGATTGAGTATTTCAAAGAAAAGAATGAGGATTACAAGGTAGAACTGATACAGGATCTTCCAGAGGATGAGACGATCAGCTTCTACTCTCAGGGCGAGTTCACAGACCTGTGTGCAGGTCCGCATCTTATGACAACAAAGCCGGTGAAGGCGTTCAAGCTGACAAGTCTGGCGGGCGCTTACTGGAGAGGCGACGAGCACAATAAGATGCTCCAGAGGATTTACGGGACGGCATTTCCGAAGAAAGCGGAATTAGAAGAGTACCTGACCATGATCGAGGAGGCAAAGAAGCGCGATCACAGAAAGCTTGGAAAAGAGCTTGGTCTGTTCATGATGCGCGAGGAGGGACCCGGATTCCCCTTCTTCCTGCCGAACGGAATGGTGCTGAAAAACACGCTCCTCGACTACTGGAGAGAGATTCACAGAAGAGCAGGCTATGTGGAGATCAACACACCGATCATGCTGAGCCGCCATCTGTGGGAGACATCGGGACACTGGGATCACTATAAGGAAAATATGTACACAACCGTCATTGACGAGGAAGATTTTGCCATTAAACCGATGAACTGTCCGGGAGGTATACTTGTATATGAATCAGAGCCACGTTCCTACCGCGACCTTCCGCTGAGGATGGGTGAACTCGGTCTTGTGCACCGCCATGAGAAATCAGGGCAGCTCCACGGACTGATGAGAGTGCGCTGCTTCACACAGGACGACGCCCATATCTTCATGACGCCAGAGCAGATCAAGGATGAGATCAAAGGTGTTGTCAGACTGATCGACGAGGTGTACAGCCTCTTTGGATTCAAATATCATGTGGAGCTTTCCACACGTCCTGAGGACAGCATGGGAAGTGACGAGGACTGGAACATGGCGACAGACGCTCTCAGGAGCGCACTGGACGACATCGGCCTTCCGTACATTGTGAATGAGGGGGACGGCGCTTTCTATGGCCCGAAGATCGATTTCCATCTGGAGGACTCCATCGGAAGGACATGGCAGTGCGGAACGATCCAGCTTGACTTCCAGCTTCCGCTCCGATTTAATCTGGAGTACACAGGGGCGGACGGAGAGAAGCACAGACCGATCATGATCCACCGCGTGGTATTCGGTTCCATTGAGAGATTCATCGGTATCCTTATCGAGCATTTCGCGGGGGCGTTCCCTACATGGCTTGCCCCGGTACAGGTAAAAGTGCTTCCGATTTCCGACAAATATATGGAGTACGGTATGAAAGTGCTGGATGCTCTGAAAGACGCGGGCATCCGTGCAGAGATCGACACCCGCGCCGAAAAGATCGGATACAAGATCCGCGAGGCACAGATGAAGAAGATTCCGTATATGCTCGTCGTGGGAGCAAAAGAAGAGGAAGAAGAGAAAGTGTCCGTCAGAAGCCGATTCGCAGGTGATGAAGGACAGTGCGCCCTGAATGAGTTCATCGGGAAGATCAAAGAGGAGACCGAGACAAAGACAAATCGGAAGATCGAGAAAGAAGAAAAATAAATATTGATTTGCTGACTGATTGGCAGCCGACAGAGGCAAATACCCCTCGTGGACACATTTTCTTCGGATTACGACGCAAGGGTACAAAGGAGCGCAAAGTACGCGCTCCAAATACCCGCGCCATTCTACGGTCCACTCGGGATATATGCCTCCGTCGGCTGTTTTTGTGGTCATCGATGATTCATGGTAAGAAGGCTGTGTCGAAATCAGAGGGAAATATGTTTCACGAAAGTTATTTGCGAAAAAGAATGAGGAATGCTATATTAAAGATATTAAGAAAACAATGGTCAGGGAGGGATAAATATGTGTCAGATAGCAATCAGTATACCGGACGAAGTTCTTTTTGATACAAAAATGAATAGAGAAGAGGCGAATCGTTTTGCAAGGTGTGCAGTGGCGCTGGGATATTATACTCAAAGCGGCGTATCGATTGGATATTGTGCACAGATTGCAGGTATGACAGAAGAGGAATTTATCAAATATCTGGGACATAATCAAATTTCCATCTTTAAATATGATAATAAAGAAGAATTTCTGGAGGAACTGGATAATGCGTAAAGTGGTCGTGAATTCTACACCTCTGATCGCGCTTTGTGGAATTGGGAAACTGGACGTCCTCCATGAGATGTACTCTGAAATCATGATTCCTAAAGCAGTTTACAGGGAAGTGACGGAAAAACAAGATTCGGCATGTTGGCAAATAGAAAATGCCGGGTCGTGGGTTCGTATTGAAGATATACAAGATCACTCGGAGAAAAAGATGTATAAAGCCAAGCTTCATGAGGGCGAAGTGGAGGTCATGATCTTGTGTCAGGAGAGACAGGCAGATCTGGCAATTATTGATGATAATGCGGCCAAGAAAACAGCTAAATATCTGGGGATCAATGTAACCGGAACATTGGGAGTTCTTCTTAAAGCGAAACAGAAGGGAATTCTCAAAGAAATCCGACCCTTAATATCTGAATTAAAAGTTAATGGATTTTATATAAGCACAGAGGTTGAAAAGATTATTTTAGAATGTGCGGAAGAACAATAATTGGATTTATTTCCGCAATGCCAGCTCGATTCCGCTACGCTGCATCTCGCTGTGTGCTGTCGCACTATAAAAGCATGCAGACTTCTGTCTGGATGAGAGCAAGCTCTCCCCAACCAGAATCTACATGCTTTTGCATTGCTTGTAGCTTTTACATGTTGTAATAGTGCGCATAGATGCCGTTTTTGGCGAGGAGGGTTTCGTGGGTTCCGCGCTCGGCAATGCCGTCTTCTGTGATGACGATGATCTCGTCGGCATTACGGATGGTGGACAGGCGGTGTGCGATGGTGATGGTGGTGCGGTCTTTGGAGAGTTCTTCAAGGCTCTGCTGGATCCACCGTTCGCTCTCGTTGTCCAGTGCGCTGGTCGCCTCGTCAAGGATGAGGATGGGCGGGTTCTTTAAGAACACGCGGGCAATGGAGATGCGCTGTTTCTGGCCGCCGGAGAGGCGGGCACCCCGCTCGCCGACAAAGGTGTCGTACCCGTCCGGAAGTTCCTCGATGAAGTCGTGGATATTGGCGCGCTTTGCCGCCTCGATGATATCTTCCATGGGAGCGCCGGGTTTTCCGTAGGCGATGTTGTCCCGTATCGTGCCGGAGAACAGGTACACATCCTGCTGTACCATACCGATCTGGCTGCGCAGGCTCTTAAGGGACAGGGTGCGCACGTCTTTTCCGTCGATGGTGATGCGCCCGTCAGTCACATCGTAGAACCGGGGCAGCAGGGAGCAGATCGTCGTCTTACCGCTTCCCGAAGGCCCGACCAGAGCGATGGATTTCCCGGCAGGGATCTCAAAGGATACATGGGAGAGCACGGGTGTATCGTCGTCGCTGTAATGGAAGGACACATCCTCATAGCATACCCGTCCGTGCACGTCGCTTAGCGGTTGTGCGTCCGGCGCGTCCACGATCTCCGGCTCCGTCTCCATCACGTCGAGGAAACGGCGGAATCCGGCAAGGCCTTTCTGCATCATTTCGATCAATTCTACAAGGATCTGTATGGGACTGATGAAAATGCCGATGTACAGGGCGTACATGGCGAGATCCGCCGCGTCCATCCTTCCCTTGGCGATGAGATAACCGCCGAACACAAGGGTGACGAGGTACATCATGCCCTGAAAGAACAGATTCCATCCCATGAAGCTTCCCATACAGTTGTAATTGTTGCGCTTGGAGATGAGGAAGGCATGATTGCTCTTTTTAAACTTATTGCGCTCGATTTCCTCATTTGCAAAGGACTGCACTACACGGATGCCGGACAGTGTGTCCTGAAGGCTGGAGTTGACGTCCCCGATCTTCCGGCGGTTCTCCATAAATGTCTCCTGCATCCGGCTGTTCTGGCGGAAGGAGAAGAGGAACATACAGAGTACAAGGATGACCAGAGGAAGGGCAAGCATCCAGTTGATGAGGAAGAGGAACACAAAGGAACCGACGATCTTCACCACGGATATGAACAGGTTTTCCGGTCCGTGGTGCGCGAATTCCGCGATATCGAACAGGTCGGACACCAGCTTGCTCATCATCTGCCCGGAGTTGTTCTTACTGTAATAGGAGAAGGACAGTTTTTCATAATGATCAAAAAGCTGCTGGCGCATGTCCCGCTCCATGTGCGCACCCATCATGTGCCCCTGATAGCTCACATAATATTTGCACAGGCTCTGGACGATGTACATGACCAGAAGTCCGGCGGCGATGAGCGGGAGTGTGCTCAGGATGATATTACTGTCCTTTGTAAAAAGTGTCTTTGTCATTGTGCGGAGGATCTGCGGATAGGCCAGATCAACCACACTGATAAATGCGGCGCAGATCAGGTCAATAAAAAAGACCGCTTTGTACGGCGCATAATAATTGATGAATTTTTTAAGCGTGTGCATATTATGACTCCTTATATGTTTTAATTGAGCAACAGTTCAGTCGTTTGATTCGATGGCATTTCTTTGTGATAACGTCTGGAAGCGGCGGAGATTTTGAAAAGCAGTCAGCGGTCAGGGAGAGGTCTCGCTGTTCCGTTCCGGAATATGGGAATATCTAACGGGCTGAGAAGCTGTTTAAAGGCAAAGCAGTGTGAGGCGCAACTCGTTTTACTCAGACAATCGCCTCACCCTGCTTAACAACATCTGTCTCATCCCGGTAAGATATTCCGTCAGATTCCTTCAAAGTCACAGCTCGCCCCTCCCAGCCGCTGGCTGCTTCTTCCAAATTCATCGGCCGCTTCCTGCTGTACAAAGCGGAAATGCCGCCGAATCAAATGACTGAACTGTTACTTAATTGATTCTATCACAGGAGATAATGCTTGACAAGGCAGAGGATTTTGTAATAAGGTAGGTCTGTTATCAGGAAAGGAAATTTGTTTACCATGAGACTATACCTTGCCCCTTTAGAGGGGATCACAGGATGGATATACAGAAGCGCGGTGTATGAGTGCTTCGGCGGTTTTGACAAATATTTTGTGCCTTTTATCAGGCCGAACCAGATGGGACACTTCAGCGCAAGGGAGAAAAAGGACATCCTTCCCGCCCACAATGCGGGGATGAGGACTGTTCCGCAGATCCTGACAAATCAGGCCGAGGATTTCCTGCGCACGGCAGCTAAGCTCAAGGAATATGGATATGAAGAGGTCAACTTAAATCTCGGCTGTCCGTCCAAGACGGTGGTGACAAAACGGCGTGGCGCGGGATTTCTGGCGGAGCCGGAACGGCTGGAAGTGTTTCTTGACGAGATTTTTGGCAAATGTCCTATCAGGATATCAGTGAAAACGAGGCTGGGGATGGAAGAACCCGGGGAATTTACGCGTCTTTTGAAACTCTACAACAAGTACCCGATGGAGGAATTGATTATCCATCCGAGGGTGCAGAAGGATTTCTATAAAAATACCCCTCGTCTGGAAATGTTTGAGATTGCCCTTGAAGAGAGCAGAAACCCGCTCTGCTACAACGGCGATATTAATTCAGTATCAGATGCGGACAGACTGCAGGAAAGATTCCCGCAGACAGACGCCATTATGATGGGCAGAGGGGTTCTTACCGATCCTTCGCTGGCAAGACAGATCAAGGGCGGCAGGCGGGCAGATAAGGAGGAACTGCGGCGGTTCCATGATCTGCTGTATTCGGGGTACTGTGAGGAAATGTCCGGAGACCGCACGATCCTGTATAAGATGAAGGAACTGTGGTTCTATCTGGCGGATATATTTGCGGATTCGAAAAAATATGCCAAGAAGATCAAGAAAGCTGAGAAATGCGCCGTGTATGAGAAGATCGTGGAGGAAATGTTCCGGGAATGTGAACTGAAAGAGAGGTAAATGTATGCTGGATTTTTTACAGGCGCTTGACGGGAATATCCTTTTATTCATTCAGGAGCATTTGCGCCAGCCGTGGATGGACGGCTTCTGGAAAGCCATTACCCATCTGGGGGACGGAGGTTTTTTCTGGATTGCGGCGGCGGCTGCACTGCTTCTATGGAAAAGCACAAGAAAAGCGGGGATTTCCGCTTCTTTTGCCCTTGTCATCGGGGCGCTCATCACCAATGTGGCGCTCAAAAACCTCGTGGCGCGCATCCGCCCGTATGAAGTGGTCGAGGGACTGATGCGCATCATTGAGAGACAGCATGACTTTTCCTTCCCCTCGGGGCACACATGCGCGTCTTTTGCCGCAGCGTTCGCCCTGTATAAGACCCTTCCCCGCAGGTGGGGGATCACTTGTCTTGTGCTTGCGGCACTCATCTCTTTGTCCAGACTGTACGTTGGCGTCCATTATCCAAGCGATGTGCTGGGCGGCGCGGCGGTCGGGATATTTGCCGGATGGGCCGGAGCGGCGCTTGCAGAATATATTTCAGAGAAAAGAAAACAGGCACCGTAGGGAATTTACCCTGCGGTGCCGCTTAATGTCCGAGAGTAACGTGCCGGGCGGACATGCTTGTGAGGTTTCCTTTTTAATATCAGCTCTGTTTGTTCTGTCTTTCCAGAGCGGCCTCCACAAATCCCCTGAACAGGGGGTGTGGGCGGTTGGGTCTTGATTTTAGCTCAGGGTGCGCCTGAGTGGCGATAAACCACGGGTGGGCAGGGATCTCGATCATCTCCACAATGCGGCCGTCCGGAGATAAACCGCAGAGGGACATACCGTTTTCTTCCAGCTCTCCCCGGTAATCGTTGTTCACTTCATAGCGGTGGCGGTGGCGTTCGCTGATCTCTTTTGTCCCATAGAGTGACTTTGCAAGAGAGCCTTCTTTTAACACGCATGGATAAGCGCCAAGTCTTAAGGTTCCGCCGATGTCTTCTATGCCGATCTGATCCTCCATAATATGGATGACCGGATGGGTAGTCTCCGGCATCAGCTCCATGCTGTGGGCGTCCTTGTATCCGATTACATTTTGTGCAAATTCCACGATGGCAAGCTGCATGCCGAGGCAGAGTCCGAGGAAAGGGATACCATGTGTGCGGGCATAGCGGATGGCTTCAAGCTTTCCTTCCACGCCCCGGTGCCCGAAACCGCCGGGAACAAGGATGCCGCTTACGCCTGCAAAAAGCTCATCCACATTCTCCTCTGTGACAGTTTCAGAATCAATCCACTTGATATTGACGGTGGTGTGGGAGTAGATTCCGCCGTGTTTTAAAGCCTCTACCACGCTGATGTAGGCGTCGTGGAGCTGGATGTATTTTCCTACGAGGGCAACCGTGACTTCCTGCGTGGGACAGCGCAGCTTTTCAACCATATCCGTCCACTCTCTCAGATCAGGCTGCGGGCAGTCCAGATGGAGGCACTCACACACAACCTCAGCGAGGCGCTCCTTTTCCATGGCAAGTGGAGCCTCGTACAGATATTCTACGTCAAGATTCTGCAATACATGCTTTGCGGGCACGTTGCAGAAAAGGGAGATCTTGTCCTTCATGCCGGGATCAAGGGGATACTCAGAGCGGCAGACGATGATGTCCGGCTGGATGCCCATTCCCTGAAGCTCCTTGACGCTTGCCTGCGTGGGTTTGGTTTTCATCTCCTGTGAAGCGCGCAGATAGGGGATGAGGGTTACGTGGATGAGGATAACGTTCTCCCGCCCTTTTTCATGCTGGAACTGGCGGATAGATTCGAGGAAAGGCTGGCTTTCGATGTCGCCGACAGTCCCGCCCACCTCGATGATGGCGATCTCGGTATCCTCTGCGGCGGGATTGCGGTAGAAGCGGCTCTTGATCTCATTGGTGATGTGGGGGATGACCTGAACCGTCCCGCCGCCGAAATCCCCCCGGCGCTCTTTATGAAGTACGGACCAGTAGATTTTCCCGGTGGTCACGTTGGAGTTCTTTGTCAGACTCTCGTCGATAAAGCGCTCATAATGCCCGAGGTCAAGGTCTGTCTCCGCCCCGTCGTCGGTCACGAACACCTCACCGTGCTGGACTGGGTTCATGGTGCCGGGATCGATATTGATGTAAGGGTCGAATTTCTGCATGGTGACCGTGTATCCCCGCGCTTTTAAAAGCCGTCCAAGAGACGCTGCCGTGATTCCCTTTCCCAGTCCTGATACAACGCCGCCTGTTACAAATACGTATTTTACTGCCATACTGATGCCTCCTTGTGGTATGTGGTCATGGAACGATATAACTTTTTACGGCCGGATTCGAACGAAGCTCCCGTAAAAAAAGAGTACAGCCTGACTATAGGTATGGGGCCGCGCCTTTGCGGTCCGATATCCCATATGTATAGTCAGACTGTAAAAATACTTTACTAGTATACACCTGAAAACAGATAAAATGCAAATACTATTTATGAAAATGGTCAAAGCAAAATCTTTAAAGCAACTGTTCAAAGAGGAGCGTGTTCATAAACCGCTTCACAGGTAAGCTGTACTCCCAGCTTTTTAAAGATTTTGATATCCACATCCGAGAGCAGGACAGAAGTGTGCGCCTGACAGCCTTCCAGCTTCGGAAGCTGTGAGAGCGCAAGCCTTGCCTCAGGATTATTCGCGGCGCTGGCAGAGAGCGCGATCAGCACTTCATCCGTGTGAAGCCGGGGGTTCTTGCTCTTTAAATAGTCTACCTTGAGCTTCTGGATCGGCTCGATGGACTCCGGTGAGATGATGTGAAGCT
Organism: Candidatus Mediterraneibacter merdavium; assembly: GCA_019118545.1. GTDB lineage: Bacteria > Bacillota > Clostridia > Lachnospirales > Lachnospiraceae > Mediterraneibacter > Mediterraneibacter merdavium. Next base: position 5,826 of record DWYT01000156.1, on the reverse strand, counting down.
CATGGTCGAGTCCTGCAAGGTGTTTCAAAACATTTAAGAGAAGAGCAGCGGAAGCGCCCAGCAGGTTGGTTGTCTTCCCTGTGACGATGGTGCCGTCCTCAAGCTCAAGCGCAGCGGCGGGCCCGTTGGTCTCCTTTGAGCGCTCAAGGGCCTTGACGGCCACTTTGCGGTCCGCGATGGTGATGCCTGCCATGTTCATGAGAAGCTCGATCTTCTGCGCTTCCTTGTCGGAGGAATCTCCCTTGACCAGTGAATTTAAGGCCGCGTAATAACGGCGGATGATCTCCTGTTTTGACGCCTCGCAGCAGACCTCGTCGTCACAGATACATTTGCCCGCCATGTTTACGCCCATATCAGTGGGAGATTTGTAAGGACTCTCCCCGTAGATTTTCTCAAAAATCGTATTGAGCACCGGGAAGATCTCCACGTCCCTGTTATAGTTGACGGTTGTCTCCCCGTATGCTTCCAGATGGAAGGGGTCGATCATGTTGACGTCGTTTAAATCCGCTGTGGCGGCCTCGTAGGCAAGGTTTACCGGGTGCTTAAGCGGCAGGTTCCAGACAGGGAATGTCTCGAACTTTGCGTATCCTGCGTTGATTCCCCGCTTGTGCTCATGGTAGAGCTGTGAGAGGCAGGTGGCCATCTTTCCGCTTCCGGGACCGGGAGCAGTCACGATCACAAGAGGGCGGCTTGTCCTGATATATTCGTTCTTTCCGTATCCCTCCTCGCTGATGATGAGCGGAACATTGGAGGGATATCCCTGTATCACGTAGTGGAGATACACGGGGATGCTCAGCTTCTCCAGACGGTTTTTAAAGAGGACGGCGCTCTCCTGACCGGAAAACTGTGTGATCGCTACACTGCCTACATACAATCCCTGTTCTCTGTAGGTGTCGATCAGGCGGAGCACATCTGTGTCATAGGTGATCCCCAAGTCCCCCCGGATTTTGTTTTTTTCGATATCCTTCGCACTGATGGCGATGACGATCTCCGCTTGGTCACTAAGCTCCTTTAGCAGCCGCAGCTTGCTGTCAGGAGCGAAGCCGGGGAGTACCCGGGAGGCGTGGTAATCATCAAACAGCTTTCCGCCGAATTCCAGATAGAGCTTATTGTCAAACTCATTGATCCGGCTGCGGATGTGCTCGGACTGCATTTTCAAGTACTTTTCGTTGTCAAAACCGATTTTCATTTCTCATTCTCCACTCGTATGTCTCTATAATTTAATTTATCCTGCTTGCCGGGCGGCTGTGTACTTTGGAAGATACCCGCCGGATTCAGGACATATTCCGTACCCAGTATACTATAAAAAGTCATGGTTTTACAAGCTTTTCAATCATTTCTTTGTAGAGCGGTGTAAGCATAGAAAAATATTGTACGCGGGATAGTGCTGTGATAATATATGGACAGGGAAACCACGAAGCCGGGCGGCTACCCTCTGATACTTTCGGAGGGGCGAACCCTCCAGACAAAAGAAGGGAGGGCGATGCCAATGAATGTTACATATTCGGACTTGTTCCAGTTGTTGATCTTCATTGTTGCCCTTGTTGGTCTGTGTTATCAGATTTTCAAGGGAAAAAAATAGCCGCCATTACTCGCAATAATGACGGCTGTTACAGCAAGTAACTTGCCAATTACTTTTTGAGGGTAGGCCGCTCGCGGTTTCCCTTTTCTACTCATAAATATAGCACATCATAGCAATTCATTCAAGAATTTGATACGAAAATGACACTAAAATATTTACAGGGGGCGCAATCACGGCTGAATGAACGTAAAATTATTATAAATAATAACGTGTAAACAGTCAAAAAAGCGTGAAAAAAGGATGAAGTGATAATCTTTTTATTGATTTATGCAAAACCTGTACTTATAATGGTAATAGCTGATTTTAGGAGGAAACACATGGATAACCAGAACAATAAGAATCATCCCAACAACAACCGGCAGGGCTGGGGGATCATCCTCGTCACAACCCTGCTGGTCACTTTTATGGTGATGGGTTTTTATTCTCTGATGAGGGGGTCAGGCCCTGAGGAGATAAGCTATGATAAATTTTTGGATATGGTTGATGACAAAAAGGTGGCGGAGGTCAGCTTAAGCAGCAACCGTATCTATATCACGCTGACAGACGAGGCGCGCACGAAAGAAGCGCAGGAGAGCGCGCCGGACAGCATGGACAGTGTCATAAACCAGATATGGGGTCAGGCCGCTGCGGGCGAAAACGGGGACAGCAGTCCCGATTATTATACCGCCTATGTAAGCGACGACACCTTGGTCGAGAGGCTTTATAAGTCAGGGGCGGAGTTTAAAGGCGAGGTCCCGGATACCATGAGCCAGATGTTCTTTGAGCTGTTTGTGACGCTTGTGCTCCCCATCGCGCTGATGGCGCTCGTCCTGTCATGGTTTATCAGGAAGATGTCAAAAGGCGGAGGCATGATGGGCGTTGGAAAGAGCAATGCCAAGATGTACATGGAGAAGGAGACCGGAGTGACCTTTCAGGATGTAGCCGGAGAGGATGAAGCGAAGGAATCCCTGCAGGAGGTGGTGGATTTCCTGCATAATCCGGGAAAATACAGTGGAATCGGGGCGAAGCTTCCCAAGGGCGCGCTTCTCGTGGGACCGCCGGGAACAGGTAAAACACTGCTGGCCAAGGCAGTGGCGGGAGAGGCGAAGGTGCCGTTTTTCTCCCTGTCCGGCTCTGCGTTTGTGGAAATGTACGTGGGCGTGGGGGCGTCCCGTGTGCGCGACCTGTTTAAACAGGCGTACCAGCAGGCACCGTGCATTGTGTTTATCGACGAGATCGACGCTATCGGAAAGACCCGCGATACAGCGCTGGGCGGCAACGACGAGCGTGAGCAGACACTGAACCAGCTTCTTGCGGAGATGGACGGATTTGACACGAATAAAGGACTTCTTATCCTTGCGGCCACGAACCGCCCGGAGATTCTTGACCCGGCGCTTCTGCGCCCGGGGCGTTTTGACCGCCGCATCATCGTGGATAAGCCGGATCTGAAAGGACGTATCGATATACTGAAAGTCCATGCCAAGGATGTGCGCATGGACGAGAGCGTGGATCTGGAGGCGATCGCTCTGGCAACCTCGGGAGCTGTCGGCTCTGATCTGGCCAACATGATCAACGAGGCGGCCATCAACGCGGTTAAGCACGGCCGTCAGGTAGTCAGCCAGAAGGATCTCTTTGAAGCGGTGGAGGTGGTTCTTGTCGGTAAAGAGAAGAAGGACCGCATCATGAGCAAAGAGGAGAGACGGATCGTCTCTTATCATGAAGTGGGACACGCTCTTGTGACAGCGCTTCAGAAGAACACAGAGCCGGTGCAGAAGATCACCATTGTTCCAAGGACGATGGGCGCGCTTGGCTATGTGATGCAGACGCCGGAGGAAGAAAAGTTCCTGAATACAAAGAAAGAGCTAGAGGCAATGATCGTGGTGGCTCTCGGAGGCCGTGCGGCCGAGGAACTGGTATTTGACACAGTGACCACGGGCGCGGCCAATGATATCGAGCAGGCGACAAAGACCGCCCGGACGATGATTACCCAGTATGGCATGTCAGAGAAATTCGGCCTGATGGGACTCGAATCCATACAGAATAAATATCTGGACGGCAGGGCAGTGTTAAACTGCGGCGATGCTACCGCAGCAGAGATCGACGAGGAAGTCATGAAGATGCTCAAGACCGCTTACGCGGAGGCAAAGAAGCTTCTCGCGGAGAACAGGGAGGCGCTCGATAAGATCGCTGCTTTCCTGATCGAGAAGGAGACGATCACAGGAAAAGAGTTTATGAAGATCTTCCGTGAAGTGAAAGGACTGCCTGAACCCGATGAGGAAGGCGAGGAAAAGACGAAAGAAAGGGAAGGACGTATCACCATGAAGCCGGTGGAAGAGGCCGGGATATGATTTGTCTTTTGATCCTATAATACAAAATGAATATTGGTATGGCAGAACAGCCTCATCACAGAACAGGTGTGATGGGGCTGTTTTTCTTTTTTGGTCGTATCAATTTTCAGATATCAGTTATCAATACAGCAACATGTATAAAATATAGGAAGAAAAATTAGGCAAAATGTAGAAAAAACTAAAACAAACATATAATGAATAATCGAACATATAAAACGATTGTTAAAAACATAAAATAATGATAATATTCCGATAAAGAAATATAAAAATCATAAAAGGAGGATGGTTAATGAGCAAGATTGATGAAATCACAAGAGAGAGCTGGATCATGAGCACCTTCCCGGAGTGGGGCACTTGGCTGAATGAGGAGATCGAGGAGGAAAAAGTGAATCCCGGAACAGTTGCGATGTGGTGGCTTGGCTGCACAGGTATCTGGTTTAAGACGCCCGGCGGGTGTAATCTGACCGTGGATCTGTGGTGCGGAAACGGCAAACGGACACATGGAGACGGCAAGATGAAACCGGGCCATCAGATGGCTAATATGTGCGGGGCAAGAGCCATGCAGCCAAATTTAAGAGCGGTTCCGTTTGTCATCGACCCGTTTGCGGTTCAGTCAGTGGACGCTGTTTTGGCAACACATTATCATCAGGATCATATGAGCGCGGAATTTGCGGCCCATGTGATTAAAAGCGGCCTGACTACCACGGATGAAAATGGAAAGGAAATTCCCGTCCCGTTTATCGGCCCTAAGAAGTCTGTGGAATTATGGGAGAAGTGGGGCGTTCCTTCCGACAGGTGCATCACAGTAAAACCGGGCAGTCGTATCAGGGTGAAGGATGTGGAAATCATTGCCTTGGATTCGTTCGACAGGACATGCCTTGTAACTACAGATTCGCAGGGAGAAGACAGAGAGGAACTGACAGGAAAATGCCCTGACGACATGGATGATAAGGCGGTGAATTATTTGCTCAAGACACCGGGCGGAAATATCTATCACAGCGGGGATTCCCATTATTCCATTTATTTTGCAAAGCATGGAAAGGATTACGATATTGACGTGGCGTTTGGCTCATATGGTGAAAATCCAGTGGGAATGCAGGATAAGATGACCTCTGTCGACATATTGCGCATGGCGGAGGCGTTGAGGTGTAAGGTTGTAATCCCCATACACCATGACGTGTGGACGAATTTTATGGCGAACTTAGATGAAATCAAAATGCTGTATGAGCTGAAAAAGGATAGATTGGGATACGAATTCCACCCATTTTTATGGGAAGTCGGCGGCAAATATGTATATCCGGCGGACGCGGATAAGAAGGCATACCACCACAGAAGGGGATTCGAGGACTGCTTCGAGGCGCCGCAGAATATTCCGTTCCGTTCACTTTTGTAATAGTAGGGGGAAAAAGATGTTAAGAGAATTTGTTCAGAAGAATCATGTAAAGTTTGTCAAAGAGGCAAAAGACTGGAAAGACGCCATACGTTTAAGCTGTGAGGTTCTCGAGGCAGACGGGTCGGTAGAGGAGAATTATAAGGAAGAGATCATCGCATGTATTGAGAAGTACGGGCCATATATTGTGGTAGCTCCCAATATAGCGCTTCCCCACTCACAGGAAGGTGCAAAGGGAGTAAAGAAGACGGAGATCGCATTTATGAAGGTGGAAAAACCGGTAAGCTTTGAACCGGGGAATGAGGAGATGGACGCACAGCTTTTTTTCACACTGGCCTCCTGTGATCCGAACCGGCATCTGGATAATATGAGCAGGCTTTCCGATATGCTCTGTAATGAGGAACTGGTACAGGAACTTGCGAAAGTAAAGACAGAACAGGAGCTTTTGCGGCTTCAGGAAAAATACTTGGATTGATTCAACGTCTCTACAGGGGAAAAACAAAAGAAAAAGAGGTGACACATTATGA
>DWYT01000155.1 GCA_019118545.1 Candidatus Mediterraneibacter merdavium | reverse complement strand
GTTACGGGAACTGGACAGAAATACCGTGCAGTATATGATCGACGATATGAAAGATGAGATCGATGCTCAGAGACAGGAGCTCAAGGAGCAGAAAGAACTTTTGGGAGAAAAGGATAATGAGATTGGCGCACAGCGGAAACTTTTGAGCAAAAAGGATAATAAAATTGTTGCACAGAAGGGAATGATTGATACTCAGAAAAAGACGATTGATGCGCAGAATAAAGAGATTAAAGAATTGAAGCGGCAACTCGCGCAGCTGCATACTGAAATACTATAAAAAGAAAGAGGTTCAGAGTGTCAAAAGCTTTTTTAAAATTACCTGATTAAAAAGGTGCTTTTGGCACTCTGATCTGTCTTAGCTGAAAACTCTGTATGGTTTCACTTTGTTACCTCTGCATATACAGAGCCTATTTTGTAAGCACTTCTATCCCATCTTCTTTTACGAGAACCATATACTCGATCTGCGCGGACAGACCGTCGTCGATCGTGTACACGGTCCACCCGTTATCTTCATCGACAAAGAAGTCAGGACTTCCTTCGTTGATCATAGGCTCGATGGTGAACATCATGCCCGGTACAAGGAGCATCTCGCTGCCCTTGGGTGTTACGTAGCTCACAAACGGGTCTTCATGGAAGGCAAGTCCGATGCCGTGTCCGCCGATCTCCTCCACAACGGAATAGCCGTTTGCTTTGGCGTGGCTGTTGATGGCGTCCGCGATATCACCTAAGTGCCCCCACGGCTTTGCGGCCGCAAGACCGCGCTCCACACACTCCTGTGTAACGCGGATAAGGCGCTCTGCCCGCTCAGAGATTTTCCCCATCTTAAACATGCGGGAAGCATCAGAGAAATAGCCGTCAAGGATTGTAGACACGTCCACATTGATGATATCCCCCTCCTGAAGAATAATATTCTCGTCGGGGATACCGTGGCACACTTCGTTGTTGAGAGAGGTACATACACTCTTTGGGAAACCCTGATAATCAAGAGGGGCGGGGATGCCGCCGTGCCCAACAGTGAAGTCGTGTACAATGTTGTCGATCTCCGCCGTGCTCATGCCGATATGGATGTGCTTTGCCACTTCGTCGAGGACGGCTGTATTAAGCGCGGCGCTCTTTTTGATCATCTCGATCTGGGCGGGAGTTTTGAGAAGTTCACGTGTGGGTACGATTTCTCCTTTCTCCGCGTGTATAAGCATTTTTTCTTCGATGGGCATATGGCATTTCTTATATTTCCTGCCGCTGCCGCACCAGCAAAGGTCATTTCTTTCCATGGATAACATCTCCTCTGTTTTCTATTTATATTTCTAATGTGCGTTTGTATATTTTATGCTCCTGTTCCTCGTGGAAAGGGGCAGGCTGTCATTCAGAATTTGTGGATAAACAGTCCGCTTCGGAGTTTGGGTTCAAACCATGTGGACTTAGGGGGCATGAGCAGTCCGTGGTCTGCGATCCGCAGAAGCTCTTTCATGGACGTAGGATACATGGAAAACGCGATTCCATCAGATTCGTCCGCAGCCTGTTCCAGCGCCTTGAAGCCTTTGATCTCCCCCATGAAACGGATGCGGGGATCGGTCTTGGGATCATGGATGCCAAGAACCGGAGCAAGAATCTGCTCCTGAAGGATGGAGACATCAAGACCTTTTACCGGGTCATCTGATAAAAGGGCAGGTTTTGCCTGTAGGCGGCGCCACATACCGGCGCAGTACACGCCGAACTCCCCTTTGCGCGAGGGACGGAAAGGCGTATTCCCTGCTTCTGTTATATGAAAGCCGTCCTTTATCTTATCAAAAAATTCACTGTCTGTATAGCCGTTCCTGTCTATTACTACACGGTCATATCCATAGATTTCCAGTTCGTCAGAGGGGAAGAGCACACTCAAGAAGTAGTTGTACTCCTCAGTTCCGGAGCTGCCCGGATTGGCGGCTCTTCGGGATAATCCGACTTTTACCGCAGAGGCAGCTCTGTGATGTCCGTCCGCAATATAGAGGTGGTCTGTCTCTTTGTAAAGACGGGAAATATTCTCGATATCCTCCGGACGTTCAATCTTCCATACCTGATGGCGGACAGCGTCGTCACTTGTAAAGTCATACAAAGCCGCACCCTGTTTTATATGGTTTAATATATGGCGAAGCTCTTCATTTGGACGGTGGGTGAGGAAGATGGGGCCGGTCTGCGCACTGCATGTATCGATATGCCGGATGCGGTCCTGCTCCTTTGCCTCAAGCGTGTTCTCATGCCTTAAGATCACGCTGTTTACGTAATCGTCGATGGAGGCGCAGCCTACGAGTCCTGTCTGGGTTCTTCCGTTCATGGTGAGCGCATAGATATAGTAACAGTCTGTCTCATCCTGAATGAAAGCGCCGTCCTGTATCATCCCGTCTAAGGTGTTCCGGGCAGTTTCGTAAACTTTTGGGGAATAGATATCAATCCCTTCGTCAAGAAGGGTTTCGGCACGGTCAATCTTCAAAAACGACATCGGCTCAGCATTGACGATTCTGCGGGCCTGCGAACTGTTATACACATCATATGGAAGAGCGGCGATGGAAGGGGCCAGCTCTGGTGTCGGGCGAAAGGCCCGGAAAGGTCGGATGATACTCATAAGGGACTCCTTTTCTATAGCTTTTACCAAACATTTGCAACAAAGACATTTTAACACAGAAATCCATGTTCTGCCAACGCATGATCCGACAAAAACCGCTATTTCCCCTTGCCCGCAAGGTGAAAATATAGTAGTATTAAGACCTAAAGGAGAGATAAACAGTATGTGGTATTGGATAGCGATGATTGTGCTTGCTGTCGGCAGTTTCTTGATGCTGGCAGTGTCCTTTGCAGGTATAAAAAAAAGAAATGACATGGCGGTAAATGTAAAAGGCAGAAGCCGCAGACATGAGGATGAAGAAGACGACTATGGCGCGCCGCGCCGCAGACCCGGAAGGGAAACGCCTCAGGCGTCTCAGGAACGCCCCCACAGGAAAAAGAGGAGGCAGTGGAAGATCTTATTGGAAGATATCGACAGTTGGGATAAGTACACATTTACTTTTTACGATTCAGTGGGAATTGGAAGAGGAAACGATGGAAGCATGTATGAGAAATACCTGCCTATTCTGGGAGACGGCAGGGTTTCTAAGGTACACTGTGCCATTATCCATAAGGCGGACAGTCTGTATTTGAAAGATGAAGGCTCAAGAAACGGCACCTTTTTAAATGGCGAGCGGATAGATGGGCCGGTTGTTATCCAGAGAGATGATATTATCGGAATCGGAGAGACCCGTCTGGAGGTACAGAGGATACTGCGGGAGAGCGACCGGTAGGCAAAGCGGCCGGCAGATAAAGAAGCGGCCGGAGGAAGTCCGGCGGATCCCTATTCTGTCACGGAACGGATCAGATGTGCATATAGTAAACATATAACGTCTGTCCGGGAGTGAAGAGCATGAATGAAAGAATGCCTTATTATATGGCGTATCCGGTGCCATTTTCATATGATGATGAGAGAACAGAGCGAATGGATATTGAGTACTTAAGGAGCATGTATCCTGATCTGCCCAAACGTATCCTTCCCTATGTGGAAGAGGAGTGCGACCGCATGGAGTATGAGAACAGTATGGTGTATGACCAGTACCCGGATAAGCTGCAGCTTAAGCTGATGTGCGGGCGGATATGCGATAATGTGTGCCGGCATGAGCGGCTTGATATCAGCGCATCAGACAGGAGCAGCGGCAGAAAGAGCGATATGGGCGCGGATATAGAAGCGCAGTCCATAAGAGATCTTGTGGAAGTGATGCTTTTTCAGGAGATATACCGGCGCAGGTGCGACCACCGCAGAAGGTGCAGACGCCTGTTCTGACGCGGCGCGCCAGTATGGCCTGAAAGGACTTTAGGAGACAGAAGGAAAGAAACAGATGAAAAAGAATCTTATTTTTATAGGCATGCCCGCAGTTGGAAAGAGCACGGTTGGAATTGTGGTTGCAAAACGGCTGGGTATGCAGTTTATCGATACAGACCTTCTTATTCAGGAACAGGAAGGCAAGCTGCTTCGGGAGATTATTGCCGAGGCGGGGGAGGAAGGTTTTTTAAAAATTGAGAATCGGGTGAACGCTTCCGTGAAGGCGGAGAATTCCGTGATCTCGCCGGGCGGGAGCGTGATTTATTGCAAAGAAGCCATGGAGCATTTTAAAAAGACAGGGATAATAGTATATTTAAAGGTTTCTTATCAGACAATAAAAAAGCGGATACACAATCCGAAGAAGCGGGGCGTTGTACTGCGTGAGGGCCAGACCTTCAGGGATCTGTACAATGAGCGCGTCCCATACTTTGAAAAATATGCGGACATTACCGTGTCTGAGGAGGGGTGCCGCATTGAGGAAACGATAGAAAATGTTCTCAAAGCAGTAAAGAAATACAAAAACAAGGCGAGAAAAAAGCGCAGATTCCCAAAAAACTTGACAATCAGACATAATTCAAAGTAAAATAGGACTTTGGATAAGACAGAATGAATAAGTCAAAAGTACAGATATGAAAAAATAGAATCTAAATCGAGGTGCGAAATGGAGCAATATATCATCAAAGGCGGGAATCCGCTTGTAGGCGAGGTCGAGATAGGCGGTGCGAAGAACGCGGCCCTTGCGATTCTTGCAGCAGCGATTATGACAGATGAGACAGTTCTGATCGATAATCTGCCGGATGTCAATGATGTGAATGTAATGCTGGAAGCGATCAGCGGGATCGGAGCCATGGTGCAGCGCATCGACAGGCATACTGTGAAGATCAACGGCAGTACGATCGGTGATTTCAATATCGAATACGATTATATTAAAAAGATCCGTGCTTCTTATTATCTGCTCGGAGCTCTGCTTGGCAAGTACAGACGCGCTGAGGTTGCCCTGCCGGGCGGCTGCAATATCGGAAGCAGGCCGATTGACCAGCATTTGAAAGGCTTCCGCGCGCTTGGCGCGGATGTGGACATTGAGCACGGCAAGATTGTTGCCGAGGCGGATAAGCTTCGCGGAACCCATCTGTATTTTGATGTGGTGACAGTGGGCGCGACGATTAATGTGATGATGGCGGCGGCAATGGCAGAGGGTACGACCATCATGGAAAATGTGGCCAAGGAACCCCATGTGGTTGATATGGCGAACTTCCTAAACAGCATGGGGGCAAATATCAGAGGAGCGGGAACGGATGTAATCAAGATCCGGGGCGTCAAGTCTCTTCATAAGACAGAATACTCTATTATACCGGATCAGATCGAAGCGGGGACATTTATGTTTGCCGCAGCGGCGACAAAGGGAGATATTACGGTCATGAACGTGATTCCGAAGCATCTTGACGCCACGATCTCAAAGCTGATCGACATTGGATGCGAGGTCGAGGAATTTGACGATGCAGTCCGTGTTGTGGCGAAGGGAAGACTTTCGAGCACACAGGTTAAGACGCTTCCGTATCCGGGGTATCCGACAGATATGCAGCCTCAGATTGGGGTGGCGCTTGCACTTGCGAATGGAACGAGTACCATCACGGAGAGTATTTTCGAGAACCGTTTCAAATATCTTGGAGAGTTAGCGCGCATGGGTGCGCAGGTTAAGGTAGAGGGAAATTCCGCTACGATCGAAGGCGTGGAGAAGTTCTCGGCAGCGCGGGTGAGCGCACCGGACTTAAGAGCGGGCGCGGCCCTGTGTATTGCAGGCCTTGCGGCGGACGGCATCACGATAGTGGATGATATCGCTTATATTCAGAGAGGATACGAGCGGTTTGAGGATAAATTAAGAAGTCTGGGCGGCATGATCGAGAAGGTGTCCAGTGAGAAGGATATCCAGAAGTTCAAGCTGAAAGTCGGATAATATCATAAAAGGTATTGACATTTTACATTTTCCAATGTAAAGTTTGTACAGGAACAAATAAAATAATAAAACTTTCTCTTATTCAGAGCAGTGGAGATACAAAGGATCTGTGAAGCTGCGGCAACCCCTTGTTTCGATAAGGAAGGTGCCAACCTGAGCGAGTCATCGAACAATAAGAGGATTGTTGAGATACGTTGACAGTCCGCTTATGCGGACTGTTTTTTATATCACAGGAAAGTCCTTCGGACTTGTCTGCGATATAAAAAGCACTCCGTGCAGGACGCGCACTCGCGCGAATATGAAATATGTCGCTAAAGCGACCGCGCTCGGCGCGGGAGTTCCGCAAGCGGAACTCTTTGTTCTAAATAGGACAGCGATCCAGAAGAGAAAGTTATGCCGCAGCGGCTGCGGCGGTTCAAGGAAAGGAGATACAATGGAGAAATTATTATTTACATCAGAATCAGTGACAGAAGGCCATCCCGATAAGATGTGCGACCAGATCTCAGACGCGATCTTAGACGCGCTGATGGAGCAGGATCCCATGAGCCGTGTGGCATGTGAGACATGCTGTACGACAGGAATGGTGATGGTTATGGGTGAAATTACCACAAAGGCTTATGTAGATATCCCGAAGATTGTGCGCGAAACAGTGCGTCAGATCGGATATACAAGAGGAAAGTATGGATTTGACGCAGATACATGCGGCGTGATCACCACGATCGACGAGCAGTCGGCAGACATTGCGTTGGGAGTTGACAAGGCGCTTGAAGCGAAGGAGAATAAGATGTCAGAGGGCGACATCGAGGCCACAGGAGCTGGAGATCAGGGAATGATGTTCGGATATGCTTCTGATGAGACGGAGGAATACATGCCTTACCCCATCGCTATGGCGCATAAGCTGGCGCTGCGTCTGACAGAAGTGAGAAAGTCAGGAATGCTTCCCTACCTTCGCCCGGACGGAAAGACACAGGTAACAGTAGAATACGGTGAGGACGGGACACCGAAGAGACTGGAGGCTGTCGTTCTTTCTACACAGCATGACCCGGAAGTGACACAGGAGCAGATTCATGAAGATATTAAGAAGCATGTATTTGACGCTGTCATCCCGGCAGATATGGTAGATGAGGAGACAAAGTTCTTCATCAATCCGACAGGGCGTTTCGTGATCGGCGGGCCTCATGGGGACAGCGGACTGACAGGGCGCAAGATTATCGTGGACACATATGGCGGCATGGCGCGCCACGGCGGCGGAGCATTCTCGGGAAAGGACTGTACGAAGGTGGACCGTTCTGCGGCGTATGCGGCTCGTTACGCTGCTAAAAATATCGTTGCCGCAGGACTGGCAAAGAGGTGTGAGATTCAGCTTTCCTATGCCATCGGAGTAGCGCAGCCTACATCGATTTCCGTAGATACATTTGGCACAGGTAAGGTGTCTGACGATAAACTGGTAGAGATTGTAAGGGAGAACTTCGATCTCCGCCCGGCAGGTATCATCCGTATGCTCGATCTTCGCAGACCGATCTATAAACAAACGGCAGCTTACGGACATTTCGGACGCCATGATCTGGATCTCCCGTGGGAGAGGCTGGATAAAGCAGATGAACTGAAAAAATACTTATAAAATAGTGAAAGCAAAAAGTCAGACAGCCGTTATGGGGTGTCTGACTTTTTGCTTGTGTTGAAAGTGCTATTGCAACTCAAGAGATTTACGACATTTTTCGAGATCATCGCTTGAAATGCCGCATAGTTTTATGATCTGTTCATCGGGGAACTCTTGGAGAAGCATCCTTTTGGCAACATCTTTTACAGCTTCAACGCGGGCTTCTTCCCGTTCCATCCGAAGATGTTTTTCCTGATCGTACTCAAATATACTCATACTTTTCGCCTCCACTTTATGCTTTCGAAGGAATTCCTCAAGTATCCCTTCTCTAATACATTCGTCAATAGTCTGATCCGCAGCATCTTCGATACTCATTATTCTGGCATAGCTGCGCATCTTTTCGCAAAATGACGCATATTCACCGAGAGTACGGCAGGCCCGCTTTAAAGCCTTATTGTTGTCACCGCAAATATTCAGCATCTTTGCCTTAACTTCCAGTCCGCATTCTCTATCATGTACAGTGTACAGATCAGACAGCTTCAGTATTTTGTGTTCAGGCATCTCATCTGCTCCATTGTAAAAAATGACAAATTCGGGAGCAGGTATATCTACAGGCTTTGTTCCATACAGATTTGCGCTATTCGTAATACCTGCGTACAGATGCGAGACATAGAAAAGAAATCTGAGAGGAAGATTCGGACTGTATGTGGATTGATGCTCGTACAGGGAGAGTCTGCCGTCAATGATGAAAGATACATCATTTTTTATGGACATATAAATTGCGTTTTCCAGTGTATTAATCTCTAAGAGCGCAGGGTCTGTATAGTGCTTCCCGCTCATTGCGTTATACAGCTCCAACAGGTTATTTCTGTCCTCAAACAGCATGGTAAAGACGGTTGATTTGTAGGTGCGGTTCACATGTGTCATTTTCTCATTTGTCATAGAAAAGCCTCCTTGAAAATGGTGCAGAGAGACTTATTCTGTCTCTAAAGGACAACCTCTCTGCTTTTGTTAATTGGGATAGAAAGCATTGAGATTCCTTTAGATATGCTTTAGATTTCTGAGGCGGCGGATGCCGCAATAGAAAAACAGCTCTTAGAAATAAAATGCTTTTAATAATAGTAGCACATTGAATAAGAAAAAACAAATGGATTTCTATTTTATCTGTTGTTATAATGGAGAAGTAATCGTACATTTTTGGGATAAACTGTATGAAAGGAGCGCCCATGAAACTCAGAACGAAACTCATTATTGTATTTACCGCTGTCATGATCCTGCCGGGGACATTTACCACTGTGGCGATGCGAACTTTCGCGCCGGAGCGTGTGAACGAGATACAGCAGGTGTACTTAACGGCGGTGCTCCTGACGACAGGACTCCTCGTATACTGGATATACCGCAGTATCTCTGTGCCGCTGGCGAAGCTCCAGAAGGCGGCGCGCAACATTCGCGAGGGCAATCTGGACTTTGAGATCCGGCAGGAGTCAGAGGATGAGATCGGGCAGCTCTGTCAGGATTTTGAGGAGATGCGCCTAAGGCTTAAAGCCAATGCGGAGGAGAAGGTAGAGTTTGACCGGGAGAATAAAGAGCTTATCAGCAATATTTCCCATGATCTTAAGACTCCGATCACGGCGATCAAAGGCTATGTGGAGGGAATCATGGACGGTGTGGCGGATACGCCGGAAAAGATGGACAGATATATCAAGACCATATATAATAAGGCTAATGAGATGGACCTTCTGATCAATGAGCTGACGCTCTACTCCAAGATCGATACGAACAGGATACCTTATAATTTCACGACCATATCGGCGCGGGATTATTTTGAGGACTGTGCCGAGGATCTTCATATGGAGCTGGAGGCGAAGGGAGTGGGTTTCTCCTATCAGAACGATATGGAGGAGGACGCCAGAGTCATTGTGGACCCGGAGCAGCTTCGGAGGGTCATCAATAACATCGTGTCAAATTCTTTGAAATATATGGATAAACCCAAAGCTGAGATCACGATGGGGGTAAAGGATGTGGGAGACTTCATCCAGATAGAGATGGGCGATAACGGGAAAGGGATCGCTTCAAAGGATCTGCCGTATATCTTCGACCGTTTTTACCGCACCGACGCCTCGAGGAATTCCTCGAAGGGCGGCAGCGGCATCGGTCTTTCGATTGTAAAGAAGATCGTGGAGGAGCACGGCGGAAATATCTGGGCAGCCAGTGAAGAGGGCGCTGGTACGACAATGTATTTTGTAGTAAGAAAATATCAGGAGGTACCGATTGATGAGTAAGCGTATTTTGATAGTGGAAGACGAGGAGAGCATTGCAGATCTGGAGAAGGATTATCTGGAGCTGAGCAACTTTGAGGTGGAAGTGGCGAATGATGGAAATGCCGGACTGCAGAAGGGACTTGAAGGAGACTTTGATCTTATTATCCTTGATCTGATGCTTCCCGGAACCGACGGTTTTGAAATCTGCCGCCAGATCCGTGACAAGAAGAATACCCCCATCATAATGGTGTCCGCGAAGAAGGATGATATCGATAAGATCAGAGGACTCGGCTTGGGGGCGGACGACTACATGACAAAGCCGTTCAGTCCGAGCGAGCTGGTGGCAAGGGTGAAGGCTCATCTTGCCCGCTATGAAAGGCTGATCGGCAGCACGATAGAAGAAAATGAAGTGATTGAGATCCGCGGACTGAAGATCGATACGACCGCGCGGCGCGTATGGGTCGGAGGCGAAGAGAGATCATTTACGACGAAGGAGTTTGATCTGCTGACCTTTCTTGCGGGACACCCGAACCATGTGTATACAAAGGAAGAACTGTTCCGGGAGATATGGGACATGGAATCCATCGGGGATATTGCCACGGTCACGGTGCATATCAAGAAGATCAGAGAGAAGATCGAGTATGATACGTCCCATCCGCAGTATATCGAGACCATATGGGGCGTGGGGTATCGTTTTAAGGTATAATATGTAAAAGCATATTGAGTATAAGTTAATTTATGGGGAGAGCATTTATCATGGATAAACAGAAGAAAAGCGCCAGAAGGCTCAGGCTCAATACGGTACAGCTTGTTTCCCTTGGGTTTCTGGGGGTGATCCTGTTTGGAGGAGTCCTTTTATGGATGCCGTTTTCAAATCTGAGACCCATGGAGTTTATTGATGCGCTGTTCACATCTGTCACTGCGGTGTGCGTGACCGGTCTTGTGACGATTGTGCCTGCGGAGCAGTTTACATTGGTCGGACAAGTTATTCTGCTGGTTCTGATCCAGATTGGGGGACTTGGGATCATTGCGTGTATGTCCGCCTTTTTCCTTATACTGGGAAAACGCATCAGCATGAAGCGGCGTATTACTATCCAGCAGGCCTACGGTCTGGATACTTTGTCCGGTCTTGTAAAATTTATGATACGGATCATCAAGGGGACTTTTCTTGTGGAAGGGATCGGAGCAGCCTTTTATGCGTTTGAATTTGTACCCGAATTCGGAGTGGTTCGGGGCATATGGTACGCAGTGTTCCACTCCATATCGGCTTTTTGCAATGCGGGAATTGACATTATCGGGGACAGCAGCTTCATCAGATATGCGGCCTCCCCGTTGATCAATTTTACTACCATGTTCCTTATTATAATGGGCGGACTGGGATTCCCGGTATGGCATGATATTGCGGTCAATATAAGGCGCCAGTTATCCGGAGAAAAAAGACCGGCCAAGTGGATATTCACCCGTCTGCAGCTCCAGAGCAAGATCGTTCTTACAATGACTGTAAGCCTTATACTTGTCGGTACTATAGGCATCTTTCTTTTTGAGTATAATAATCCGGATACCATGGGAGACATGAATGTGTTCCAAAAACTGATGTCGTCCATGTTCCAGTCCGTTACAACAAGGACGGCGGGGTTTGCAACAGTTTCGCAGTCAGGCCTTCACTCCAGCTCAAAGCTTCTGGGGTGTATTCTTATGTTTATCGGAGGTTCTCCGGCGGGGACGGCGGGCGGGATTAAGACGACGACCATGGCCATGCTTCTCCTTACAGTGATATGTTTCTTACGTGGAAGAAGGGATACAGAGTGCTATAACAGAAAACTGGACAGCGAGATTGTAAGATCAGGGATTACGATTACGATGATCACATTTACCTTTTTGCTCTGCGGTGTGGCGGCACTGACAGTATTCCAACCCGGGGAGGATTTCCTTTCCCTTCTCTATGAAGCGGTTTCTGCGGTGGCGACGGTGGGACTGACTGCGGATCTGACGCCCCATCTGGAGAGGGGGAGCCACATCGTGCTCATGCTTCTTATGTATATCGGGCGTATCGGACCAATGACGATGGCGCTGGTATTTGCGGGGAAAACAAACAAAAGCACTCAGTTCAGGGAGCTGCCTCAGGAGAAGATCATGCTCGGATGAGAACGGGGACAGGCAAGAGTGCGCCGCATAAAGACCGGGTAAACAGGCATAAAGGAACCAGATAAAAAAGATGAAGATTAGGAGAGGATATCATGGAGAAACAGTTTGCGGTACTTGGCTTGGGGAGCTTTGGGTACAGTGTTGCAGTGACATTAGAAAATATGGGATGCGATGTGCTGGTATTGGATGATTCCTATGAGAAGATACAGGATATTTCAGATAAGGTATCCTATGCGATCAGGGCGGATGCCTCTGACCCTGACGCGCTTCAGGCGTTGGGCGGAAGGAACCTTGACGGGGTTGTGATCGCCCTGTCCGAGAATCTGGAGGCGAGCATCATGGCGACTATGATCTGTAAGGAAATGGAGATTCCGCTTGTGCTTGTCAAGGCAAAGGATGAGCTTCAAGGAGAGATCCTAAAACGTGTGGGAGCTGACAGGATCGTATACCCTGAGATCGAGATGGGGAGCCGCGTGGCGAAAAACCTTGTGGCAAAGGAGTTCATGGACTGGATCGCCCTGTCCAACGACTACAGTCTGGTTGAGATCGCTGTGCCCCAGAAGTGGATAGGACAGAATCTTATGGAACTTAAGCTGCGCGACCGCTTCGGCATCAATGTAGTGGGAATCATCGCCGACGGCAAGGTTGACGTGACGCCTGATCCGCAGCTCCCTTTGCCGGAAGGCGGTATCCTTATCGTGATCGGCTCCAATGAGATTCTTGAAAAATTCGATTCTAAGAAGAAATAACAGGGAGAAGACGGGGTTATGATCACGAGTACATCAAACGCACAGATAAAAGAACTGCTCCGGCTTCAGAAGAAAGGCCGGGCAAGGGAAGAAGCAGGAGTGTTCATTGTGGAAGGCCCCCGCATGGCAGCGGAGATCCCGCCTGAGCGGATCGTGAAGCTGTATGTGTCAGAGAGCTATGCCAAGAGAGAACATACCTCTGCTGTGGACGTATCATGCAGATACGGAAAAGCCTCTGCCGGCATACCGCTGAATTTGGAGTCGGTCTCTCTGGGAGGGGCAGAAGTGCTTTCAGACCCGGTATTTGCCCGTGTGTCGGATACAAAGACGCCACAGGGAGTGCTGGCTGTAGTAAGGCGGCAGGAATATACGATGGCAGATATACTGGGCGTAAACCCTGATAAGGGAGAAAATACAAGGGGCGGACAGCAAACGTCAAGAGAACCCCACGTTCTTGTCCTTGACAATTTGCAGGATCCCGGAAATCTGGGAACCATATTCCGCACCGCTGAGGCGGCGGGAGCGACCGGACTGATCCTTAGCAGGGACTGTGTGGATATCTATAATCCCAAGGTCATCCGCTCTACTATGGGCGCGGTTTTCCGTGTGCCGTTTCTATATACAGACGATCTCCCCGGAGCGATCGGGGAGCTGAAGGCGGCAGGGATACGGGTGTTCGCCGCTCACCTTGAAGGGGAAAATGCCTACGATGAGGAGGATTACTGCGGCGGCTGTGCGTTCCTCATCGGTAACGAGGGGAACGGACTTCGCGACGAGGTCACTGTGTGCGCAGACTGCCTTATACGAATTCCTATGCAGGGACAGACGGAATCGTTAAACGCCGCTGTGGCGGCAGCAGTCCTTATGTTTGAGGTGGGAAGACAGCGCAGGAGCTGAAAATGAAATCATAACCCTGATTATAACGATAAAATTGAATAATGGATGGTACCTACAGGTATTGTTTGAAAGCAGCTTAAAAAGGCTGCTTTTTTCTTTTCTCCGTTAAATAGACGATTTTCATCAAAATTATTGACAAATAAACAGGGGGGGGGGGTACAATATAGTGGATAATGATAACACTGGGAGAAAAGCAGTGGGAGAGTATAAGGAAAGGATGTGGAGAGAGGGAGAAAAGCATTCTGTAAAACAACCAACAAGATGCCAGACAAAAGAAAGGGGTAAGTAATGAAGAAAAGAACAACAAGAAAAGCCGCGGCACTTGGAGCGGCGCTGCTTCTGGCGCTTGGGACTGTAAGCGGCGGGGCAGTACAGGCAGAGGAATTGGAGCTGTCAGGAGAGACTTCCGGCATACAGGGAGAAAAGGAACTATTGACAACAGGCAGCGAGACACCGGACGGTACAATTACAACTACGCCGGACGGTACAACCACACTGGACGGCACAACCACAACAACGCCGGACGGTACAACGGCACCAGACGGCACAACCACAACGACACCGGATGGTACAACGACACCAGACGGCACAATCACGACAACGCCGGACGGCACAACGACAACAACACCGGATGGCACAACCACACCGGACGACACAAATACAATGACACCGGGCGGGGATAACCCGGATGGAACAACAGTAACGGATGGAACGACAGTAACGGATGGAACGACACCGACGGACGGAAGTACCGGGACAAATGGAATTGACCTGTTTGCAAGCACCCGTGACGCAGGGGGCGTAGAGATCAACGATGAAAATTTTGATCCCGGCGTCAAACAGTGGATAATAAACAATAAAAGCAATATAGATACTAATGGTGATGATTTCCTGTCAGAAGATGAATTAAGGGATGCTCCAACGAGCTTCAATCCAAACAATCAGAATGTTACGTCCAAATTAGAGAGTCTGAAAGGACTGGAGCATTTTATAAATCTTACAACCGTGAGTATCCCCAACGTCTCTAAACTGACGAATGTGGATGCTGTCTTGAACCTTCCGAAGCTTATGACATTGAACATCAGCAAGACAGGAGTCACGGGAGAACTGGATGTCTCGAAGCTTACAAGCCTTACGACACTGAACGTCTCAGGGACGGGAGTCACAGGACTTACGGGTCTGTCAAACCTTACGGCGGTTACAACGCTACAAATATTTAATACGGGGTTATCAGGAGAACTGGATGTCTCACAACTCTCGGCGCTTACGGAGATCACGGGGTACGGCACAAAGATCACGGGGATCACCTTTGGCGAAAAGAATACAAATGTAAGCAGTGTCAGGATGGGAGGACTTACCAGTCTTTCATCCCTGTCCGGTTTGGAATATCTGACAAATCAAAACGGAGTCACTTTAAAGCTTCAAAATACTTCGGTCAGATCTCTTAATATCCCGTCAGGGACAAATGGTAGCCATGCCAAATTTACGGAAATAGACTGCAGCAACAACGGGGCGCTGGAAAATATTGTCATTGGAGAGAATGTAACTGTAGGGATTTTAAATCTAACCGATGCAGCCGCCTTAACGTCCATCAGCTTTCCGACAGCGCCGATGAACATGACAACCTTAAACCTGACTGGGACAACGGCGCTGACCAATCTGGAGAATCTTAAGAGCCAGCTAAACACACTGACAAGCCTGACATTGGATGGCACTAATCTGGGGAACTCTGGAACAGACCTTGATTTCAGCGGCAACACAAGTATAACAACGCTGTCACTGACAAACTTTCCGGATACAACCGTAACACTTCCGACGGGTGACAGATTAGTAAACCTGACGTTAAATAACGTTAAGGTTACGGATCTTGATTTAAGCAAAAGGGCAAGTTTGAGGACATTGTCTCTGGTAAACCTGTCAGGCGTAGCTGTAAAATTTCCAAGCGGTTTAACATCACTGACATTGGATAACATAGATACTACCGGACTTGATTTCAGTAACCTGACAGGGTTGACAAGATTTTCTTTGGCAAACGTGAAAAGCGGTGATATCAAACTTCCAACTGCTGCTAGTGTAACCGAGCTGACACTGACGAATGTAGAGGCGGGTACAATTGATTTCAGCGGCATGACAGGAGTAGAAAATCTGACGCTGAACGGGGTACAGACGACAGGTGACCTTGAGTTAAGTCCACTGACAGTGGCAACAGAATTGTCACTGACAAATGTTTCAGGCAAGAAGATAACATTTCCGGCCGCAAATGGTGTGACAAGCGTGACACTGGATAATGTTGCTGGGGAAGTTGACTTAAGGAAGATGGGGAAACTGACAACCATAAATCTTAAGAACATGCCGAAAGGATTCCATGTTGACTTTGGTAATAATACGACGACTACAACGCTGGATATGACAGGATCGGATCTGTCTGAATATGAAAGTGACCAGATAAAGGGAAGCCTCAGTAAGTTGGCAACGCTGACGCTAAATAATACGAACATCAGCAGTTTTGATAGTTCTGTGATACAAAACATAACTACCCTTACTAAAATTCGTTTAAATAACAATCAGGCTTTAGAAAAAGTGAGTTTCCAAAACGATGGAAACAAATTAAAATGGATTGAAGTAGTGAACTGCCCCCAATTAACTGAGGTTACAGTTGAAGATAATGGACTGATAGAATATCTTGACGTTTATAATAATAAAGCATTAACTACTGAGAAGTTACATTTGGCTGAGCAATATCAAAATTTGGAGATGCTTGATTTAAATGGTAATACAGGGTTGACAGGGACATTTGAAGTTCCCAAATTCTTGTCAATGCGGGATAGTTGGTCTGGAGGATATGTTCCTCAGCAACTTGTTTTGGATGGAAGCGGTATTGAAACAATTGATGTGAGCAATGCCGGGAACCTAAGAAAGTTAAATGCTGGAAACTGCCCTAATTTGAGCAGGATCACTGGTACGGATCAGATTTCAAATCTGACGAGTTTGATTGTCACCAACGCGCCAAGTCTGCATTATTTAGATTTGCCGAATCTAAAGAAACATGGTCGTCATAATTCACTACTTGTTTCCGGTACGGATCTCGCTTATGTGAATATCCCTGATGAGATAGATGAAATGACCTACACCCAAGACGGCTTTAACAGCAGTAATCTAAAGACACAGAGCATTGATGTTGAAATTGGCGGCTATGATGAGACAAGAGGATACTGGGCGGATTTAGAGAAAGCATTCCCGGGGATTATAATGGAGAGGATTGCAAATCTGCAAAATTATACTGCAAAAGCCGGGTCTGGCACTTACGAGATCGATGGTGGAAAAATCTATGGCATTAAGCCGGATGAATATGTGACGTATACATACAATGCTAATAATGTGAAGAATGGTGATGGTTCATATAAATTTACGCTGCAGCCGATTATCCATTTTGTATCCATCACTCTGGAAGACGGGGGCCAGAATGTACCGGTAGGAGATA
>DWYT01000154.1 GCA_019118545.1 Candidatus Mediterraneibacter merdavium | reverse complement strand
AATGATCGGATACTGCGGACTGGACTGTGAAAAATGCGACGCATATCTCGCGACGGTCAATGACGACCAAGAGTTGAGGGAGAAAACCGCAAAACTATGGGCAAAGTTAAACAATGCGCCTATTCTTCCCGAACATATCAACTGCCATGGCTGTCGTGTTGATGGGGTGAAAACTGTATTCTGCGAGAGCCTTTGCGGTGTCCGTCAATGCGCGCTGAAAAAGAATGTTGCTACTTGCGGTGATTGTTCAGAACTGAAAAAATGTCAGACTGTCGGAACGATAATCTCAAACAATCCCCAAGCTCTGAAAAATCTCAAAGAGTAGCTTCTTATCGCGAATTGTTGAGGGATAGAAAGATCGCGGGGCGACAGATATCCTGAGGAGACCGTAGAGCGATGTCGGCACTTGGCTCACGTTTTTTGTGAGCCTATGTACCGTTACATCGCGTCCCGAGTGAAAACGTGTCTGTGAAGGATGTCTGTCGCCCCAAGGTTTTCTATCTCCCCGACAAATCTGAATCTATCTCTCTTTCTGATACGCCATCCGTTCGCTCCCATCGTCGGTATAGATGATCCCGCAGTATATGAATTTGTTTTTTTCAAGCATTTTTTGCATGATGTAATTGTCTTTGTGTGTGTCGATCTTGAGATTCCCGCATTGCTCAAATGCCCAGTCAAAGCAGAAGGAAGCAGCGCCCTTTACTGTGCCGTCTGAGGTGATGCGGTGTACCACGCCGTAGGGTGTGTTGTTAAGCCACTGTCCGTCAAAGATCTCGCGGTAAGTGGCATCGTCGCCCTTTTTATAGAAAAATGTGGCGATGATCCTGCCGTCATGCTCGCAGACGTAGGAGCAGCCTGACTCGATGTCGGCAATGACGCGGTCGCGGCTCGGATAGCCGTTCTTCCACTGATCAGGGTTCCCGTGAGCTGCCATGAAGGAGCGGGCCTTGGCGTACATCTCTATAAGAATTTCTAATTCATTGATCATTGTTTTTCTGATATTCATTTTAAAACTCCGTTTCAATCTCCAGATTTCGTACATAGCTCTTGTGTATTTCTTATTTCATAGGAACTTCGTGCCCATGAAACAAAAACGCTCTGCGGGGATCGCTCTGCGGCGGAGATGAAGATGGCGCCGGAACGCCCCGCCGCAGGCGGAGAATCCTGCGTGGCAGGATTCTTTTTTATGTGATGCGGCTGTTGATATTATAGTTCATATTGATTGTAAAAGGAAAGCGGAAGTTGACATTTTTTCCGGTGCTTGCTATATTAAAGTGGATTGTTAACCAAAAAGAAAAATATTGTTTACAATTTGCGGCCGCTTAAAGAGTGGCGCACAGGAGGTTTTCAGAAATACAGCTTATGAAACATTCAAACACATCGGATTCTATACGAAGACTGGCGCTGGACGGGATATTGACGGCAGTACTGGTGCTCTTAGGAATGATAAAATTACCGTCTCTGATTCCCGGCGCAGAATTTCAGCTTTCAGCTCCCTATGCGGTATGTCTGGCCGCTGCGGTCGGCTTCCGGCGTTATCTTGGAATCGGGATCTGTTCCAGTGTGATCCAGTTTATGCTTGGCACTCATACATTGTGGAATGTGGTGACAGCCATGGTGTTCCGCATAGTGGCAGGCGGGATTGCGGCGAAAAAGCCTGACGCAAAGGCGGGTATTTTGCTGGCGGGCCCCGCAGGGACAGGGTGTGCCAGACTGGTGCTGTCAGCTTTGCTTCAGACTCCGGCGTTACCGCTTCTTGCCGCCGCGATTCCGGGAATGGTATTTACGGCAGTAAGCAGCTTAGCCTTTTATCCGGTATTTAACCGTATCATAGTGCGGAGCGGGGGAAGTCTCTGCGGGGAGAGAGGTACAGGCGGACATCATTTATATAAAGGAAATTATGAGGAAGAACTATGAGCAGTGATTTGTATAGTGTGAAAATGCGCGCAAGCCGGAAGGAAGACAATGAGGACCGCCACATTTCCGGGGCGGAGAAGATCGTGGAGCAGGACATGTTACAGACCATATGCGCCCAGCTTTTGGAGCGGGCGATCCACCACTCCAAGGGCGAGGCGGATTTTGTCAATATCAAGGTAGAACGTATCGCGGCCGGGGACGTAATTCGGCGTGACGCCCTTCCGGTGACAACCTGCGAGGTTGGAACGGCTGGGGAAGGACAGAGAAAGCTGCGGGAGCTTTTGGAGCGTTCGGGCCTTCATAACAGTGAGGAAATATTAGAGAAGATGAAGGAAACATGGGGGATGCGCGGGGCAATGCTCCTCGATGTGGACACCATGCGGCGCCTAGAGCCGGATCAGAAGCGGGGTGTGCGGGCAACCTATATGGACGCGGAGGACAGCGGTGACGACCGTTCGCACAAAAATCATTTCCGGGAGGCGCTTGTACTGGCGACAAAGGTGGTCAGCCATAAAAATATTATCGGCGAGATATGTATTTCCGATGACCCGGATTATGTTACAGGGTACTTTGCCTCAAAAGAGCTGGGGTATGTGCGGATCACCAAATTAAAAGAGCCGGGTTGCCCGGACGGCGGGCGTATTTTTCTGTTCCGGGGTGAAGAACGGGAAGCGGACGACTGCATCCGCTACTTAGAGCACCGGAAAATGTTGGTGAGAATTTAGAATGTATCGAAGGGATTGGGATAAAGGATGAACAATAAATGGGATCGGATGGAACGGGAGCTGGAGCGGCTAAAAAGTGATAATCTGTTCCGGCGCATGACAGTCTTTGAGTCGCCGCAGACTTCTCAGGTAAAGGTGGGAGGACAGCAACAGCATTTATTTTCTTCAAACAGCTATCTTGATCTTTGCTGTGAACCGAAGGTAAAAGAGCACGTCCGGCGGGTTTTGGAGGAGTATGGCTCCGGCTCCGGCGGTTCCCGCCTGACTACAGGGACGACAAGTATCCACGCAGAGCTGGAGGATACGATCGCTGAGTTTAAACGGAGAGAGGCCGCGCTGGTGTTTAACACCGGATATATGGCAAATGTAGGAATCCTCCCGGCGCTGGCCGGAAAAGGTGACATTATTTACAGCGACGAACTCAACCACGCAAGCATCATCGACGGGTGCCGTCTGTCCAAGGCGGAGCTTGTTATCTATCGGCACAACGACATGGCGGATCTGGAGAAGAAAATTAAGGCGCATCCCGGGCAAAAGGGTGTGATTGTCAGTGACGGAGTGTTTAGTATGGACGGCGATATTGTGAACCTGCCGGGACTGGTGGAGCTGGCGAACCGCTACGGTCTGCTGTCTATGATCGATGAGGCTCACGCTACCGGTGTGATCGGTGACACTGGACGGGGCACGGAGGAATATTACGGGATGGAAGGTTCCGTGGATGTACTGATGGGGACGCTCAGCAAGGCAGTCGGGGGAGAAGGCGGCTTCGTATGCGGCTCCCGCACACTTATCGATTATCTGATCAATAAAGCGAGGAGCTTTATTTTCTCCACTTCCCTTTCTCCTGCGACTATGGCCGCGGACACACAGGGTATCCGAATGATCATGGAGCAGCCTCAGAGGGTACAGAAGCTTCAGGAAAATATCCGCTACTGCTGTGCGGCGCTGAACAGCCGGGGCATTAAGGCTGAGTCAGAGACAGCGATCATTCCTGTCATCATCGGGGAGGAAGGGCGCGCCATGAAGGTTATGAAGCTTCTAAAGGAGAGGGGATATTACATTTCAGCCATCCGTTATCCCACAGTGGCCAGAGGCAGCGCAAGACTAAGGCTGGCGCTTATGTCCTCCCATACCCGCGAGGAGATGGACGGGTTGGCGGACGCGCTGAAAGAGTGTATCTCATTGGCAGAATACGAATGAATCAAGAACTGATAAAATTCCGAGACAAAATCTTTACACTCGGAAGACTTGACTACAATCCGAAATCGGACTACAATATGCTTCACAAAGGCATAAATCCGATTTCGGATTTATTGTGTTATAAAGGGGGAATCGCCATGATCCATTATATCCAGTCAGAAGAATTAAAAGAGAATAACCGGCTCTACCGGGAGATGGACGGTCTGTATCATGAACTGTGCGTGAAGATGGGACTTTCAGACAGTGCCTTTCTCATTCTTTACAGCATTGTCGAGATGGACGGGAACTGCTCCCAGAGAGAGATCGCGGACCGCTGCTGTATCAGCCGTAAGACGATTAATTCCTCGGTGAAAAATCTGGAGTCGCAGGGGTACGTCGCTTTGGAGAGCGGGCCGGGCCGGGACAAGTACATTGTCCTGACGGAGCGGGGGGAACGGTTGGTGCAGGAGAAGATCTTTCCTGTTATGGAAGTGGAGGACAGCGCATTTCAGGAAATGGAACCGGAGGAGATAAGAGAATTGCTCCGGCTCAACGAAAAATATGTAGAAGCGTTCAGAAAAAAGGCGGGAGGCTTGAAGAGATATGAGGATACAACTGTCTGATCATTTTACTTACAGAAAATTGCTTCGGTTTACGATGCCCACTGTGCTTATGCTCGTATGTACGTCTATGTACAGTGTGGTGGATGGCTTTTTTGTGTCAAATTTTGTCGGAAAGACCCCGTTTGCAGCGGTCAATCTTGTATTCCCGGTATCCATGGGTGTGGCGGCGATCGGTTTCATGCTGGGGACAGGCGGGAGCGCTGTTGTCGCCAAGACTCTGGGAGAAGGGAAAAAAGAACTGGCGAATCAGTATTTTTCCATGATTATTTACGTGGGAGTCGCCCTGAGTGTGGTATTCTCAGCAGCCTGCTTTATCTTTATGCCGCAGATCGGACGGATGCTGGGGGCGGAGGGGGAGCTGCTTGAGCACTGTATCATTTACGGGAGGGTGCTCTTTCTGGCGGAAACTGCGTTCATCTTACAGAATATGTTCCAGAGCTTCCTTGTGGCGGCAGAGAAGCCGTCGCTCAGCCTGAAGATTAATATTGCCGCAGGACTTACTAACATTGTGCTCGACTATGTGTTCATCGCGGTGTTTCAGTGGGGACTTGCAGGAGCCGCGCTGGCTACTGGGATGGGGCAGGTTGTGGGAGGCCTTGCGCCGCTTGTCTATTTCGCAAGGAAGAACGACAGTCTGCTGCGGCTCACGGTCAAAGTAAAGCTGTATGGGAAAGTGCTTCTGAAAACGTGCGGCAACGGCTCGTCAGAGATGGTGACAAACCTGTCCACATCTCTTGTAAATATCCTTTACAATTTCCAGCTTATGAGGCTGGCGGGAGAGGATGGAGTGGCGGCCTTCGGGGTCATCATGTACGTGAACTTTATTTTTATCGCTGTTTTTATGGGATATTCCATCGGAAGTGCTCCGGTGGTGAGCTATCATTATGGGGCGGGCAATCACAGAGAACTCAGGAATTTATATAAGAAGAGCATCCTGCTTCTCACGGCAGGAGGCATTATACTGACTGTGGCTGCGGAAGTATTTTCCCGGCCGCTGGTCGCGATATTTGTAAGCTACGATCAGGCTCTGACGGACATGACAGTGGAGGGGTTCCGGCTGTTCTCTCTGGCGTTCCTTTTTATGGGCATTAACGTGTGGGGTTCGGCGTTCTTTACCGCGCTGAACAATGGCCTTGTGTCAGCGGCAATCTCTTTCCTGCGCACACTTGTTTTTCAGGTCATTGCTGTACTGGCGCTCCCGGCGCTTATGGGCATCACCGGGGTGTGGATCGCCGTGCTTGCCGCAGAGGGGGCGGCCCTCATTGTGACGGCAGGATTCCTTTGGAAAGAGAAAAATGAATACCACTATGGAAAGTAGTGGCAAATCTATATATACACAAAATATTGTGCTTTTGGGGTTATATTGTATAAAATCGTATACAAAGCCATTATTGAGAACGATTATCATAAAAACACTTGTCTTTTCTATTCCGCGATGGTATACTAGCGCATGAAAAGTGAGCGGGGACGACAGGAACCAACACTTTGAAACTAGTTCAAAAGATTTCACAGGAGGTTTTCAAAAATGGCAAAGACAAGTTTTGACCAGTGGGAAGGCTTCAAGGGACATCTCTGGCAGGAGGAGGTCAATGTGCGCGACTTCATCCAGCACAACTATACACAGTATGACGGAGATGAGGCCTTTCTTGCTGACCCGACAGAGGCTACAAATAAACTTTGGGGAGAGCTCTCCAGACTGCAGAAGGAAGAGCGCGCGAAAGGCGGCGTTCTTGACATGGAGACAGAGATTGTTTCCGGTCTGACGGCATACGGCCCGGGATACATTAACGAAGAGATGAAAGATTTAGAGCAGGTAGTAGGTCTTCAGACAGACAAGCCGCTCAAGAGGGCATTTATGCCGTATGGCGGTATCAAGATGGCTGAGCAGGCTTGTACGACATACGGATATACACCGAGTGAAAAGCTGCATGAAATCTTTACAAAATATCATAAGACGCACAATCAGGCCGTGTTTGATGTGTACACTCCTGAGATGAAAAGGGCGCGTCACAGCAAGATTATCACAGGACTTCCGGACACCTACGGAAGAGGCCGTATTGTGGGCGATTACCGCCGCGTGGCCCTTTACGGGATTGATTTTCTGATCGAGAAGAAGGAGTCAGACTTTATCGAGTACGAGAGGCACGGAATGAAGGGAACGGATTTCCGCCTCCGTGAAGAGATCGCTGACCAGATCAGGGCGCTCAAGGAGATGAAAGAGATGGCGGCTGTGTACGGATACGATATCTCCAAGCCTGCGACAAACGCTAAGGAAGCTGTTCAGTGGCTGTACTTCGGCTACCTCGCCGCGATCAAGACACAGAACGGCGCCGCGATGAGCGTTGGACGTATCTCTACATTCCTTGATATCTATATCCAGAGAGACTTGGAGAAAGGGGTACTCACAGAGGAACAGGCTCAGGAGCTTATCGATCACATTGTCATGAAGTTCAGAATGGTGAAGTTCGCCCGCGTTCCGTCTTACAACGAGCTGTTCTCCGGCGACCCGGTATGGGCGACGCTTGAGATGGCAGGAATCGGAATGGACGGCCGCCACATGGTGACAAAGAGCGACTACCGTTTCCTTCATACACTGGAGAACATGGGGCCGTCGCCGGAGCCGAACCTGACAGTGCTCTACTCCTCGCATCTGCCGGAGAACTTCAAAAAATACGCGGCTCTTATCTCTGTTAAGACAAGCTCTGTCCAGTACGAGAACGATGATGTGATGCGCCCGGTGTGGGGAGACGATTATTCCATCTGCTGCTGCGTGTCCGCGACACAGACAGGGAAGGAGATTCAGTTCTTCGGGGCCCGCGCGAACCTTGCGAAGTGCCTTCTTTACGCGATCAACGGCGGAGTGGATGAAAAGTCAAAAGAGCAGATCGCGCCGCTCTACAGGCCGATCACATCCGAATACCTTGATTATGACGAGGTGATGGAGAAATACGACCAGATGATGGAGTGGCTGTCCAAGCTGTATGTAGATACACTGAACATGATCCACTACATGCACGATAAATATTATTATGAGGCTGCGGAGATGGCTCTCATCGACACAAATGTAAGACGTACATTTGCTACGGGTATCGCTGGCTTCTCACATGTGGTTGACTCCCTTAGCGCTATTAAGTACGCGAAAGTAAAGGTGATCCGCGACGAGAATGGTCTGGCTGTCGATTTTGAGACGGAGGGAGATTTCCCGAGATACGGAAACGACGACGACCGTGCGGATGAGATCGCGGTATGGCTGCTCCGCACATTCATGAGCAAGCTGAAAAAGTGCCACACCTACAGAAATTCTGAGCCGACGACATCCATCCTTACGATCACATCCAACGTGGTGTACGGTAAGGCGACAGGCTCTCTCCCGGACGGAAGAAAAGCAGGCGAGCCGCTGGCTCCGGGCGCGAACCCGTCCTATGGAGCAGAGAAGAACGGTCTTCTGGCGTCCTTGAACTCCGTGGCGAAGCTCCCGTATGAGCAGGCGCTTGACGGAATCTCCAATACGCAGACCATCAGTCCGGGTGCGCTTGGACACGACGATACAGAGAGAAAGAACAACCTTGTGCGCGTGATGGACGGATATTTTGATCAGGGGGCACATCACCTGAACGTCAATGTATTCGGTACAGAGAAGCTGATCGATGCGATGGAGCATCCCGAGAAAGAGGAGTACGCAAACTTCACGATCCGCGTATCAGGATATGCTGTTAAGTTCATTGACCTGACAAAAGAACAGCAGCTTGACGTGATCGCAAGAACATGCCACGACCGCATGTAAGAATCAGTTCGGCCAGATGTATGAGCCGAATGGCTGTATAGTGCGAAAGCTGAACACATAAGATAATAGCAGGGGACGTAGTGAGAGTGCTGCGTCCTCTTTTTAAGACCGCGGCGGGGGGTGCCCCGTCCGGTATCTGTAAGGAGGTAATTATGTCAGGAATCAAAGGATATATCCATTCTACAGAGAGCTTCGGCTCGGTGGACGGGCCGGGAGTCCGTTTTGTCATTTTTATGGCGGGATGTCCGATGCGATGCCAGTTCTGCCACAATCCCGACACATGGGATATGCAGGTGGGAGAGGAGAAGAGTGCGGAGGAGCTGATCGCACAGGCTCTGCGCTATAAATCCTACTGGAAAGACGGGGGCGGAATCACAGTAAGCGGCGGGGAACCTCTGCTGCAGCCGGACTTTTTGCTTGAGCTGCTGCGCAAAGCCAAAGAGCATGGGATTCATACGACCATTGACACCAGCGGCGCGCCGTTTACACGGGAGGAGCCTTTTTTCGGGAAGTTTAGCGAGCTGATGAAGCATACGGATCTGCTTCTTGTGGACATTAAGCACATTGACGATGAGCAGCACAGGATTCTGACAGGCCATACTAATGAAAACATCCTCGATATGGCCCGGTATCTCTCTGAGATCGGGAAACCGGTCTGGATACGCCATGTGCTCGTTCCGGGAAAAAGTGACAACGATGAGTATCTTAAGAAGCTTTACGATTTTATACAGACACTAAACAACGTGGAAAAAGTGGAGGTGCTCCCATATCATACATTCGGGGAATACAAGTGGAAGGAATTAGGATATGAGTATCCACTGGCAGGGATTGAGCCGCCGACAAAAGAGAGGATAAAAAACGCGAATGAGATCCTGCATACAGGGCAGTAAAAAAGATGGTAAATAAGGAACAGATAAATGAAGACAGAACGTTTATATGCGATAACGATGTATCTTCTCAATCATGGAAGAACCTCTGCCAGTGAACTGGCAAAACACTTTGAAGTGTCCGTGCGTACCATTCAGAGAGACGTGGATTCATTATGTCTTGCAGGCATTCCGGTCGTTTCGGTTGCCGGGGCATCAGGCGGTTATGAAATATCCGACCGGTTCAAACTTGATAAGCAGGTTACCACTTTAGATGATCAATCTTATATATTGACTGCGCTCAAGGGACTGGTTTCGGCTACGAATGATTTAAATGCAAAACATACATTGGAAAAAATGTCTCATATATTCAGGAAAAATGATACGGGAATTATACTGGATTTCTCCGTTTTACGGGAAGGAGAGCAGGATATTCTACAGGCATTGCAGACTGCCATAGCAAAAAAGAAGATAG
>DWYT01000153.1 GCA_019118545.1 Candidatus Mediterraneibacter merdavium | reverse complement strand
GCGGTCTTTGGAGCAGAATTTAACATTTGAAAGCGCAGAAAAGGAATTTGCGAAAAGGCATGTAGCGTTTGGACCTGCACAGATGAAAACACTGGGACTAATAACGCAGGATGAAGTCTATACCAACTTAGGGCTGCTGCTTTCAGACCAGTGTGTGCATACTATTAAGGCTGCTGTTTTTCAGGGGACAAACCAAAACGAATTTAAAGATCGGAAAGAATTTACTGGGTCTTTATTTCAGCAGATGGATGAAGTTTACGATTTTATCGATTTCCGTAATCAAACGCATTCTACCTTCGAGAAGCTGTATCGTATTGACAGGCGGGATTATCCCGAAACCGCAGTAAGGGAGGCACTGTTGAATCTTCTGGTTCATCGGGAATACTCGTTCCGGGCCAGCTCCTTCATCAGTCTTTACACAGACAGACTGGAATTTACCTCTATTGGCGGTTTGGTAAACGGCGTAACTTTAAAGGATGTAACAATGGGGATATCGGTCTGCCGGAACGCGAAACTGGCAAATATATTTTACCGTTTGGAATTGATAGAAGCTTATGGAACAGGACTTATAAAAATCATGGATGCCTATGAGGGAACCGGGATGACGCCGCAGATTGAAACATCTGACAATGCGTTTAAAATTATTCTTCCAAATCTGAACGCAATTTCCGTATCGATAAAACCGTCGCAGACCGGATCAGAGAAAGACATGCCGGAAAAGAAAGTGATTGCTTTGACAAAAGAACGGGGATTCATTACAAGGAAAGAAGTTGAAAAGCTGCTTGATATGGGACAGTCATCATGCGGACGTCTGTTAAGGAAAATGACAGAAAATGGTTTATTGATTCAAGAAGGAAAAGGAAAGAACACCCGATACAGCCTTCCGCGATAAAAGAAACACTGAAATTTGCATATAGCTTGGAATGGCGAGCAACAAACAAAACACCCCGGGAATATTCCCTGTAACTTGATATAAAGATTCTTGATCTGGCCTATCCGGCAGAGGGGACAACACCACTCGCTTTCGCCTTGTATTCTTCGCCCCAGATTTTCAGTGAATCGAGAATCGGCTCAAGGCTTCGCCCGAGTTCTGTCAGAGAGTATTCCACTCTCGGCGGGACTTCGGCGTAGACCTTGCGGCTGACCAGTCCGTTTTCTTCCATAGCGCGAAGCTGTGCGGTCAGCACTTTCTGAGATACATTTCCAATAGATTTTTTTAATTCCCCGAACCGTTTCGTACCGGGCATCAGATCCCGGAGAATGAGCACTTTCCATTTATCCCCGATCAACATAAGCGTCGTCTCAACCGGACAGGCCGGCAGTTCTTTTGTCACAGCCATAACAAACTCCTTTCCAGACAGCATCACAATAGTATCTTTTTGAAACTAAGATGCAAAATTGCATTTACATTATCATTTTTCTGTACAGATACAGAATATCATTGTAGACAGTAAGAGTCAACACACTAAAATGTTTTTAAGGATTTTGTAAAAATACACTTGAAAATATTTTTTTAAGCGCTATAATAAGGTCAATAAATTGATAGTATAATATTTGACTATTTAAGAAGAGCCATGAATTATAAAGAAAAACTGGATTAGAAAATGGATTTTAACGGCAATAGTTTCTCACAGGTAACTACACCACAATATTGTGCTTACTTTACGATATGCCCTTGTCGTCTTACAATATCCTTGTAAACGATAACCGTCGGCAAAAGGAAGGGAGCATACATATGACAGCAAAAGACTGCATCAGAATGTTAAGAGAGATAAAGGACGTGGCATTTGCTACCGTGGATGATAAGGGCCAGCCACAGAACCGGATCATCGACGTTATGCTGGCAGAGAGTGAGAAATTATATTTCTGCACAGCGAGAGGGAAGGACTTTTACCGGGAAATCACTGCGGCACACTGTGCGGCTATTGTCGGTATGAACGAGAAGTACCAGATGATCCGTTTAAACGGAAACGTAGCAAAACCGGAAGATCAGAAGAAATGGATTGATCGCATTTTCGAGGAGAATCCGTCTATGAATCAGGTCTATCCGGGTGAGAGCAGATATATTTTAGAGCCTTTCTGCATAGAATCAGGTCAGGTTGAGTTTTTTGATCTGGGGAAAGAACCGATTTACAGAGAGAGCTTTTCTTTCGGAAATGAGGAGAGGGAGCAAAAAGGCTTCCACATCACAGAGGACTGTATCGGATGCGGCGCCTGCGCAGAAGGCTGTCCGCAGAAATGTATCATGGAGGGCAGTCCTTATAAGATTGATCCTTATCACTGCCTGCACTGCGGACTGTGCAAGGAGAGCTGCCCCGTGGGAGCGGTGCGCAGAATTGTTTAGTTGACAACAGCCTGAAAATATTGTAAGATTCAGGAATAGAACATTTGTTCTTTTCCAACAAGAGCGTACCGGGCATTGGAAAGGAGAAACACAATATGCTTCAATCGATCATAGAAACATTTGCAGAAAGAGCGGATTTCTTCATGGAGCTTCTGATGGAACACATCGGCATCTCCGCTGCGGCCATTGTGATCGCTGTCCTGCTTGGCGGGATCGCAGGAATACTGATCAGTGAGTTCCAAAGAAGCGCAAGGCTGACGCTTGGAATCGTCAACCTTCTCTATACGATTCCCTCGATCTCCATGCTGGGTTTTCTGATCCCGTTTTCAGGCGTGGGAAATGCGACAGCGGTCATCGCGCTGACGATTTACGCCCTGCTTCCTATGGTGCGCAATACCTACACAGGTCTGACCAATGTGGAGCCTGCCATCATAGAGGCGGCAAAGGGAATGGGAAGCACGAGAGCGCAGGTCTTATTCCGCGTCCGTCTTCCTCTTGCCCTTCCGGTTATCATGTCGGGTATCCGCGGCATGGTCACCATGACCATCGCCCTTGCAGGTATCGCGTCCTTCATCGGAGCTGGCGGTCTTGGCGTGGCGATTTACCGGGGCATCACGACGAACAATGCGGCAATGACGATGGCGGGCAGCCTTCTGATCGCCGCGCTGGCGCTGATCGTTGATTTCCTTCTCGGATTCGTAGAGCGGCGGATGAAGCTGAGGAGCAGAAGAGCGAAAGAGCAGAACCGGATCATGAGTATCGCTGTTGCCGTTCTTGCTCTGGCAGTCCTCATAACTTCTTTGTTTCGCCCTCAGGCTAAAGAGACTATACACATTGCGACAAAACCGATGACCGAACAGTATATTCTTGGAGAAATGCTGGATATCCTGATCGAGCAGGACACAGAGCTTGATGTGGAGATCACGCAGGGCGTGGGCGGCGGTACGTCCAACATCCAGCCGGCAATGGAGAGCGGAGAGTTTGACATTTACCCGGAGTATACCGGAACAGCGTGGAATATGGTGCTGAAAAGAGAAGATATTTACACGGAAGACCAGTTTGAACTTATGCGTCAGGAATATCGGGATAAGTACGGTATGGACTGGGCCGGCATGTACGGCTTTAACAACACTTACGGACTTGTGGTGCGTAAGGCAATCGCGGATCAATATAATCTTAAGACTTATTCTGACCTGCAGGCAGTATCCGGCGGACTTATCCTTGGAGCAGAGTATGATTTCTTTGAGCGGGAGGATGGCTACAATGCGCTCTGCGATGCTTACGGACTGGATTTCAAACAGACTATGGATCTGGATATCGGCCTGAAATATCAAGCTCTTGAGCAGGGACAGATCGACGTCATGGTTATCTTTACCACTGACGGACAGCTCAGCGTATCTGACGCGGTGGTATTAGAAGACGATAAAAGCTTTTACCCATCTTATCTGTGCGGAAATGTGATCCGTACAGAAGTGCTTGAGGAACACCCGGAATTAAACAGCGTATTTGAGAAGGTGACGGGAATCCTGACTGATACTGACATGGCACGATTGAACTACGCGGTAGAGACAGAAGGAGAAGAACCCCGGACTGTGGCAAAGGAGTTTTTAGCGGAGAAAGGACTTGTAAAGTAGCGGAAAAACGGCGGCAGGAACGCACGTGTACCCTATATGGACAGGCGCATCTATGACCGCAGAGCCGCGCAATATATATCGAAAAACGAAAAGGAGGGTTCCATCATGCCTGCAGCAGTAGAACTAAGACATATTTCAAAATCATACGATCAGGACGCCGTGCTTGAGGACTTTAACCTTACGGTTCCTAGGGGAGAATTCGTCACCATGATCGGTTCATCAGGGTGCGGAAAGACGACGGTTCTTAAGATGATCAACGGTCTTATCGAGCCGGACGGAGGAGAGATTCTTCTGGACGGCGAGTCCGTCCGGGGAAAGGATATGACAAAGCTTCGCAGAAATATCGGCTATGCCATACAGGGCAGCGTCTTATTTCCCCACATGACAGTGGAGGAGAATATTTCCTATGTCCCAAGTCTTCTCAACAAGAAGGACAGGAAAAAGACAAAGCAGGCTGTGGATAAATGGATGGATATCGTCGGACTTTCCCCTGACCTGAAGGAGCGTTACCCGGACGAACTCTCCGGCGGACAGCAGCAGAGAGTAGGGATCGCCAGAGCGCTGGCAGCGTCACCGGAGCTGCTTCTTATGGATGAGCCATTTGGCGCGGTGGACGAGATCACAAGAGGCCAGCTTCAGGATGAGCTGCGCCGCATTTATGAAAAAACAGGGATCACCGTTCTTTTTGTGACGCATGATATTTCCGAAGCCTTGAAACTGGGCACAAAGGTGCTGGTTATGGATGCGGGGGAGATCATTCAGTACGATACGCCGGAAATGATACTTGAGCACCCCGCGTCTCCCTTTGTAGAGCGGCTGATCGAGAAAGAAAGGGGTGTGCAGAAGAAGATGGATGAAGAACGGATTCATCATCCGGTAATCTTGTCTCAACTTTAGTAATTTTATACAAAATTTCGCAGGTGAAATTATCAGATGTGATGAAAAACAAATTTTCTATAGACAAACGGTAAAAAAGTGATTATACTAGACAGCAGATTGAGGTTTGTTATTACGTAATGGTAAGCAAGACTGTTTATAATTCCGCATAGGAGTATTATAAACAGTTTTTTTATTATAACAGGTATGCTGTAATGAAGTACTTTTACAGGGGGCACAGAAACGATGAAGATTATCAGAGTCCTGAACACAAATGCAGTGGTAACACTGGATGAGAAGAACAGAGAGATCATCGTGACCGGAGCTGGAATCGGTTTCAAAAAGAAAAAAGGCGAGCATCTTAACGATGCTCTAGTTGAGAAGATATATTGCCTGACTGACAAGGAGGTCAGCCGCAGACTGCAGAATGTGGTTGAGGAGATATCAGAAAAGTATCTGGAGACAGCCGACAAAATCGTCACTGCAGCGCGGGAAAAACACAGCCTTAAGGTCAGGGATGCCCTTTATGTGACGCTGACCGATCATATCAACTCGGCGGTAGAGAGATTTCAGGACGGTATCAGCCTCAAAAATATGATGAAACATGAGATTCGCAAGTTTTATGCTCAGGAGTACTCTATAGGGACTCAGGCAATTCGGTGGATCTATGAAGAGACAGGCATTGATCTTGGTGAGGATGAAGCGGCATTCATAGCGATGCACATCATATCCGCTGAATTTGAAACTAATGAGTGTTCAGATGTGAAGCGGATCACTGAGCTGGTCATCTCTATTATGAAGATCGTCAAGATTCATTTTAAGATCAACTTTAACGAAGATTCTGTGTCATACCAGCGCTTTGTGACACATCTGAAATTTTTCTCAGCAAGAGTGCTTGACCGCCAGCTTTATCAGGACAGTATGAAAGATCTCTATGAGATCGTTGTAGAACAGAACAGGTATGCTTACGCAGGTGTAAAGAAGGTCGCACAGTTTATTGAAAAGACATATGATTACAGGCTGAGCATTGACGAAGAACTCTACTTACTGATACATATAAAAAGAATATTGGACGAACAGTAAAGGTTCGCAGGTTTGTTATTATTCAGTTAAGCAAGACCTGAGCATGAGAGCACAATATCCCGGGAAGTGTATGCTCTTATGTTCAGGTCTTTTTATATAAAACAATAAAAAACAGAGGTGAACAAAATGGATTATGAAAGTACAGCAAAAAAGATTTTACAGCGTGTAGGCGGAAAGGATAATGTCCTCAATCTGGTGCACTGTATGACAAGACTGAGATTTACTTTAAAAGATGAGTCCATCGTGGACGACGAGGCCGTCAAAAAAACAAAAGGTGTTATGGGTGTGATGAAAAAAGGCGGCCAGTATCAGATCATCATCGGAAATGACGTGGCAAATGTTTATGCAGAGCTTAATAAACTGGGGAATTTCTCCAATAAAGCGCCTCAGAAGACTTCTGAAAAGAAAGAGAAGCAAAATGTATTTTCCATGCTCATGGATACGATTTCCGGCATCATGGCTCCGGTTATCCCGGCCATTATCGGTGCGGCAATGATCAAGGTTTTACTGACACTCCTGCCGATGATCCATGTACTCGAAACGTCCGGAAACACCTATAACCTGCTAAGTGTGATGGGTGACGGCGCGTTTTTCTTCATGCCCGTGCTGATCGCGATCTCAGCGGCAAAAAAATTCGGGACAAATACATACTATGCGGCGAGTATTGCTCTGATTATGCTCCACCCGAATTTCATTTCCATGATGAGCGCGGCCAGTGAGGCGGAAGAAACAATCCGTTTCCTAGGATTTCTCCCGGTAACTTATGCGTCTTATGCTTATTCGGTCATCCCGATCATCCTTGCGGTATGGTCGCTGAAATATGTGGAAAAGCTGGCAGACAAGATCACGCCGGTTGTTACAAAGAACTTCTTAAAACCCATGCTTGTCGTCCTGATTGAAGCTCCGATCGCCCTGATCGTTTTGGGACCTCTGGGCGCGATCTGCGGAAATGTATTATCTGACATTGTATATGCCGTACATGACAGGCTTGGATTCATCGCTATTGGTATCGTGGCAGGTATCTATCCGTTTGTCGTCATGGCAGGAATGCACCACGCATTTACACCGATCAAACTTGGCGTGATCGCCACAACAGGATTTGAGAACTTTATCTGTATCGGCGAGCTTTGCTCTAACATGGCTCAGGGCGCCGCGTCGCTTGCGGTATCCGTCAAAAGTAAAAACAAAGACTTCAAGCAGATTGCAGGTTCTTCCGCATTCTCCGCGTTGTTTGCCGGAATCACAGAGCCGGCCCTCTACGGAGTTACCCTGCGTCTGAAACGTCCGATGCTGGGTGCCTGCATCGGCGCGGCTGTGGGAGGTCTTTTCGGAGGGTTCTTCCAGATGAAGTGCTTCGGAATCGCAACACCGGCCATCGTGACGATCGTGCAGTATGTGGAAGAGGACAGAGCGGCAAGTCTTCTTATCGCGGCAGCGACCATCCTTCTGACAGTTGTAGTTACATTTATCGCTACCATGATCATCGGATTTGAAGATATCGTGGATGAAGATGAAGACGAGACTCCGGCTTCAGATGTTTCCATCGAGAGCACAGAAGCAGCAGACATCACAGTGCCCAGTCCGCTAAGCGGGAAAGCAGTACCGTTAAGTGAAGTAAAAGACGCTACATTTTCACAGGAAATTCTCGGGAAAGGTGCTGCCATCATTCCTGATAAGGGCGTGGTTTATGCTCCGTTTGAC
This sequence comes from Candidatus Mediterraneibacter merdavium, assembly GCA_019118545.1. Taxonomy (GTDB): domain Bacteria; phylum Bacillota; class Clostridia; order Lachnospirales; family Lachnospiraceae; genus Mediterraneibacter; species Mediterraneibacter merdavium. The sequence goes on along the minus strand of DWYT01000153.1, from coordinate 2,163 downwards.
GGAAAAATCGACGTAATGTTTGAGACCGGACATGCGCTCGGCCTGACGGCGGACAATGGGGCGGAACTCCTGATCCATGTGGGGATGGACACCGTGAATCTGGAAGGAAAATATTTTTATCCGAAAAAAGCAACCGGCGACACTATTAAAAAAGGCGACATTCTCCTTGAATTCGATATGGACGGAATCATCAATGCCGGATATGATATCACTACTCCGGTTGTCGTGTCCAACACGGAGAAATATACAGACATTGTTTCTCTGAAAGAAGGAAAGACAGCAATGCTTGAGGATCTTGTGAAGATCCGGTAAGCTGTCAGGACAATTCAGCTTATGTAAAGCATAAAATGAAATTAAGGAAAGGAATCATAACATGGAAGAAATGAAAGCGACAGGATTCCCGGAGGATTTCCTCTGGGGCAGCGCGTCAGCCGCTTACCAGATCGAAGGCGGATACAGGGAAGGCGGGAAAGGTATGACAAACTGGGATACATTTGTGCGCATCCCGGGCAAGACATATAAAGCGACTACAGGCGATGTGGCGGTGGATCATTATCACAGATATAAAGAAGACATTGCCCTCATGGCGGAGATGGGACTGAAAACCTACCGCTTCTCCATCTCATGGGCAAGGGTCTATCCTAATGGAAGAGGGGAAGTCAATGAAAGCGGTCTGGCATTTTACAGGAATATCATTGTCGAATGTTTAAAAAATAATATTGAACCCATGGTAACAATCTTCCACTGGGATCTGCCTCAGGCTCTTGTTGATGCCTACGGCGGGTGGGAGAGTGCGCAGATCATTGATGATTTTGTTGCCTACGCGAAAACGCTGTTTGAAAACTTTGGTGATAAAGTAAAATACTGGATCACACTGAACGAACAGAATATCTTCACATCACTGGGATGGCTGACCGCGCAGCATCCGCCGGGGAAATTCGATGACCAGAAGATGTTCTATCAGGTCAATCATCATGCCTTCATGGCTCATGCAAAGACTGTCCTTGCCTACAGAGAGATGGGCGGCACGGGAAATATCGGCGCAAGCTTCGCCTACACACCATCCTATTCACTGGACTGCAGGCCGGTCAATGCCATGGCAAAACGAAATTATGATGATCTGAAAAACTTCTGGTGGATGGACATCTACGCATACGGACGTTATCCTGCGGCGGCAATGGCTTATCTGAAAAAGAAAGGTTATGCGCCGGAAATACAGGACGGCGATATGGAAATACTGAAAAAAGCCGCAGCTCAGATCACATTCATGGGCGTAAACTATTATCAGAGCTGTGTATGCGAATATAACCCGATGGACGGCGTGACTCCATATGGCACCATGAATACAAGCGGTGTGAAAGGTTCTGCTCAGGAAGTGGGAATCCCGGGCATCTACAAGAATCCGGCAAATCCATATCTGATGACAACAGACTGGGACTGGAGTATTGACCCCATGGGATTGCAGTTCTGCTGCCGTGAGATTACCAGCCGCTATGGTCTGCCTGTCGTCATCTCGGAGAACGGACTTGGCGCATTTGACAAAAAGACGGAAGACGGCCGCATCCATGATGACTACAGGATTAAATATCTGGAAGAACACATCAAGGCTCTGGCTCTGGCAGTGGAAGAGGGATGCCGGGTACTTGCTTACTGTACGTGGTCCTTTACCGACCTGTTAAGTTGGCTGAACGGATATCAGAAACGGTACGGCTTCGTCTATGTGGACAGAGAGGAAGAAGAGGGCGGTTCCCTTGAACGGATAAAAAAAGACAGTTACTACTGGTATCAGAATGTCATAAAAACAAACGGAAAAAGTATATTAGAATAGCAATGTCATTCCTGCTACGGGACACGAAAGGAGAGCCGAGTCTGTATGACGATCCGCTCTCCTTTCATACTGACTGTTCTGTGAAGCATATCTGAATTTTACAGTTTATTCTACAGTTTATGAAATACGGGTTTCATCCTGTCAAATGTACAGAATTCTTCATATCCGAGACTTTTCAGCAAATCCTTTGTCTCTTCGATATACGCTCCCAGATGCTCTGGTTTATGGCTGTCGCTTCCGATGGTAATGACGCGCCCGCCCAGCTCGCGGTATAGCCTTAATATCTCTTTGGACGGCGTTGAATCTGACAGTCCATATCTGTGGGAGGAGGTGTT
>DWYT01000152.1 GCA_019118545.1 Candidatus Mediterraneibacter merdavium | reverse complement strand
TGAAGAACGAATATGAGGCCGTTCTTGAAGAAATAAAAGCTTTTGTCACAAGGTCTTTGGATGTCGAAACAAATGGAAAATGGCTGGTGAGGGCTATTCTTGAAATGATAGAGGCTGATGCTGAAATCAAGGAGAACGCCAAATTCAATATTATGCCGGGAAACATCCCTGTATATAAGTCAGATCTTCGAGATCTGAAGATGGTCTATTTTTATAATTTTCTGCTGGGAGTCTGGCAATATGTCTGCACCTATTGTGTCGATAACAGTGTAGGAGCTGATACGTATATTGCCATCACGGAAGATGCAGGAAAGAATAAGGGACGCAAGGTTAAGAATGGAATAGGGATGCAGGGCCATAGAGATATAGAGATTTCTTACAGTACGGAGCAAGAAATACCTAAAACCTTGGAAGAATTTAAGAAACTGGCGAAAACGGGTTCATTCGATACTTTTGCGATAGCACCTACCTTAAATCAGATGCTAAAGCCTAAAGAACATGAAAAAAGAAAAGAGACTATTGAAATCGTTTTTACGGACTCAAAGCATAAATCTTTTCTTGAGAGGATTAACCGCTATGCCACATACCTTGAACATGCAAAAAACAAATATAAGGATCAAAGGACATTTCTTTATGAGACAAGAAGGCCGTTCTATGATTTTTTTGTCTGCAATGACATTAAGCGGCGAATTTCTGTACCTTTAACAGGAACCTTATATTATGACAGCGGAAAAGATAATCCTCCCATCACAGATGCATGTATCGATAAATTTCCGCACGATCATCATTTTATCATTTTGTCTGGCACAGGTGGTCTTGGGAAGTCTATGATGATGACTCATTTCATGCTAGACTCCATTAAGAAAAACTGCATTAATGGAAAGGTGCCGATATTTGCCAATATAAGGGATTATGATCCTCGGGAAGGCGATGTTACGGATTTCCTTTTTTCGGCTTTTAGAAGGCATGATCCTGAGTTAAGATTACCAGATCTGATGTTTCTGCTTTCTCATGGCAAGGCCGTCTTGCTGATGGATGGACTGGATGAATTAAAAGGTGAGAAGCGGGATAAATTCAGCAAGGAAATCAATTATCTGGCTGACAGTTATCCGGATTCTGTTTATGTGATATCTTCAAGACCGACAATGAACTTCAGGGCGTATGAACGGTTTTCTGTATATGATTTGCAGCCATTCAGTCAGAAACAGGCTGTAGCCATGATTGGCAAGCTAGATGACAGCGTTATAGACCCTGAGACGCAGAAGGATTTTATTAAAGACATTGAAAGCAACCGATTTAGCTTTAATTACGATGAGAGAGTCGAATTTCTAGGGAATCCACTTTTTCTGACGATTATGCTGCTTGCATACGCAGAAACACACGACATCCCTAAACAGCGGTATAAATTTTACGAGGAAGCTTATGCCGCCATGGCGAAGAAACATGATGCCACAAAAAATCTGACAAGAGAGTTTGCAACAGGGTTGGATGAGGACAAGTTTAAATATTACTTTGGCGAGTTCTGTGCAATCACCTATGAGCAGGAAAAATATGATTTTACACCGGCAGAATTGGATGATTATTTTCAGATGGTCATTGATATGAATGATCTGGACACATATTCAGAACATTTCATTGATGACATTACTGGGAAGATATGTCTCTTGTATCAGGACGGTACCAATTATTATTTTGTACACAGATCCTTTCAGGAATATTTTGCTGCTTATTTCTTTTCAAAACAGCTGGAACAAAATTTCGATGCAGTGCTTGATATGCTGCTTGCAAGGGATGAATCCAATGATGACAGTATGGTTCTGCCTATGCTTTATGCAATGGACAAAAAGAAGACAGAATTGTGTATATTCATTCCATTTCTGAAAGAAATATTTGAACGTGAAGACAGCAATAATATATATCGTGATTTTTTATGTAGATTGTATCCAACAATTATGATTGCGCAGGGTGATACAGATGACTATTACGAGAACGATTCCGACTCTGCCATTTATCGCTTTTTTGTGGACGAGTATGGGTTACATGAAATGATTGATGGTGATAAATTGCCGTGGATAGATACGCACATAACATGGGAATTTACATATTACAACGCCAACTGGAAAGACAGGAGCAAACCGGAGAAGTTATCTATCATCAGGGAATGTGATATACCTGATGAGTACAAGGAAATATATGGTGATGAATTCGATATTGTAGGTCATGTGAATCAGATAGAGCCTCTGCGGCTTTATGATTCTCCATACAAGTATCTAAAAGCAACTGTAGATATTTTGGAGGACGAGACATTTCCGCTAAAGATAGAGTTCCGAGCGGTAAAGAAAAAGTATGAGGAACTGAAAGCATCATATGAAAAGAAAAAGGATAAGAAGGACTGGATTTCTAGATTTCACTAGAGAAAAACAGCACCGCCAGGGCAGCAGCTCCGGCGGTGTTTTACGTCAACTATCCTTTTGATAAAAATCGCACTGATATCCATCTCCGCGGATCAGGATGCCCGGCATCCAGTCCGGAGATCTGCTCATGATGCCGCAGAGGCTCTGCACAGAGACCTCCGGGCTGCATTCGATGATCACCTCATCATGAACATGGCCGACGATCTGGCAGAAGGACAGGTTCCTCATGGCAAAGCACAGGAGATCCCGGGAGATTGCCTGAACGATGTTCTCCACGAATTTCGGACCGTAAGATTCGATCCTTTCCCATTTCTTTGTGGCACCGATTCCTTCATAGGTGACGGATTCTCCGCCGAAACGGTTTTCCCCAATACGGGGTTTCACATAGGCAAGCTGCCGACCGGAGGGAAGGGTGATGAAGAGCATGCCGCTTTTGTAGGAGAAGCGTATGCCGCGGATTTCGGTTTTGATCCGCTGCCGGACGGTTGTCTTTACGGCATTATCTACATCCCACCAAAAATGTACGATGTTTGGATTAGCCTGACGCCAAGCGTTGACTAATGGCTGAAGTTCTTCTTCCTGCAGACCATTATCCAGGGCACCCATAGATTTTAGGGCGCCTACAGATCCGCCGTATCCGAGGGCAAGTTCAGCGATTTTGCCTTTTTGGCGGAGATGACTGTTGATACCGTGTTTTTCCACGGGAACGCCGAACATCTGAGATGCAGAAGCGCAGTAAATATCTTTTCCTTCAGCAAATACTTTAGAACGCCATTTTTCACCGGCGATATGCGCGAGGACTCTGGCTTCTATGGCAGAATAATCGCTGACAATGAACTTGCATCCTGGTTTTGGGATAAAAGCCGTGCGGATCAGCTGCGAGAGCGTGTCCGGGATGTCGTTGTAAAGAAGGTTCATGGTATCGTAATCTCCGGAACGGACAAGGGCGCGGGCTTCTGCGAGATCCGGGATGTGGTTCTGCGGAAGGTTCTGTAGCTGGATCAGACGGCCGGCCCATCTGCCGGAACGATTGGCGCCGTAGAACTGAAACATGCCGTGGGCACGTCCGTCAGAGCACATGACGTTCTGCATGGCCTGATATTTTCGGACGGAGGATTTTGCAAGCTGGAGGCGGAGTTTCAGGGCTTCTGTAATATTACTATCCATATTGCCAATGGAATCTTTGACAAACTTCGCAACTTCCTTCTTGCCGAGTGATTCCATTTCAACGCCCCGATCGGAGAGCCATTTCTTTATTTGTTGAACGCTGTTCGGATTATCAATCCCTGTGATATCCCGCATTTTTGACATGAGGGAAGCTTTGGATCTTTCATCAAAGGCGATGGCATTCGATACGAATTCTGGGTCAATCATGATGCCGTGGTCATTGATTTCCTGATCCAGGTGATATTCATCCCAGATAAAATCAGGGACAGGAAAACGTGCGAGTTTCTGTTTGATTTCTATTTCCACTTCCACATCACGGCGGTTGTATTCCTTAAAGAGGATCCATTTTTCACTGTCATGCTGGGGAAGGTTCCGGGTGCGTCCGGCGTTTGCCTTGGTAGGTTTGCATGGCTTGCAGAAATAGCGGATCAGGTCTTTTCCTTCCTTCAGCTTCTGATCCTGTAATTTCAGGACAGCACCGACGCCTTCTAGTGAGAGGGGAAGCCCCATGTATGCTGCCCATATCATGGTACATTTCCATGAGGAAGGATCCAGATATTTTGAAGCCGGATCCTCAGGGATGCTGTATCCGCGGAAGTGTTCCGGGTAATGGCGCTTCAGCCAGTTGGAGAGGCAGATACGCTCAAAGGAAGCGTTGAAGGCCCATTTGGTTATATTTTCATCAGATAGTGCTGCAAGGATTTCTTCCGGAATGGTATCACCGCAGGCCAGGTCATATACCTTGACGGGTCCGCCATTCACGGAGACTCCGAAGAGCAGTATCTCAAAATGATCAGACTCAGCATACTTGTATGCACCGCATTTGGTGATATCGATGTCGCTGTAAGTCTCCACGTCGATTGACATTTCTCTGATTTCCATAGTAAATATTCCTTCATTTGAGAACGGCAGCAGGCATGAAAACCCGCTGCCGTTTGTATTTTATTCTTCCGGTATCGGTTCGTTTTCCTTCTTGTACCGGAGAAGACTGTAGTTGATATCGGTAAGTGATTTACGGATTTCTTCATGCCATTCCGGCGCTTCATCTTCACAGGCTGTATTGAAACGGTTGATAACCGGATGGCCGCACCAGTTGTTATCTTGAAGATCCTCCATGTGCTCCTGCAGCATCCTGTATTCATTCCAGAGGATAATTGCCGGTGCGTCTAGTGCCAGCAAGCGTGTGAATCTGGAATTCCTCATGCGGACGCTGTTCAGAAGATAAAGGATATCGTAAAGAGTATCGAAGTCTTCTGTATTCATGACGATATCATCAATCTCAATATCCGTCAGAGACACATCCGGAAGGTCCAGGGACTGGCGGTAATAGCAGACTGCTTCCGATCCATACAGGTAGAATTTCGGGAGCTTACTGCTGTTTTTTGTATTTTCGATGAGCCGTAACCCGTCTGCGCCAGGGAGCAGGAATTTCCTGTTGGACAGAAGATCCACTGCGATTTCCCTTTGGGAGACCGTCATATCATTCAGGGCGCTGCGGAGAATGACTGGCTTGATAAGAGTGATGTTTTTCATACTGTGTTCCTTTCTTAAGAAGGCAGCGGCAGCCATGTTTTGATGACTGCCGCCGGATTGAGTGTTGCAGGTTGTCCGCTTAGTTCAGGAAATCATCATTGTCTTCAGTATCGAAATCATCCTCAGCCCTGGACTTTCCGCCAAGAGGTTCGCCGTCGCGGATCTTCTGAAGGTTGTTCAGTCCGCAGGCAATGCCTTTGTTCCCGTTGGTGTTGAAGGCATACAGATTGATGCTGGCCCTGCCGTACACGCCGGAATATACTTCGGAACGGTCGATGATCTGCTGTCTGTCTGCGTCTACAATACCGGGCGCTGTGGAAGAGTTGGCGTTGATGAAATAGGCGTTGGCGTAGACCGGATCATCGGGTCTTTCCAGGTCGCCGTCACGGAGCGGAGTCTTCAGGGTGGACAGTGCCGGGACGGATTTGCTGTTGCCTTTCAGTTTGCTCTGGCCTTCTTCATAAGCTGCCTGGATGGCGGCCTTGATCTTGTTGATGGTCGCGGTATCCGATTTCGGAATGATGAGGCTGACGCTGTATTTTGGTGTTCCGCCGTTGATGGATTTCGGATCCCAGACGTTCGCGTAGGACCATCTGGTGTTTACGCCTGTGATAACTTTTGTGGGATTAACAAATTTTGCCATGATATTTTTCTCCTTTATTCTTGAAAGTCTTCGATTGCTGTGTTTATTGCCGGCCGTTTATCAGTGTCCGGCACCAGTGTCGGCTTGCCGGGCGGTTTCGTGATAAGACCGCCGAGAAGCTCTTCAAATCTCTTCTTCCCGAGAAGGGAAGTCATTGCCGTGATCCCGAGAAGTTTCTTCTCATAAGGATCGAATCCATTGTTTGTGACGGCTTCTGCTACAGCGGCTTCATCTGTGAAACGCCTTGTGGATCTGCCTTCAACTACCTTGAAGCCCGGGTACTTTGTTCCGCTTAAGGCTGACTGAAGGGCGAATTCCTTTACGTCTCCGGCCCATGCGATGAGTTCGTCAATCCGGGGGAGGATGGCAGAAATCTCTGCCTGATCCAGATTTACCGGCATCTCAAAATCATATTTTGCAAGTTCCAGATTGTATTCCGCACGCTTGCGGCAGGTAGCCTTGACTGCGCAAAACTGGCAGTGATCTCCGGCATGGAAGTCGCCCTCGCCTTTGATGGCAAGTTCCGCTGCCGGTTTCAGCACGTTCTCAGCCCATGCAAGCAGGTCGGCTTTGCTGATGTCCCAGGAACTGATATTTTCGCGGCGGGGCTGGAAGATCGTCATACGGACTTCTTCTATATCATAGATGCCGTCGTAGATATCCAGGGCTCCGAGGGCGTAACACATCATCTGGGGATTGTTCTCAGCTTCTACGAGAATTCCGACGCCGTATTTGAAATCAATGATATGAAGGATCTTATCAGCAACGATCAGGCAGTCGCCGGTTCCGAAGCCTTCCGGTACCCATCTGGAAAAGTCCAGCCGCTGTTCGATCAGGATCTGAGGATCGCTGCAGAGGGTTTTTGCTTTCTGCAGCTGTTCACAAACGTAGGAACAATATTGGTCAGAGCAGTCATCCATCTCTGTATCAAAGTAGTCCAGGTTCTCCGTGGGATCAGGGGAATCGCGTCCCAGGGCTTTCAAGACCTTGTACTCACAGAGTGCATGGGCGTCAGTACCCTGCTGGGCGTATGAACTGGACTTGTTGGCTTCCTTTGCGCAGAGTTTCGCGCTTGGTGGACAGGCAAGCCAGCGGTGTGACGATGATGCTGAGAGGATTGCATGTTTACCCGGCATTTCCGATTGCCTCCACTTCAGCTGCAAGAGCCGCATAGTTTCTGGGGTCTACATCGGTAAGGCTTCCACCGTTGCCGTACTTTCTGACCAGGTTTCTGACATCCACTTTATAGATGCCGTCTGCCTCATTGGCTTTCGCTGCAAGCATGGCTCTGATCTCTTCCTTTGAATACGTTTTCTCTGGTTTTGATTCGGGCTGCTTTGCTTCCGGGGCTGCCGGTTCCTCTGTGGGAGGAAGTGGCTTTGCCGGAGCGGCTGAAGGGTCATTGTCAGATGAATAGAACGCTTTTAGTGCCCTGGCCGTCTCTGTTAGTGTTTCGCCGCATTCGATCAGATTGTCCAGCAGCATGGACAGTTCATTCATTTTGCTCATCTTGTCTTTCTCCTTCCGTCATGATCAGGCCTGCGAGGCGCTTAGCGATGACACTGATGATGATCAGGAAATCCGAGATTTCTTCATCCGTCGGCATGCTGCGCCTGCTAGGTCTTGTGTCTGGTTGACTCTGCATTCTCTTTGCCTCCTTGTCTGTATTTTTCTGAGCGGCTGTGTGCCTCTCTGGTGCTGTAAGGAGTTTTGGCAGCGAATTTTTTGTGACTTCCGAGGGAATTTTTTCGGAAGCCGCCGCCGGATTTACTCCTCTGATGTCGTAAGGAGTTTGGAACGGCAGATTTTTGAATTGGATTTTGGATTTTCTGTGGAATGCGTTTCGCGCTTATAAAAGGGAAGAGATTTCAAACGGGGATTTTTCTAAAAATTTTTTGATCAGGTCAAAAAACAGGTAACCGAAACTCCTTGGATCAATAGAAGGCGGTCAGAGCGCCTTACTACTGTCGAAGGGAGAACGGTCCAATGGAATATGAAAAAGATGTTTTTACGAGTGGCGCATGCCGGTGGCGAAGATGCCGGCAGGAACAGAATTTAAGACAGGAGGCATAGCGAATGCGATTGATTTTGCATACAGCCAATGTGGTTTCCGACACGAAGAACTGCTTTTATCCGAACAGGGTGGAAGCAACTTCCGCAGAGGAACTGCATGAGGCGGCGAAGTTTGATCATGTGTGCGCAGAATACCGGAAAGATTACCGCAGCAAGAATAATTTTGTGAAGTCGAATGTTCTGGTGATGGATTGTGACAACGACCATTCTGAGGATCCGGAAGAGTGGATGACAGAGGAAAAGCTGGCGGAACTTCTGCCGGATGTATCCTATGCGATTGCCTACAGCCGGAATCATAGGAAGGAAAAGGACGGCAGGGCTGCCAGACCAAAGTTTCATGTATATTTCGAGATCGAGGAAACGGAGGATCCGGATTATTATGCGGCGCTGAAGGCGGCGGTTTATGAGAAGTATCCTTTTTTTGACGGGAATGCCTTGGATGCGGCAAGATTTATTTTCGGCGCGGATACCGGAGAGTGCATCTGGCATGAAGGATGGCTGAACATTGATGAAGAGGTGTCTGTGGATCCTTCCTATAAGGAAGAAGCGGAGGCGCTGGCGAGTTCCGGTCCGATCACAGAAGGAAGGCGCAACAGTGCCATGAGTCATTTTGCCGGCCGTGTGTTGAAAAAGTATGGGATTGACGACAAGTCGAAAGAAGCTTTTCTGGAACATGCGAAGCGGTGTGATCCGCCGTTGGAGGAATCTGAGCTGAATACGATCTGGGCAAGTGCGGTGCGGTTTTATAAGAAAACAGTCATGATACAGCCGGGCTATGTGCCGCCGGAGGAATATAACGCTGAGTTTGGTTCCTTAAAGCCTGAGGACTATTCGGATATCGGAGAGGCGCGAGTGTTGGTCAGGGAATATGCCGGCGAGCTTCTTTATACGGATGCGACAGAGTTCTTAAGTTATGACGGGGGCTGTTGGAGAGAAAACAGGCAGAAGGCGGTCGGAACTGTGGAAGAGTTTTTGGATATGCAGCTTGTGGATTCCAGATCCCAGTATTCGGCAGCGATGCAGGCGCTTATCTCCGGAGGTATTCCGGAGCAGGCTGTAAGAACCGGCGGGAAGGCTTTGGAGAAGCTGATTTCCCCGGAACTGAATGATGCTTATAAGGAATATCTGGCGGCAAAAGCTTATTACGCTTTCGTGATGAAGTACAGGAATTACAAGAATATCGTCAACACGCAGAATGCGGCGAAGCCTATGGTTGCGACAGATATCAACCTGTTTGACGCGCAGGAGAATTACCTGAATACGCCGGAAGCAACTTATGACCTGAAGAAGGGGATAGAAGGCGCGAGGGCCCATAATTCAGCGGATCTTCTGACGAAGATTACGAATGTGTCGCCGGGGGATAAGGGAAAAGACTTGTGGGAAAATGCCCTGCAGGTATTCTTCTGTAAAGATCAGGATCTGATTGATTATGTGCAGGAGACGGTGGGACTTGCGGCGATTGGAAAGGTATATGAGGAGGCTCTCATTATTGCGTATGGGGAAGGGCGGAACGGTAAATCTACCTTCTGGAATACGGTGTCGAGAGTGCTTGGTACCTATTCCGGGGCGATTTCCGCCGATGCCCTGACGGCTGGCTGCAGGAGAAATGTAAAACCGGAGATTGCGGAGCTGAAGGGAAAGCGTCTCATCATCGCGGCAGAGTTGGAAGAAGGGATGAGATTGTCAACTTCCATCCTGAAACAGCTGTGCTCCACGGATCAGATCCGGGGTGAGAAGAAGTTCAAAGATCCTTTTGATTTTGTCCCTTCACACACAGTAGTGCTTTATACGAACCATCTGCCGAAGGTCAGCGCATCCGATGACGGGACCTGGCGAAGGCTGATCGTGATTCCGTTCCATGCAAAGATCGAAGGTAATTCAGATATCAAGAATTACTCGGATTATCTATATGAGCACGCCGCGCCGGCCATCATGAGCTGGATCATTGAGGGTGCAAGGAAGGTGATCGGGCATGACCACAAGACGACAAAACCGAAGGTGGTTGTGGATGCCATTGCTGCTTATCGCGGGATGAATGACTGGATGGGCATTTTCCTGGAGGAATGCTGCGAGGTCGGTGACGGACTGGAGTATAAGTCTGGGGAACTGTATGAAGAGTTCCGTGCTTACTGCCTGCGTACCGGAGAGTATCAGCGTACAAATGCGGATTTTGTTTTGGAATTGGAGAAGAGAGGATTTACCCGCAAAAAGAAGAAATCCGGCATGTGGGTGCAGGGGCTGCAGGTCAAAGACACAGATTTTGCTGAATGATTATACCGAAAAGGTGCAGGGGTTGCAGGACTATTACCTATATCGCATATAGAGAATTTTTTCAAGAAAAATCCCTATAAGGGGAATATAGAAATGTCCTGCACCCCCTGCACCATAAATTCGATTGATGGAGGAGCTATGAGAGAGAAACAGGTGGAGCAGAAACTGGTTCAGGCCGTAAAGGCCAGAGGTGGGATCTGTCCCAAGTTCGTTTCACCGGGATTTGATGGAATGCCGGATCGGATCGTATTTCTGCCGGGAAGGCATTTTGGATTTGTGGAGGTCAAGGCGCCTGGGAAGATGCCAAGGCCGCTGCAGGTATCCAGGCACAGGCTTATGGAGAAACTTGGATTTTCGGTGTATATACTTGATGGTCCGGAGAAAATCGGAGGGATTTTAGATGAGATACAAGCCACATGATTATCAGAAATATGCGATCAATTTTATAAAGGAACATCCTATAGCAGCGATTCTGCTGGATATGGGGATGGGCAAGACCAGTATAGTGCTGGCGGCTCTGAATGACCTGATATTTGATAGCTTTGAGGTGTCGAAGGTGCTGATCATAGCGCCTCTCAGAGTGGCTAAGAATACATGGTCTTCGGAGATAGAAAAATGGGATCATCTAAAGGGGCTTCGGTATTCGATTGCTGTAGGGTCAGCTACTGAAAGGAAGAGGGCTCTTGCGGCTGATGCGGATATTTATATCATCAACCGGGAAAACATCCCCTGGCTGATTGAGAAGAGCGGCCAGCCTTTTGATTATGACATGGTGGTGATCGATGAGCTGTCATCCTTTAAAAACTGGCAGGCAAAGAGATTCCGGGTATTGATGAAGGTGCGGCCGAAGGTAAAACGGATTGTGGGGCTGACCGGGACGCCTTCTTCTAATGGGTTGATGGACTTATTCGCCGAGTACAAGATCCTGGATATGGGGGAACGCCTTGGAAGGTTTATCAGTCAGTACCGGCTGGATTATTTTGTGCCGGATCAGATGAACGGGCCTGTTGTGTATAATTACCGTTTAAGGCCGGGGGCAGACAGGAGAATCTACAACCGGATTTCGGATATTACGATTTCCATGAAGGGAACGGACCATCTGAAGATGCCGGAGCTGGTAAATTCAGAATATATGGTCTACATGGATGAGGATGAGCGCAGGAAATATGAGCAGATGAAGAAGGATCTGGTTTTAAGCCTTCCGGGGGGAGAGGTTACAGCTGCGAACGCTGCTTCCTTATCCGGGAAGCTGACACAAATGGCAAATGGCGCTGTGTATTCAGATGCCGGCGTGATAGAGAATATCCATGACCGGAAGCTGGATGCCCTGGAGGATATGATTGAAGCGGCGAATGGAAAAACACTTTTGGTGGCGTACTGGTATAAGCATGATCTATCAAGGATCATAAAGCGACTTGACGAGCTGGGAGTGAATTATGGGAAACTTGATACCGATGAGAGCATCCGTGACTGGAATGCAGGAAGACTGGAGGTTGGGCTGATTCATCCGGCTTCTGCAGGACATGGGCTGAACCTGCAGAGCGGCGGGAGTACTTTGGTGTGGTTTGGGATGATATGGAGCCTGGAACTGTATCAGCAGACGGTAGCCAGACTTTGGAGGCAGGGACAGGAATCTGGGACCGTGGTGGTACAGCACATCTTGGCAGCAGGTACTGTGGATGAGCGGATCATGAAAGTGTTATCCGCAAAAGATGCCACACAGGCTAGGCTGATTGATGCAGTGAAGGCGGAGGTGACAGCAGATGACGGGAACTAAGAACCTGGCAGAAGATCCTTATGAACGGCTGGCGAACGCCATTATTCTGCAGGCTGTCACAGATTATCGAGCGGCGCTAAAGCAGATCAAGCGGAATCCGAAGAATCGGGAGACAATAGATGAAGCCATGAGAGTTGAGAGTTTTTTCCGTTCTGGCTGGTACAGTCAGCTGACAACCGTTGACGGAGAATATCTGATTCGAAGACTTCAGGACGAAGTGAGGGAATGAGAGTCAATCAAGGGAGGCAATCCGAGGAGAACTATTTACGGATTTCAATCGGAGGTGGCTTATGGATAAACAGCAGACGGCGGTTAAGAACTTTTTGATGAAAGCGTATTATATGGATGAGCGGATCAACAGCAAGCTGGAGCAGGTAGCTTCCTTGAATGAATTGGCGATAAAGGCAACCTCTACCATGAGTGACATGCCTGGCAGCCCGAACCGGAACATCCACAAAACAGAGGACATCATTGTGAAGATTCTGGATCTGCAGATGGAAATCCAGGAGGATGCCAATGAACTTCTGAACCTGAAGCAGGTGATCCGCCGGTGTATCAAGCAGGTGGAAGATCCAGAATGCCAGATTATTTTGGAAGAGAGGTATCTGCGGATGGTGAAATGGGAGCAGATCGCTACAACGCTGAACATGAGCATGAGGAAAGTGTTCCGGCTCCATGATGAGACGCTGAAAAAAATCGTGATCCCTGAAAGTTGGCAGTAAATGCTATAGATATGCAGTATGGAAGTATGATATAGTTAAGATGGCAAAAATGAAAACAGGCCGTTGCGGAGAAAATCTGCAGCGGCTTTTTCTGTGGAAGAAAGAAGGTGGACAGATGCCGAGAAAACCAAAGAAGCCCTGTGCTTATCCGGGCTGTCCCAACCTGACGGATGGACGGTATTGTCCAGAGCATCAGAGCAAAGTGAACAGCGATTATGAGAAGTATGGCAGAGACAAGAATACCAAGAGAAAGTATGGTCGAGCCTGGAAGAGGATCCGGGATAAGTATGCGGCAGAGCATCCTTTCTGCGAGAGGTGCTTTGAACGAGGGATTCTTGTGGAGACGGAAGAGATCCACCACAAGCTGCCGCTGAGTGAAGGCGGCACTCATGACCGGAGAAATCTGATCGCGTTGTGCAAGTCGTGCCATTCCCGTGAGCACGCCGAGAGGGGAGATCGGTGGAGAAAAGCCCGGTAGGGGCGGGTAAAATCTCCACGGGAACAGCCTCCGGGGAACGGTGCGGGGGTGTCACGCGCAAAAATGAGAAATCAAAGGGGGAATTATCCCCTGCAAGTCTGGGGTTCCCGCGAAGCTTGCTTCGTGGGGAGAGGACGAGCAGCGGAATGAACGAGCTTCTGAGCCTGCGAGGAAGCGAGTGATATGGAGCTTTCGAGGACGGGGAGGTGAGAGGAACATGGCGAAAGATGGAACGATGCGCGGCGGCGCCAGGGTAGGATCCGGCAGAAAATCCAAGGCATTGACGGAGAAGATCGACAGCGGGCTGGCGGCATCAGTCATTGATCTTCCGGAGCCGGAAGAGATCAGCGGCGAGGACGTGCCTCCAGTGAAGGAGTTTCTAAAGGCTTCCCAGAAAAGCGGCATTGATCTCTGCGCAGAGGATGTGTTCCGGTCTACATTCCTCTGGCTGAAGGAGCGGGGGTGTGACCGGCTGGTGAATACCCAGCTGATTGAGCAATATGCCATGTCGGTATCCCGGTGGGTGCAGTGCGAAACCTGTATCTCTGAATACGGTTTTCTGGCGAAGCATCCGACCACAGGGGCGGCGATCACATCACCGTATGTGACCATGAGCCAGAACTATTTGAAGCAGGTAAACCAGTGCTGGTACCAGATCTATCAGATCGTGAAGGAAAACTGTTCCGTGGAGTACGGCGGCGCCAATCCTCACGATGACCTGATGGAGCATCTGCTGTCGGCACGGAAACGGGGATAGGAGGACTTGGATGGAGTATATAAGAAAAAGGCTTTCGGAATTAAAGCCGTATGAGAATAATCCGAGGATCAATGATGAGGTGGTGGACGATGTTGCGGAGAGCATCCGGCAGTGTTCCTACATCGCACCGATCATTATTGATGAGGATGGCGTGATCCTAGCGGGGCATACAAGGTATAAGGCACTGAAAAAGCTAGGATATCAGGAGTGCGAAGCAGTCGTTGTTTCTAATCTGACGGAAGAGCAGAAGAGAAAATACCGTCTGTATGACAACAAAACGGCTGAGATGGCTTCCTGGGATCAGAAGAAGCTTTCAGCGGAATTGTGCGATGTGGATTTTCAGGGATATGATTTCGGACAGCCTGAGATCGCGATTCCTGATGATGAAACGGAAGAGACAGGGCCTAAGACGATGACTTGTCCCTGCTGCGGGGAGGTGTTCGACGTATGAAGCTTCAGAGATTAAAGCTGGCTGACATAGAACCGTATAAGAACAATCCGAGAAAAAACGATGCCGCGGTGAATGCTGTTGCGGAAAGCATCCGTCAGTGCGGTTATATTGCGCCGATCATTGTGGATGAGGATCATGTGATCATCGCGGGTCATACCAGATACAAGGCGCTGGTTGCTCTGAGTATGGATGATGCGGAATGCCTGATCTGCGATGGACTGACGGAGGAACAGAAAAAGAAATACCGGTTTCTGGATAACAAGACCGGCGAAAAAGCGGTATGGGATCTTATGAAATTGGAAGTCGAACTGGAAGGACTGGATCTGGAAGGGTTCGACTTTTTTGGCATGGCGGCTGACCTGCCTGTAGACAGCGATGGAAGCGGCGGTTCTGAAAAGGAACTGATCGGTACCACGGAAATAGATGCGGAGGTGTTTGGAGATGAAAAGTTCAAATACGAATGCCCGAACTGCGGTTTCCGGTTCAACTGAGTTTCCGTGGAAGTGGAGCCTGTCGGAGCTGGAGAAAAGACCGAAGCATGGGCATACTGTGTTTTCATGTTTTTCCTGTGGCGGCGGTTCCTCGATGGGATACAAGCTGGCAGGATATGATGTCGTGGGCAGCTGCGAGATCGATCCCGATATGATGAAGGTTTATAAGCAGAACAATCATCCGAAGCATTCATTTCTTATGGATGTCAGGGATTTTCTGAAATTGCCGGATGAAAAGATTCCGGAAGAGTTATTCCATCTGGATGTGTTGGATGGTTCGCCGCCCTGCTCCGTGTTTTCCACAGCCGGAGCCAGGGAAGAAGGATGGAATACGGAAAAAGTATTCCGGGAAGGGCAGGCAAAGCAGCGGCTGGATGATCTGTTCCTTTATTTTATAGCAATAGCGAAGAGACTGCAGCCAAAGGCTGTGATCGCGGAGAACGTAAAGGGGATCATCATCGGAAATGCCAAGGGCTGGGTCAACCAGATCGTGAAGGGGTTTGATGACGCCGGATATACGGTGCAGATTTTTTTGCTCAATGCGGCGAGGATGGGCGTGCCTCAGAAAAGGGAGCGCGTCTTTTTTATCGCCCATCGGAAAGAACTGAAATATCCGAAGCTGTCTATGGAGTTCCATTCTAAGCCGATCCCGTTCAAAGATGTCCGGGAGCCATATGGCAAGCCAATGGATCCGAGCAGTATGCAGGCGAAGCTTCTGAAATATCGGATTCCGACGGACCGCTGTATCGCGGATATCAACGAGCGGGTGCGGAAAGTGAAGAACAACGGTTTTTCCACTCCGATCAACAGGGATGAGGAACCGGTGCAGACAATCGTTTCCGGCAGCAGCCTTTACCGGATGTGCGACGGCCTGCTGATGACGGATAAGGATATCATCAGCTGCCAGACCTTCCCGCAGGATTATGATTTTATGGGCCAGAGTGTCCAGTATATCTGCGGCATGAGTGTTCCGCCGGTGATGATGGCGAAAATCTCCGAGCAGGTGTACCGGCAGTGGCTGAAAGGCGGTGATGCGGATGAAGATGCGGAAACTGAAGAAATATAAGACGACAAAGTTCAAGGCGAAGGATTCTGTCTATGACAAGGATGCAGCAGATTTTGCCGTGAACTTTATTGAGTGTCTCTGCCACACCAAAGGCACCTGGGCAGGGAAGCCCTTTGAACTGATCGACTGGCAGGAGCAGATCATCCGGGATCTGTTCGGAATCCTGAAGCCCAATGGATACCGGCAGTTCAACACGGCATACATTGAGATCCCGAAGAAACAGGGGAAATCAGAACTTGCGGCTGCAGTAGCCTTGCTGCTGACCTGCGGAGACGGGGAAGAACGCGCGGAAGTGTACGGCTGTGCCGCTGACAGGCAGCAGGCCTCCATCGTTTTTGAAGTGGCAGCGGATATGGTGCGGATGTGTCCGGCTCTAAATAAGCGGGTGAAGATCCTGGCATCCCAGAAACGGATCATCTACCATCCAACCAATTCCTTTTACCAGGTGCTGTCAGCCGAGGCCTACAGCAAACACGGATTCAATATCCACGGAGTAGTCTTTGATGAGCTGCATACCCAGCCGAACCGGAAGCTGTTTGATGTGATGACAAAGGGTTCCGGTGACGCCAGGATGCAGCCTTTGTATTTCTTGATCACCACAGCGGGAACGGATACCAACTCCATCTGCTATGAAACGCACCAGAAGGCAAAGGATATCCTGGAAGGCCGGAAGATTGACCCGACTTTTTACCCGGTGATCTATGGGGCGGATGAAAGCGATGACTGGACAGATCCGAAGGTCTGGAAAAAGGCCAACCCGTCCCTGGACATCACGGTGGGGATGGACAAGGTAAGGGCGGCCTGTGAGTCGGCAAAGCAGAATCCGGGCGAGGAAAACTCCTTCCGGCAGCTGCGGCTGAACCAGTGGGTGAAACAGGCGGTGCGCTGGATGCCTATGGAGAAATGGGATCAGTGCGCTTTCGCGGTCAATGAAGAGGAACTGGAAGGGCGTGTCTGCTACGGCGGCCTGGATCTTTCCTCCACTACGGACATCACGGCATTTGTCCTGGTGTTCCCGCCCCTGGATGAGGAAGATAAGTTCCAGCTGCTCCCGTATTTCTGGATTCCGGAAGAGACGCTGGATCTGCGGGTGCGCAGGGATCATGTCCCCTATGATGTGTGGGAGCGGCAGGG
>DWYT01000151.1 GCA_019118545.1 Candidatus Mediterraneibacter merdavium | reverse complement strand
ATCAAGCATGATGTTGTTGATAAGTTTGGTAACAACTTTATTGTTGTATATCGGATCCGCTAATACATCTCTTTTCTGAGTATGTCCTTTACGTGGCACGGTCCTTCCCTCCTTAATCATATTTTCCGGTCAAGCCGGGATTAATTCATCGGTACTCACATGTGTCTCTCTATGGAATCGCATAGCATGTGCTCGTGGCCGCGGGACTTATATAGAGATCCGCAACCTACGATAATCATAGTTCTGTTTGTGATACGATTTAACTACTTAGTTACTAGTCTGCTATAAGAAAACCGACTGGGCCTCAGCTTTCTATTTCGCGTCTTTCGGTCTCTTCGCGCCATATTTGGAGCGAGCCTGTCTTCTCTTCGCAACACCTGCTGTATCAAGCGTACCACGGATGATGTGGTATCTTGTACCCGGCAGGTCCTTAACTCTTCCTCCACGGATCATAACAACGCTATGCTCCTGAAGGTTATGTCCTTCGCCCGGAATGTAGCTTGTTACCTCGATACCATTAGAGAGACGAACTCTGGCGATCTTTCTCAGAGCTGAGTTAGGCTTCTTCGGAGTTGCTGTCTTAACTGCTGTGCAGACACCTCTCTTCTGCGGTGCGGATGTGTTAGTCGCACGCTTCTTCAGGGAGTTGTATCCTTTCTGGAGTGCAGGTGCAGTAGACTTTTTCTCAGAAGTCTGACGTCCTTTTCTAACTAACTGGTTAAATGTTGGCATTCTTTTTCACCTCCTATGAATTATTCGTTTCCTCACGGGTTATTCCGTAAGGGGCTGCGGATAATTATGTCATTATCCATTTGGGCGCACAAAAAGAACAATGCCCTTTTCTGCACACTAAATCAGTTTATTACGTTTATTTGGGAAAGTCAAGGGATTTTTTGCATTTTATCTCCCTGTTTATTTTTAAGCTTTTTATACACGCTCGCCCTGAACAACGTATACACCACAGAGGTGATGGGAATGAAGATCAACATTCCCACAACGCCCATCAGGCTGCCGCCGATGGTCACTGCCGCCAGCACCCATATGGACGGGAGTCCTACCGAGCTTCCCACCACCTTCGGATAGATCAGATTTCCTTCGATCTGCTGAAGCACAAGGAACATGATCACAAAGATGAGCGCCTTTACCGGGTCTACCATCAGGATCAGGAACGCTCCTACGATACATCCGATAAATGCCCCGAATATGGGAATAAGCGCAGTAAACGCAATAAGTACGCCGACAAGAAGGGCATACGGCATACTGAAAATACTCATTGCGATAAAAAACATCATCCCTAAAATCAGCGCCTCTACGCACTGACCCGTCAGAAAGCTGGAAAATGACTTTGCCGCAAGTGAACACACTTCAAGGCACCACTCCACATTCTTCTCCGGAAGAAACGCATACATTACCTTCTGTACCTGCACACTGAGTTTTTCCTTCTGCAGGAGCACATAGCACGCAAACACAAACGCAATCGCAAACGTCGCCACACCGCTTACAATAGAACCGATGGCAGACATCGTAGAATTGAGCACATTGCCCGCACCGTTCTGGAAGAATGCCACCGCGCTGTCCATCAGTTTTCCCACATCCAGATTTAAGCTGTCAATCCACGCCCGGACCTCGCTGTTGTCGGTGAACAGTTCCTCAAGCGCCCTCTGGGCTTCCGGAATAAATGTCTGAATATTTTTCCCAAGTGAAAGGATCGTCTGTGTCAGTTCCGGTATGACCACAAACATCACAAGAACAACCACCCCGATCACAATGGCAATCGTCAGCACAAGGCTTACCGGACGGGCAATCCTCCGAGCAATCTTCTTGTCCCTCAGACGGCGGTGTCCGAAGATTTTCTTCTCCAGAAACTTCATCGGTACATTTAATACGAAGGCAATCCCCCCGCCAAGCAGAAAGGGAAAAATAATACCGAATGCAAACCCGATCCACTCAAAAAGGATATTATAGTTCCATAAAGCAATCAGAATGATAATTGTAAAAAGGATCAGTTCCTTTATTTTCCGCATATTTTCTTTATCGAGTTTCATAGATGTTTGTTCTCCTTCTGCGCAGCTTTTATCTCATCTTCCGAGACACCCGCAGCGCTCATAATATCCCCCGGACTCATGCCATTTTCCAACATTTGAATGACCAGTGCGCGCCTGCCCTGTTCGATTCCCCGTTCAATTCCCTGCTCAATCCCTTGTTTTATCCCCTGTTTTATCCCTTGCTCTCTCCCCTGTTTTATTCCTTGCTTTATTCCTTGTTCGATTCCTTCCTTTAAACCTTGTTCGATACCCAGTTGTCTGCCTCTCCTCAACTCTCCTCCCATCAGACTGTTATAATCACGCACCGCCTTTTCACGTGCTTCGTACTCAAGCCGCTTGCGTTCATCCGAACTTAGTTTCTCGAGCTCAGAATAGGCCTCTTCTATATAAGGATCTGTCTTTGCCATTTCTCTGAAATCCTCCTTCTTCTTCCCATTAAAGAACCTCATCCACCGGATAATCCCGTCCTCAGCCTGATCTTTCTTTGGCAGCTTCTTGAGTTCTAAAATATGAAGCTCCATCAGATCTGTATAAGGAACTCCTGTCTTCATATCACAGAACAGTATTTTGTGGTAACACCTTTTGTCCTCCGCGTAATGAATAAAATCAAGGATACTTACGTGAATACATTTTTTCAGTTTCTCATAAGGCTCGCCTTTTTTGAGCTGTCCTGCATACATCTTGCTCAAGTAGAACAGAATGCGGTTTGTCCAATAAGCAAAGTTCAGCACCTGCATCTCAAGATCCAACTGCGCGCCATCCTCAAGGAGCACTGCCACATCAAGGATTCCCAGCTTGTCATCGGAATAGTCCTGTTTTAGAGACGCAGGAAGAAGAGTTGTCTCCTGAATCTCCTCCGGATCTTTCCCAAGCACTGCCGCTATAAAGCCCTTTCTCACCTTATCATTCTGCATCAGCTCTTTAAAACAAAAATCTACAGTGGGAAGCATAATAAAATTGTCAGTTACTTTTTCCATATGAGTTCTCCTTTCCTGTGTGAAACAGACTCCACGCAGGAAAAGACCTCTCATCTGCCTCTTATTGTAAACATATCATTTACTCCTGTAAAGGGTAATCGTGTTTTCCTGCAATATTCTGGTAACAGTTTAGCCATACAGTGCGCGGGAAGCACACAGTGCGGTTTTACGAATGGCGCGGACTGAACTGTTACATATTCTGTTTCGTTTTACTTTACTGTTTTTGTGGATGTTCACCTGAATATAGGCACGAAAATATCCCCGCTCCCTCTGCGGTCAAATGAATAAATCCCTGATGGCCAGAACGACCTCTTTTATGTAGGTATAGAATAACACAGCCGGACAAAAGCCGCAACTGTGTTTATAGAAATTTTATTTCCGGCGGCGATTAGGCAGCCATTTAATCCGGGAAAATTTCTTTAATAAAAATATCCGGAAGCGACGCATTATATTTTAGAAGCGCAATGCCCGGTGGAAGAAATTTCACTGTTCAACCTCTTCCGCCGGGAACCGCTTCTTCAAATTCATCGGTCGCTTCCTACCACTTTACAAAACAGAACTGCACCAGAGCAAACAGGCACATACAGATGATCTCTTCCAGTAAACAATCATCTTTTCAGATATCTTCCCCGCCGCGCTGTGCAGCTCTCCGGTCGTTTATTCTCTAACTTCCGTATTAGACAACTAGAAAACAGGGCCGATATCGTGAAAACCTTTCCGAGAAGGGACAGGCGCAGTTGGATGACTTCGAAAGGGGATTCTTAGTAAAACTTAAGGTTCTGGATTTGTCCGTTAGGACTTTCGGTGGAATTGTCTGAGCGGATGTGAGTTGTCCACCGAAAGTCCTGCTTTTGGGGTAAATTCAGAACCTCTAGTTTTATTTATTCCCTGTAGCGGAATCTCACCGCGCCTGTCCACTCTCGGAATATGTCTTAGCGATCAGGCCTGTTTGGGTCTGTTTGACTTAGGGAACATTAGTGAATTAATGACCGAATAGCCGCCTTCTATATTTTATATCAGCGCCCACCTTACACAGTCTTTGCTTTTTCTACAAACACTTGGAATGTATCTGTTCCTTTAAGCTCACGGTTTTCTGAAATCACTACATCCTTGTCCGTGATCACATACTCGATGCTTGCTCCTGCTTTAACGACTGTATCCTGCATGAGTACGCAATTCTTTACTTTTGCTCCCTTTTCGATCTTCACGCCGCGGAACAGTACGCTGTTTTCCACTTCGCCTTCAATAATACAGCCGTCGGCAGCCATCACGTTATCAACTTTAGAGCCTGTCATGTACCGTGTCGGGTTATCATCTCTGATCTTCGTGTAAATCTTAGAACCCGTGAAAAGCGCATCCACATTCTCGTCCTTAAGAAGCTTCATGTTCTCCTCGAAATAGCTGCGCATATCGGTGATGCGCGCACAATATCCGTCGAACTTGTACCCCTGCATATTCAATGTCACGAGATGCGGTGAAAGAATGTCTCTCTCATAGAATACATATCCTCTAATAAACGCCTGACTGATCTGATCAATCAGTGTCTCTCTGGCAATCGCGTAGATGTTCATAGAGAAATTCTGCACTCCTGCCGCCTTGGAATTGATCTTAATGTTATTCACACGTGTATTCTCAAGATCAAAAGTATAATAGAGACTCTTTGTGTCTATGCCTGCCTCTGCAAAGCTCTGCGGAAGCTCCTCCTCCGTATACGCCACGGTAATATCCGCTCCGCTTTTGATATGCGCTTCCAGAAATGCAGAAAAGTCAAAATTCACGGCAATATTGGCATCTGCCATTACCACGTATTTCTCTTTTTGTGATTTCAGGAAATCCAGAATACTCGCCAGAGCCTCCACGCGGCCATTATAGATCTTCACTGTCTTTTCCGCAAATGGCGGTACAATGTTAAGGCCTCCGTTTTTCCTGACAAGATCCCATGCGCGTCCCGAACCGAGATGATCCATCAGAGAATGGTAGTTTTTGCGCACGATCACGGAAATGTTGTCAATCCCGCTGCCCACCATCCCGGACAAAACAAAATCAATCATGCGGTAACGACTCGCGAAGGGAATGGAAGCCATCAGACGGTCCGTCACCAGTTCCGGCACAAGATCATCATAACTGTTCGGGAAAATAATTCCCAATGCGTCTACATTTGATTTTACCATTGCTCTTCACCGTCCTTTACATTATTGCTGACCATTGCGTTTGGCCCAATCTTCGCTCCATTTCCGATCGTAACGCCGCTACCTACCGTTGCCACGCCGTTTTCCTCGCCGTCCGGCATTGCGCCTACGACCGCGTTTTCACCGATCACCACATTTTCGGCAACAATACAGTGCTTCACCACTGCGCCCGCCTTGATGGTCGTTCCGCCCATAACAACAGCGTCTTCGACCTCCGCGCCGGGTTCTACCTTAACGCCCGCGAACAGGATGGAATGCTTCACATTTCCGTTGATCCTGCATCCGTCAGTTATCATAGCATTCTCCACAAGCGCGCCCGCGCCAATCTTGTGTCCTGTCATACCGCTGTTTCGGCTGTAGATCTTCCAGTCTTCCTCAAAGAGATCAATGCCGCTGTGCTCCGGATCGAGCACTTCCATGTTTGCCTCCCAGAGCGAGGGAATCGTTCCTACATCCTTCCAATATCCGCTGAAATGATACGCGTACATCCGCCTCTCATCTCTTAGAAGGTTGGGGATGATATTGTTTCCAAAGTCATTTTCAGAATTCGGATCCGCCTCATCCTCAATCAGATATTTTTTCAGGATGTTCCAGTTAAAAATGTAGATACCCATGGATGCCAGATTAGACTTCGGCTCCTTCGGCTTCTCTTGAAACTCCGTGATCTTGTCATTTTCATCCGTCACCATGAGTCCGAAACGTGACGCCTCCTCCCACGGCACTTCCATAACAGCCACGCTGAACTCTGCTTCCTTTTCCTTGTGGAATTTCAAGAAATCGCTATAGTCCTGCTTGCAGATCTGGTCGCCTGACAGAATGATGACATACTCCGGATCGTAGCGGTCAATGAACGAAATGTTCTGGTAAATCGCATTGGCCGTACCCTTATACCAGTCCGAGCCGGATGCCTGCTGGTACGGCGGAAGCACATGTACGCCGCCCTGAAGCCGGTCAAGATCCCACGGCTGTCCGTTTCCTATGTACTCGTTGAGCACGAGCGGCTGATACTGGGTCAGGATACCGACCGTATCGATGCCTGAGTTCACACAGTTCGAAAGCGGAAAATCGATGATACGATATTTCCCGCCAAAGGGAACTGCCGGTTTTGCCAGATTCTGCGTCAGGGCATAGAGCCGTGAGCCTTGTCCTCCGGCAAGAAGCATTGCAATCATTTCTTTTGCCATAATTCTTCCCCTATTCTAAAAATATTTTGCCGCTGTCCGCTGTATGATGATAATCAGCCTCCAACGTCAATAGCCTAATACAAATTGTACTATAAACATCCAGAAAGGTGAAGCGATTTATACAAAAATCACAAAATTTCCCATAAATAGTTCAGCCATTTAACTCGGGAACTTCTTGAAGAACCCAAAAAACCAATTGCCAAAAACGTATTCGGAGCGGATGAAGGGCTGCCGGGATTCCGTTGCAGAAGATAGAAAAACTAACAGGTTCCGGCTACGTCCGAAAAGCAGGGCTGCCGATGGACAACTCACTTCGCTCAGACAATTCCATCGTCATCCCTAAGGGACATACCCGGAGCCTTAAGTTTTACTACTCTTCTTCCGAAGTCACCCGGACAGCTCCTTCACCCACTCCAAAAGGTTTCTCAAGCATTTCGTTTTCTTAAGCTCCCAAATATTAAGTTCCCGAGTAAACAGCCAGAACGCTGCACGGCGCGGCAGGAAGGCTATCGGCAGAGAGTAGCCCGCAAGCCGCGCCGCTCTGTGCTTGTGCCCATTTGATTCGGGGCATTTTTGCTTTACAATGCGCAGAAAGCGGACGATGAATTGGAAGAAGCGGTCAGCGGCGAGAGACGCGGCTTCTGTGACTTAGAGGAATCCGTTGGAGCGGCTTAGGGATAAGGGGTTGTTGTTAAGCGGCACAATGGGGTTGTCTGAATGAAATGAGTTCCCCATTGTGCCGCTTCGCTCTTAAACAGCCCCGCAGCCCTTTAGACCACTCCCGGATTCCGGCCCGGAACAGAAACGCGCCTCCCCGCCGCTGACCGCACTTCTATAAAGATACTCCGCTTCCGTCCGCTATTACAAAGAAATGGCCCTGAATTAAACGGCTGCTTATCTGCTCATATCCGAGAAAAATCCCCCTGCCGTCCTGTTGTCCGGGATTGCAGGGGGATTCTCCTATGCTTCTTATTTCTCACTGTAATGATGAGCTTCCTCGAGCATCATATCCTTCACCTTCATCAGTCGGATCTGGGTACTCCTCTCGTTCTCATCCAGCTTCATCGTAATATACTTGATGCTTTCCTCCGTCTCGGGGATGATCACATGCTCCAGCGCGTTGACGCGCCTTCTCGTCTTCTCGATCTCTGCCGCCATGAGCTGGCATGCTTTCTCACACTCTGCCAGCCTGATCATATCAGGCAGTACGTCTGCCAGTGACTTTACCGCCCCGTCCAGATCGCTGGATGTGAAGGCAAAGCCGTAAGAATAGATGTCATTCTCATCAGCAGTCCTTGTTTTATACTCAAAGGTCGGAATGTCAACACTCATGACATTTTTCTCCCCGGCCTCTAAATTCACTTCCTGCTTCGGCGCCATCAGAGCCGTATTAAGAGCGGCCTCTGACATTCCCGCCTTGGCAATGACAAAGTTGCGGTTCGCGGATTTGATACCCGCCTCCACTGTCTTGCGCACTTCCATATTCTCACGGACAAGATCAAGATACTGACGCATGAGCTCATCACGTTTATCCTTTAAGAGCTTGTGACCGCGGATCGCGGTGATCCGTTTCTTTTTCAGACGGGTCAGCTCCATACGGGTAGGATTCACCTGTTTCGCCGCCAAAACGCCACCTCCTTAAATATTCTTCCATACACTTCCATTCGTTGCGCGGCATCTTCCGTCACATGTGCACCGCGGAACTTTTTACACAGTCCGGTCACACAGCTCGATTCCGCTTCGCTTCATCTCGCTGCGGACGCCCGTCAAATGCACGGAGCCGCGATACGGCTTCCATAAGCCAGCTTATGAGCCGTCTCTCTGCTCCATGCGCTTGACCGGACTGTTATGCGTCATAGTATTGGTCGAGATATTTATCGTCGATACGTTTCAGCTCTGTCCTCGGCAGCATCCGCAGCAGCTTCCAGCCGATGTCCAGCGTCTCCTCGATGCCTCTGTCCGCGTTGTATCCCTGTGATACATATTCCTGCTCAAAGGCATCCGCGAACTTCGCGTACATAAGGTCGATCTCGGTCAGCGCCGCTTCTCCGAGGATGACCATGAGCTCCTTGGCATCTTTGCCTCGCGCATAC
Source organism: Candidatus Mediterraneibacter merdavium (assembly GCA_019118545.1). Lineage (GTDB taxonomy): Bacteria > Bacillota > Clostridia > Lachnospirales > Lachnospiraceae > Mediterraneibacter > Mediterraneibacter merdavium. The sequence goes on along the minus strand of DWYT01000151.1, from coordinate 9,552 downwards.
GCGGCGAAGAGCTGGTTCATGGTATTGGAGTGATCCGCGCGTGTCTTGCCCTCGCCGATACCTTTATCCTTCAGACGGGACAGGGACGGCAGTACGTCGATGGGCGGTGTGACACCCTTTCTGTAAAGCTCACGGCTTAAGATGATCTGTCCCTCTGTGATGTAACCGGTCAGGTCAGGGATCGGGTGGGTCTTATCATCCTCCGGCATGGTCAGGATCGGGATCATGGTGATACTTCCCTTCTTGCCGTTCTGCCTTCCCGCTCTCTCGTAAATTGTTGCAAGGTCTGTGTACATATATCCCGGATATCCACGGCGTCCCGGCACCTCCTTGCGGGCCGCGGACACCTCGCGGAGCGCGTCCGCATAGTTGGTGATGTCGGTCAGGATGACGAGCACGTGCATCTCTTTTTCAAACGCAAGGTACTCTGCCGCAGTCAGCGCCATCTTCGGCGTTGCAATACGCTCGATGGCCGGGTCGTTTGCCAGATTAATGAAGAGCACGGTACGGTCAAGGGCTCCTGTCTGGCGGAAACTCTCGATGAAGAAGTTGGATTCCTCGAAGGTGATACCCATTGCCGCGAATACCACGGCGAAGTTTTCATCTGTGCCAAGCACCTTCGCCTGTCTCGCGATCTGCGCGGCAAGCTGTGCGTGGGGAAGTCCTGACGCAGAGAAGATCGGAAGCTTCTGTCCGCGGACAAGTGTGTTCAGTCCGTCGATCGCAGACACTCCTGTCTGGATAAACTCCTCCGGGTAGCTTCTCGCCGCCGGGTTCATGGGCAGGCCGTTGATGTCCATCCTCGCGTCCGGAAGAATCTCCGGGCCGTCGTCGATGGGGCGTCCCAGTCCGTCGAACACTCGTCCCAGCATATCCTCGGATACGCCCAGCTCCATGCTCCGTCCAAGGAAACGCACCTTACTGTTGGATAAGTTAATTCCCGTGGAGCTCTCAAAGAGCTGTACGAGCACGTCGTTTCCGTTTACCTCAAGCACCTTACAGCGCCTTGTTTCGCCGTCCGCCAGCTCGATCTCTCCCAGCTCGTCGTATGTCACGCCTTCTACGCCGCGCACAAGCATCAGCGGTCCGGCGACTTCCTGTATGGTTCTGTACTCTTTAGGCATTTACCGTTCCTCCTTTACAAATGCGTTGGCAATCTGAACGCTCAGTTCTTCGTCTACTTTCTTATACTCTTCATCCAATGCGTCCTCGTGAACGTATTTGAAACGTCCGATCTGCTCCCTCACCGGCATGGAGATCAGCTTCTGCAGGGAAGCTCCCTGAGAGAGCGCCTCTGTCGCGCGGTCATAGAACGCGTTTACAAGGAGCATCATCATATGCTGCTTTTTCAGTGATGTATAAGTGTCAATCTCATGGAACGAGTTCTGGTGCAGGAAGTCCTCGCGGATGGAGCGCGCTGCTTCCATTTTCAGGCGGTCGCCCGGTGAAAGCGCGTCCATACCGACCATCTTCACGATCTCTTCCAGCTCAGCCTCTTCCTGTAAGAGGGTCATCATCTTCTGACGTCCGCTCATCCAGTCGTCCGCCACCTGACTGTTGAACCATTTCTCCATATCATCCAGATACAGGGAGTAGCTGTTCAGCCAGTTGATCGCCGGGAAATGTCTCTTGTACGCCAGTGCGGAATCCAGTCCCCAGAATACCTTCACAATACGGAGTGTGGCCTGAGACACCGGCTCAGATGTGTCTCCACCCGGCGGAGACACGGCTCCGATTACGGAGAGCGCACCCTCGCGGCCTTCTTTGCCGAGGGATGTCACGCGGCCCGCGCGCTCGTAGAACTGCGCCAGACGGCTTCCCAGATATGCCGGGTAACCTTCCTCGCCGGGCATCTCCTCCAGACGTCCCGACATCTCGCGCAGAGCCTCGGCCCAGCGGGATGTGGAGTCTGCCATCAGCGCTACGGAGTATCCCATGTCGCGGAAATACTCCGCAATCGTGATACCTGTGTAAATCGATGCCTCGCGGGCAGCCACGGGCATATCCGATGTGTTTGCGATAAGGACGGTTCTCTGCATCAGAGGCTGTCCTGTTTTCGGGTCTTTCAGTTCCGGGAACTCATTTAACACGTCCGTCATCTCGTTCCCGCGCTCGCCGCATCCGATGTAGACGACAATGTCCGCCTCCGCCCATTTTGCAAGCTGGTGCTGAATGACCGTTTTCCCGCTTCCGAAGGGCCCCGGCACTGCCGCCACACCGCCTTTTGCAATAGGGAAGAAGGTGTCCACCACGCGCTGTCCTGTGACAAGCGGCATCTCCGGCGGCAGCTTCTTCTGGTACGGGCGTCCGCGTCGCACAGGCCACTTCTGCATAAGAGTAAGTTCGCGGTCGCCTTTTTCTGTCTCAACGACTGCCACGACTTCCTCTACTGTAAATTCTCCTGCTTTGATCTCTTTAATCGTTCCTTTGACTCCGTAGGGCACCATGATCTTCTGCTGTACGAGCACCGTCTCCTGTACGGTACCGATCACATCCCCTGCCTCTACCTCGTCTCCTACTTTCGCCGTAGGAACGAACTCCCACTTCAGGTCACGTTTCAAAGACGGCACTTCCACGCCGCGCTTCAAGTTGTTGCCTGATACTTTCATAATGTCGTCCAGCGGTCTCTGGATTCCGTCGTAAATGCTGGTGATCAGTCCCGGTCCCAGCTCAACGGACATGGGCACTTCCATGGACTCTACCGGCTCGCCCGGCCCTAAACCCGAAGTCTCCTCATAGACCTGAATGGACGCTTCATCGCCGTGCATCTCGATGATCTCACCGATGAGACGCTGCTTAGACACACGGACCACGTCAAACATATTTGCATCGCGCATACCTTCCGCGATAACGAGAGGTCCTGCGACTTTCTTGATAACTCCTGTGCTCATTAGTTTACTCCTCCAAACAGAATATCTGACCCGACCGCCTGTTCCACGGTCTTCTTCACACCTTCCACTCCGGCTCCGGTATTTCCCGACACACCCGGGATCTGAATGATCGCCGGCAGCGCCCTCTCGCGATACTCGTCAAGCGCGCTGCCAAGCTCTGCAGCCGCTTTCTCGGTGATGTAGATGATACCGTACTCACCTTCCGCGAGCTGCTTTAACTTGTCGCGCGTCTCCTCCCGGGTCTTCACAGGGCAGATGCTAAGGCCCAATGTGGCGAACCCATAGATGCTGTCATAGTCGCCGATCACTGCAATCTTATACATACATCTCCCTTATCCTTTCCCGGATCGCGTCGTCTGGGAAACCGTTCTGCTTCCCGGTGAGGATGATCCGAACTGTCTTGATCTCATTTTCCCGCGCAATCAGATACCCAAGCAGGGGACCTACGGAAAATGTCTCATATTTCTGTGGTTTCAATGTCTCTATCATACGGTTGTCGCACCAGCGCTCGAACGCGGACGGCGATTCTCGCAGTGCCTCCGCTCCTCCCGCGTAGGAAGTACCTTCCAGATATTGTGCGATCTCGTCCGCTCCCGCAAGAGCCGCCCGGATGAGCTGCTCTACGTTCACGCCTGTACACTCTGCCATAGCGCTCCTCATAAAGTCCGCGCTCTTCCCTGTCTTCTGGGAACGAACCGCAATCTTGATGTCCGCGATGGCTACCGTGGTGTCCGCGTAATCCTCTATGATCGGCTCGCCCGAGCGTCTGCCCGCCTCATAAATGGCTTCCAGCGCCGCCTTGTCAACCATAATATCGCAGAGCTGTCCGTCCCTTGTGTGCAGGAGCGTCTCAAACGCTTCCTCCGCCACCCGGCTCATGTTCCCCGGAAGTCTTGAGAACTCTCTGCTCTCAATAATCTGGAGCATTTCCCTGCCCGGGATCTGGCAGTCGTCGTAGAAAATGCCCGGATTCTGCGTCTCCGTGCACACCTCCTTGATCGCTGCCTTTAAGTTATGGTACAGCTTCGGATACGAAAGGACGTCGAACACGCTCATGTCCGGTGCAACGTCGCGGATCACTTCCCATGTCTTTTCTTCCTCGCGCTTTAAGACAGCGTCCATGCCCCCGCTTACGGACACATCGCCCCAACCCTTTTCCATCACGAGCTGGAGCGCCTGCTCCGCCGTCTTACACGCTAAGAGCTGCTCAATGACAGCGTCGGAAAACAGGGATACTTCCAGCGCACGGATACGCGCAACCGCATACGTATATTTTGTATTACCCAAGTCAAACCCTCCTTACGGCTGCGTTTATCCGAACAGAAGCCTGTTCACCTGATCTGACAGCTCCTCCCGCTTTGCGTCGAACACTGCCTTTATCGTACAGTTCTCTTCGATGCCGCCGTACACGAGGAGAAAGCCTCCGTCGATGTCTCTCGCTTCGTCACTGAGCGTCAGGCTTCCGCCTTTATTCGCGGCGATCGTCTTAATCTTCCCGGAAAATCCTTCCGGCATACGCCCGAGATCCTTAGCTGAGAAACAGATCTCTCCCTCTTCGGGAAGTACATATCTCTCAAGCAGCTTCTCGAGCATATCAAAATACTCTTTTACTTCCAGATTCATGACCGTGCTGTACGCACTTTCAAGCACATGCGAGATCACTTCCTGCTTCGCGGCAAGATACGCCTGCTTCCTGCGCATGTCCACCGAGGACGCCACGCGCTTCGCGTAGTCGGCTGCGTCGCGTTCCGCCTTTGAAGAGATTCTCCCGGCCTCGGCTTTTGCTTCTTCCTCCGCCGCCTTTATGACAGCCTCGGCCTCCGCGTTCGCCTTGTCCATAATCTCCTTCGCAGAGTGGTCCGCCTCCTCGAGAATCCGGGATTTCATTTTATCCAGTCCACTCATGTCTTGTTCTCCTTATACCTGAATCCCGTTTACTGCAAGGAAAGAGATAAGGAGCGCAAGGATGGCGTATGTCTCAACCATGGCCGGGAACAGCATGGCTTTACCGAACTGATCCGGTTTCTTTGCAACGATGCCGATAGCAGAAGCCGCCGTCTTGCCCTGTGCGATACCTGAGAGAAGTCCCACGATACCGATCGGCAGACAAGCCGCAAGGATCATAAGTCCTGTTGAAACAGACATGTCCACTACTCCGCCGCCTAAGATACCGATCTTGGACAATGTGATGAAGCCTACGAGCAGTCCGTACAGACCCTGTGTACCCGGAAGGAGCTGGATGATAAGCACCTTCGCGAACTTGCTCGGATCCTCTGTTACAACTCCTGCCGCCGCCTGTCCGGCGATACCTACGCCGAGCGCGGAGCCTGCTCCCGCGAACAGCACTGCCACAGCCGCTCCCAACAACGCATAAACGATTCCTAATTCACCTGCAATACTCATGATAAAGTTTCCTCCTTAACATCTGTATATTTTGTATTTTCTTTAAAAGGAGCGAACGGGCGTCCGCCGCCTTCGTAAAACTTTCCGAAAAACTCTACAAACTGTAGACGGTTCGTGTGCACATACGCGCCCAGCAGATTGATTGCCAGATTCAGCGCATGGCCGACGATGAAGATCACGATGAAGAAAATGACTCCGACTACATTGTTCGGGAGCATACTTCCCATCTGATTGATAACGGATGCGATAACGCCCGTCGCAAGTCCCAGCGCCAGCAGACGCGAGTAGGAAAGCACGTCGCTCAGCCATCCGGTGATATTGTACAGGTCATACGCGCCCAGCGCCACTCTCAGCGCCGGATTCTTGTTATCCCTGCCTGACATAAGCACAATCCCGACTGCCCCGATGACCGCCAACGCCTTTGCCGTTGTGTTCAGCCATCCCGGGAACACGATGTTCGTCTGCGCAATAGACGCGAAAATATCGCTTGGCAAGAGCATCAGGATCAGTCCCACAAGGAGCAGGAACCAGAGCACCACGTCACAGAAGAAATCCATGACCTTGCCGTCCCTTAAGCACATGTAGCCTTTGATTCCCAGACCCACAAAGAGATGGATCACGCCGAAGAGGAGTGAGTACACCAGAAGCTTCATTGGATCGTTGAGCGGGATGAACCACAACGCCGGAACCGTCATTGCCGTCCCGAAGAACTTCTCTGACACAACATCCACGATATTACCGAAATACCCTCCGAACAGGATACCCCACACTAATGTGGAAAGTCCGCAGTAGAAGAATAATTTCAGTGACTTCTTCATGCCGTCCGACATCCTCGGAAACTTCAATACGAGCACTCCGCAGGCAAGGGCGACGATTGCGCCGTATGCCGCGTCCGAGAGCATCATTCCGAAGAAAAATACATAGAAAAACGACATGATTGTCGTCGGATCCAGCTCCCCCTTGTGCGGAAGTCCGTAAGAATCTACGATCCCCTCCATGTTTTGGGAGAACGGATTGTTCTTTAAGATAACCGGGGCTTCTTCATCTTCCTTTAATTCTTCCACATCTGCCATGCAGTCATACCTGCCTGTCAGGTAGTCCGCCACATGCTGCGCCTCGCACTGTGGAATGTATCCGCTGATGACAAATGTGCGCTCTGACTGCGGAAGACTGCCAAGCACTGTGTATTTGTCGGCGCGGACGCGGTAATAGTCCGCCATGATCTTTAATTTCCCTCTCTGTTCCGAAAGACTCTTGATCTCCTTCTCGATCCCGGCAATTTTCTCCCGGCAGGCTGCGATCTGTTGCTCCAGCTTCTCCTTCTGGACTGCCGGCACATCCTCCCATGTCTGGGACGGCCTTGCAAAGCCTGCGCTTCTTAAGGCTTCTTCTACCGCAGGGATGTCTTCTTTCAGACACAGCACGGCCAGATAAACCATGCTCTGCTCCGAAAAGATGAGATGTACGTCTGCTTCGGCCTCAGGAGCTTTCTCCGCCAATATCCCATATACGGCCTCCACCGTGGTGCCGCCGGGCATCGTACCTAAAAACATACCTGCCCGCTTCGTATCCGCAGGACGGAGAGGCACGTCCAGCGCAAGCCATGGCTTCAGACTTTCTATACTGTTTGTCAGCTTCGTGATATTGGCAAGCTGTTCTGCATGCTCACGGTCAAGCTCATAGATGGCCTTTGCCGTTTTCAGCAGTTCCCGCCGTTCTTCCCGGACCTGCTGTTCCTCTGCCGGGTCGATCAGTTTCTTTCCCTCAAGGGACGCGAACATGGACTTAGTCTCTGGGGCGTATTTCTCAAGAATTTCCAACGCCTGATCCGCAGACGCCGCCGCCTTCTCAAAACCCATCCGCTGCCCTGCGGTGTCCATCTTTTTAAAGTCCTCATCCTCATCGATGACATGGTTTACTTCAAGTACTCCAAGACTCTGCAGTTTTTCAAGGATCGCTTTTCGGTCTTTCTTTAAGGCGCAGATGCTGATTCTCTGCATCTTAAGTACCGCCATTTACTTATCCCTCCTATCTTTATCGCTCTGCTGTATGCTTTATACTGTTTCCCGCGCTTACGACATAAGCCGTTTCAGACGGGTTATGCAAGCAGCGAAATGACCAGCTCCACTGCCTCTTTCTCCCGCCCGAGCGCGGAATCCTTGAGGGCCTCTACCTCTTTTTCCGTCTCGGCAAGCGCGTTCGCCTCCGCCCGGTCTCCTGCCTGCTTCGCATGGACAGACACTTCCGCCGCCTGCCCGCGGGCATCCTTAATGATCTGGTCCGCAGTTCGTAAAGCCTGCTCTTTCGCGGCCTCCGCAGTTTCTCTGCTTTTTTCTTCCGCCGATCTTACAATCTCATCCGCCTTCTTCTCGGTCTCCCGGATCGATCGGATCGTCTCTTCTACCATCCTTTGTACACCACCTTTCCGCCTGAATTTATCCTGTTTTATTTTCTTAGTTTTTCCATTGCCCCTCTTTTCATACGACTTCTACTGCAACGTTTTTTGCATACAGGCTAATGCTATTATATACTAAATTGTCGGAGTATTCAAAACATTTATTAATTCTTTTGATTAAAAATTATTTATGGTGCTTATATTTCATATTCATGTACTCGTTATATTTCCAAAAAAGCTAAGCGCCTGACCTATTTCAGACGCTTGTTGATGAACCATTTTTCACAAATCCTTCTTTTCCATTCTTCTTTTCCCAAGATAATTAATCCCCAAGGAAATGATCACGAAATACAGTATATATATGATAATCTCTTTAATAACCAGCGTATCCGCATTTGTAAACTTACCCAGATAAAACAGCGGCGAGACATATCCAATCACTCTGGCATAAGAGAGCAGATTCATAATCACATACCCTATCATATAAATCCCAAGGCATACCACAGGTTTAAATTTCGTCGATAACATAACCATTATTAATATTGTCATTATCCAGAACAGACACACCGCGCAAATCTGCACAAATTCCAATACACCATTCGCATCCCACAATATACCCGCCGCAATGTCTTTCCTTCGGATTAAAACGAAATAGTAAAAGAGAAAACTGCTGCCCATAAGAAGGATGTCTGCAACAAGATTATACACTGTCAAAGCGTATAGCTTCCCTCTGTAAATCCGTCTGCGATCCCCCACCCTATTCAGATAAAGCAAAAGGCTTTTATCTTCTATTTCCGTCCCTAAAGTACGGGCGGCAATGATTGCTAAAATAGCTCCAAAAATAAACATTGACTGCGACATCTGAAACATTGTCACAGCAAAGTTCATAGCTGTGATGTTTCCATCTCCACTATACGTTATGATATCCGATCCGACTGAAAGACCGATTGCATAGAGGGCTGGCACAAGAAGAACCGCAAAGAATAACCATGTATCTTTCCTCTTGCATATCTTATATAATTCTGTCCGAACGATCAGTCCCATATTCCCTTTCATACCTTCGTCTCCCCCAAAAACAGCTTTTTCAAATTATTATTTTCTATAGATAATCCTACGATATAGTACCCTTCCTCTAATAACTTCTTTTGTATATCTATAATATGTTCTTCATTCTTGAAAAAAACGGCCTCATTATTGCAGGTAATAGATGGGCTTGTTTCTTCCAGTTTGCGTTTCAGCAACTCGCTTACTTGATGGTCAACCCGCAATATAAACGTCTTTGTCTTGGATATCTTCTGGTCTAATACCTTTACTCCGTTCTGGATCATAACAACCCGGTCGCATATCTCATCTACATCGTCCAGATCATGGCTTGAAAAAAGCACAGGCACCCTTTTATCGTGAGCCATCTCAATAATCACTTGTTTAAAAAGTTCTTTTCCTATGGGATCCAGCCCTACAAAGGGTTCATCAAAAACAAGCATATCCACTTCCGCCAACAGACTTTGACACAGTCCCAGCCGCTGTTTCATCCCGAATGAAAATTCCCTGACTTTTTTTCGTCTGCTTTTATATAACTCTGTTTTTTTTAACAAATCAGAAATTCTTTTATCATGCTTATCTCTTCCTGCAAGTACGGCGAGATACTGTAGATTCTCTTCTGCAGTCAGATAATCAAAAAAACTGGGTTCAATCAAAATACCTACTTTTTTTAAAAGCTCCTTTTCCTCCTGCAAATTTTTCCCCTTGAAATAAATGCTGCCGGAAGTGGGTCTGATGTAATCACAGATCGCATTCAATAATGTTGTTTTCCCGGCTCCATTTTTTCCAATCAGAGCGACGATCTCTCCTTCATATATTTTC
>DWYT01000150.1 GCA_019118545.1 Candidatus Mediterraneibacter merdavium | reverse complement strand
GCAGGGGGATTGTCTGAGACGAAGGCGAGACAATATGTAATGACCTCACTTTTGTAAAATCGTGGATTTACCTGTTATAATAAATTTGAAACACAACGGGAGTTACCACATACAAAAGGAGGTCATTACATGAATTATAACACAGTTTACGTAGGAATGGATGTACATAAAGAAAGTTTTACTCTCAGATATTACACTTTTGATATGGATGAGCCATCCACAGCAGTAAAAACACAAGCCGATTATAAACAGGTCCTGAAATACCTGGATTCTGTCAGACGGATCCTCGGAGAGGAGTGCCGCTTTCTCTGCGGTTATGAAGCCGGATGCCTGGGATACACCCTGTACCACCAACTGCAATCCCACGATATAGAATGCGTCATCCTTGCCCCGACGACCATACCTGAAACAAGAGGAAAAAAGAAAGTAAAAAATGATAAACGTGATGCCGGAAATATTGCAACATGCCTGGCAAACCGATCTTACAGGCCAGTCCACATCCCTTCCGAGCAGGACGAAGAGATAAAAGAATATATCCGGATGCGTTCCGACCATAAGACCGCCTTAAAGAAAGTAAAGCAGCAGATCCTCTCCTTCTGCCTGCGCCACGGATACCGCTATACAGATACCAAAAAAACCTGGACCCAGGCACACATCAAATGGCTCAAAAACCTGCCGGCGGAAGGGGTTTATAAAGAAGTCATGGAGGAATATATGGGTACATTTACTTATCTGACCGATAAGATCGAACGGCTGGACCGGCAGATCGAAGAATACGCACAAAAAGAAGAGTACCAGGAGCCGGTAAAGAAGCTCTGCTGCTTCATGGGTATCAAAACGATGACCGCACTGACAACACTTGTAGAAGTGGGGGATTTTAAACGGTTTCCCTCTCCGGCGAATTTTGCCTCCTATCTCGGGCTGATGCCGGGAGAAGACTCCAGTGGTCCCAGTGAGAAACGGCTGGGAATCACTAAGGCGGGAAATGCCCATGTACGGCGGCTCTTAGTTGAAGCAGCCCAGTCATATGGCAGGGGCACTGCCGGGTATAAATCCCAGGCCCTGAAGAAACGGCAGCAAGGGAATCCCCCTGCTGTAATCGCCTATGCCGACCGGGCAAACGAACGGATGCGGCGGAAATATTACCATATGGTGCTTGGGAATGGAAAAAAGCCAAATGTAGCAAAAACAGCAATTGCCAGGGAGCTGTCCTGTTTTATCTGGGGGATGATGACAGAACATACAGACTGAGTAATACAGCAGGGCAGGGAACCCGCCAAGGCTGCAGGCACCGCTAACGCGGCAAGGCCTTGACAGAACCCCTTTTCTGCTGTGGAAGACAGACAAGGCAGTTGAAAACAGACCCTGCTGTCTCCAACTGCCATAAAATCAGCAACAATAGAGTACAAAACAGAAACACCTAAAGCCATCTGGAAAGGGTCTTGACCCTTATAGGCTGAGCCATCTGCGAGGCAACTCTTGTGGCACATTTAGTGATCCACGCGGCGAGACTGGCAGGGCTCCCGGTGGACCATTGACCTTTCGGTAACCAATCCGCGTATATCAGAGTGGCCAATGCCGGTGCGGGATATCAGGGCCCTTCCCTGATGGCTTTAGAAAAATTTCATAGTATGTTGTGACTTTCCGGAAATTTTACTTGACAAAAGTCATTACATATCAGTTGCCCCCTGCCAATTTCTGCTCTTAGCATAGTGCCGGATTTTATAGTTTTACTTGCCTCATGGAGCGGAGCCGAAGCCACCCGCACACACGCTCTGAATACGTCTTCGATATATTGCTTCGGTGTTTTCGTCCGATTTACTCAATCCCGGGCTCCCCGGCAAATCCAGATTTAATTCACTGTACGTTTTACATATGTTGTATGCAGGATATGGTGCGCTTTCTCGCTTCCCGGCGCTCCGAGATACTCGCTGTACACTTTCTTGATAGACGGATTCTCGTGGGATTTTCTGATCTTCTTCGCCGCGTCGTTGTCATACAGCGCTTTCGCGCGGATCGCTTTCACATCCTCAAAGTTGCGCACATCCGCGTGTACCTGAGGCTGACCGCCGCCATTGACACATCCGCCCGGACAGCACATGATCTCGATGAAGTGATAATCAGCTTCTCCCGCACGTACTTTATCCATAATTGCCTTAGCATTGGAAAGACCGGAAGCCACAGCTACCTTCACATCCATGCCTGCAACATTGTAGGTTGCTTCTTTGATACCCTCTGTGCCGCGAACTTCCATGAAATCCAGTTTTTCAAGGGTCTCTCCTGTCAGTTCTTCCACTGCGGTACGGAGGGCAGCTTCCATAACACCGCCGGTCGCTCCGAATATCACGCCCGCGCCTGTGGACTCGCCTAACGGATCGTCGAATCCCTCATCCGGAAGGCTGCGGAAGTTGATGCCCACCTTGCGGATGAGCCTTGCCAGCTCTCTCGTCGTGATGGAGATATCCACATCCGGCACTCCGGCTGCGTACTGGTCTTCTCTCTGAAGCTCAAACTTCTTCGCCGTGCACGGCATCACGCTGACGCACACGATATCTTCCGGCGCGATTCCCATTTTCTCCGCATAATAAGTTTTCGTGATTGCCCCGAACATCTGCTGGGGAGATTTACAGCTTGACAGATGTGCGAGCTGATCCGGATAGTAGTGCTCACAGTATTTGATCCACCCCGGCGAACAGGACGTCATCATCGGAAGCACGCCGCCGTTCTTCACACGGTCAAGGAACTCGTGCGCCTCCTCCATGATCGTCAGGTCCGCGCTGAAATCTGTGTCAAATACTTTGTCAAATCCGATCCGTCTGAGGGCTGCCGCCATCTTGCCTTCCACATCTGTCCCCATCGGATATCCGAATTCCTCGCCAAGAGCTGCCCTTACAGCCGGAGCTGTCTGCACGACCACATGCTTCGTCTCGTCTGCGATGGCGGCAAGCACGTCGTCAATATTGCTCTTCTCATAGAGAGCGCCCGTGGGACATGCCGCAATACACTGTCCGCAGCCCACGCAGCTTGTATCTCCAAGCCCCATCTCGAATGCGGAGCCGATAAAAGTAGCAAATCCTCTGTTGTTCGGTCCGATGACTCCCACGCTCTGCACCTTCTCGCAGACCGCGGAACAGCGGCGGCAGAGAATACATTTATTGTTGTCGCGGACCATATGGACTGCACTTTCGTCCAGCTCATAATGGGGCATCTCGCCCTCGAAATAATTCTCATCCGTCACGCCCAGCTCCTGGCAGAGCTCCTGGAGCTCGCAGTGTCCGCTGCGCACGCAGGAAAGACATTTCTTGTCATGGACAGACAGGAGCAGTTCCAGCGTCCTTCTCCTGGAGTCAAGCAGCTTCTGTGTGTTGGTCAGCACTTCCATCCCCTCTGAAACAGGGTGCACGCAGGCAGCCACGAGATTTCTCGCGCCTTTTACTTCCACCACGCACATGCGGCATGCACCGATCTCGTTGATCTCTTTTAAGTAGCACAGTGTCGGGATACGGATTCCTGCCGCCTGCGCCGCCTCGAGGATTGTAGAACCTGCGGGCGCAGTTACATTCAAGCCATTGATCTTTAAATTTACATTTTCCATCTTCACTGCCCTCCCTTATTCTTTGTAGATCGCGCCGAACCGGCATTTTTCCATGCAGGCGCCGCACTTTAAGCACTTCTCGGGGTTGATCATATGTACTTCTTTTACCTTTCCGATGATCGCGTCCGCCGGACAGGTCCTTGCACAGAGAGTACATCCCTTGCATTTATCCGGATCGATCTTATACTGGAGCAGATCCTTACAGACTCCAGCCGGACATTTTTTATCAACAATGTGGGCGATATACTCATCTCTGAAATATCTCAGTGTGGAAATAACCGGATTGGGCGCTGTCTGTCCGAGCGCGCACAGAGAGTTCGACTGCAGATGGCTGCAAAGCTCTTCAAGCTTATCCAGATCCTCCATCGTTGCCTGCCCCTTTGTGATCTTCTCAAGGATCTCCAGCATACGCCGGGTTCCGATACGGCATGGCGTACATTTTCCGCAGGATTCATCCACTGTAAATTCAAGGAAGAACTTTGCGATATCCACCATACAGGTGTC
>DWYT01000149.1 GCA_019118545.1 Candidatus Mediterraneibacter merdavium | reverse complement strand
CTTGAAATCAGAGAAGAAATGATTTTTATCACAATAAGCAGTAATATGATGCCGCCGCCAATGATGAGACGTCTTTGCATAATAAGCTTTCTTCGACGCCTCTCGCGCTCCCGCGCCCTCCTTCTCTGCCGTTGCCGCTGCCGTATCATATCATCATATGAAGGCTGAAACCCGCCCTCATAGTTCCCGTATAGTTCTCGCTCCAATTTCCCTCTCCTCCTCTGTAACATCCCTTTTAGATCATAGCTTTTCTTCCCATTCCTTCTCCCTGAATCCGACCAGAACATCACTGTCTGCCACTAATATCGGCCTTTTCACAAGCATCCCGTCTGTCGCAAGAAGTGCGATCTGCTCTTCTTCGCTCATATCCGGGAGCCTGTCTTTTAACTTCATCTCTTTATACAGGTTGCCGCTTGTATTGAAAAACCGCTTGAGCGGAAGTTCGCTCTTCTCCCACCATAATTTCAGTTCCTCCGCTGTGGGGTTGTTCGCCTTGATATCACGGAGTTCATACTCCATGCCCTGTTCGTCCAGCCACTTTTTTGCTTTCATGCACGTACTGCATTTGGGATAACATACAAACAACATTTCATTTTACCTCTCTTCATGTAATCAATGGTTTCATCATACTCCTTTTCCGCCTGTATTACAACGGCAAAAGACGTAACTGCGCAGATTTTTCTTGCGCTTTTTTTCTTATATGATAGAATAGAAGCGTCTTAAAAGAAGGAGGAATACTACGATGTACTGTTTTAGAAAAGTAACCGACGATCTGTACTGGGTAGGCGGCAGTGACCGCAGACTGGAACTGTTCGAAAATATTTTTCCGCTTCCGCAGGGCGTATCATACAACTCTTACCTGCTCATGGATGAAAAGACCGTACTCTTTGACGCTGCTGACCATGCCATCGGGCGCCAGTTTCTCGAGAACGTCAGCGCAGTGCTGAACGGGCGTACACTGGATTATCTCGTAGTCAACCATATGGAGCCTGACCACTGTGCCATGATCGAAGATCTGGTACTGCGTTATCCGGATATGCAGATCATTGGAAATGCAAAGACGTTTCCCATGGTCAGCCAGTTCTTTGGCTTTGATCTGGAGGGAAAGACGATCACCGTAAAAGACGGGGATACCTTCACCTCGGGTGCGCACACTCTCCGCTTTCTGCTGACTCCCATGGTGCACTGGCCGGAGACAATGATGACCTATGACGAGACAGACAAAGTCCTTTTCTCCGCCGACGCCTTCGGAACCTTCGGCGCATTAAACGGAAATATCTTTAACGATGAAATGGATTTCGACAGGGAATGGCTCGACGAAGCGCGCCGCTACTATACGAACATTGTCGGCAAGTACGGTATGCAGGTTCAGAATGCCTTAAAGAAAGCCGCCGGACTTGACCTCAGCGTGATCTGCCCGCTCCACGGACCAATCTGGAGAACAGACCTTGACTATTTCATCGGGAAATACAACCTCTGGAGCAAATACGAGCCGGAGGAAAAGGGCGTGATGATCGCCTATGCCTCTATGTACGGCAACACCGGGAATATGGCGGAGATCCTCGCCGTCCGTCTTGCGGAGGCAGGGGTGAAAAATATCCGTATGCACAACATATCCAGAACCCATGTATCGGAGCTGATCTCCGACAGCTTCAAATACAGCCACCTCATCCTCGCGGCCCCGACATATAATAACGGGATCTATCCTCTGATGGACAACTACCTCGAGGATATGAAAGCACTTGGCCTTTCGAACCGCACCGTGGCTGTGCTGGGCAACGGCTCATGGGCGCCGCAGTCCACGAAGCTCATCTCCGCAAAAATCGGTGAGATGAAGAACATGAGGCTTATGGACACTGCCGTGACTATAAAGTCTGCTGTGAAAGATTCCCAGATGGAAGAAATCGAATCTCTTGCAAGACAAATAGCAGAAGAAGTGTTATAATAGTATGCAGTTTACATTTATGTCTACGAAGGAGGAGTTCTTATGAAATTAGTAATCACCATGAGCCGACGTTTTGGAACCGGAGCAAGCATCATCGCAGAAGAACTTTCCAAGCGGCTCGGCATTCCTGTATATGATAAAGCCTACATTGAAGGAAAGCTTCACGACCACATGTATGAAAGCGAGGCGGAGGCTATCCGAAAGCTCGCCGAAAAGCCGTGTATTATCTTGGGCCGCTGCGCTTCCGACATTCTCAAGGACAAACTGAATGTCCTGAACATCTTTGTCTGCGCGGACAAGGAAGACCGTATCCACAGAATCATGGGGAAATATGGTCTGACCTATGACGAGGCAAAAGAACAGGTGGAGACAAACGACGAGGAACGCGCTTCTTATTATTATGACCATACCGGAAAGACATGGGGCGACGTAAATGATTACCACATGATCCTCGACACCTCCGAACTTGGTGTGGAGAACTGCGCGGATATCCTCATGCACTACTTTGAGAAATGCGAGTACATCTAAAATTATATACATTTCAAAAACCCGCGGAACTGTGTCAGGCACAGAGCCGCGGGTTTTCTGATCATTTTCCATATTATATAAAAGTTACTATTGGCATATTACTCTGCCGTCTCATCGGACGCGCCGTCCGAAGTTTCTCCATCAGATGCGCTCTCATCAGTACCGTCATCGGCTGCACCCTCGTCTGCGGTGCCGTCCGCACTCTCTTCCTCGGACGTAATGACTGTCACTCCATAATCTATAAAGTCAACTTTTTTCCATACTTTTTCATCGACTTTGATCTCTGTATCCTCGCGCCACTGTTCCAGCAGAGAATCATACTGCTCCTGCTTTCTCTCCTCGATGATATTCTGCTTCTCGGCGTCAGTTGCCTCTCTGTCGAGAAGGCTTGTCAGCTTCGCCACATAGAGTCCCTTCTCTGTCTCTGTCACATCTGTCACATCGCCTTCGTTTGCCAGTGCATCAGCCGCAGCCACAAGCGCGGCATCCGGCGTGGCGCTCTCTGCGTCAAAAGTGGCGGTCTGGACTTCAACCCCGGCATCCACAGCGGCTGTCTCTATATCTGTTCCTGCCTTTACCGCGTCACAGAATGTCTGAGCCGTCCCCTTTAAGCTCTCTTTCTCCTCATCGCTTAGGTCTGTAGAATTTCCCTCGTCGTCTGTGGAAGTGTATGAAAAATACACATACTGCATGGCTTTCTGCGCCGCCTCTTCATCGGATACTTCCTCATTCACTCCCTCTTTCATCTTATCTGCCATTTTCTGCGAGACAGTGACAAGCTCCAGATATTTCTGGACATCCTTTCTATATCCTGAGACAATCTCTTTGGCCTCGTCTGTATTGGCCTCGTCAAACTTCTTTACCGCCTCTTCGATGGCTTTGTGCTCATCCTCAGACAAGGATACCTCATACTCCCCCGCATGCTGTGAGATCAGGTACAAGTCCTCCAGAGATACTAGAAGCGCTTCCTTTGTCGTTTCCTCGTAAGTCTTGTCCCCATCCGCCTCCTGTGTCCACATTTCCTTTGCGGTTATCCCCATGAAACCCGCATAGTATGTCTCATACTGACCCTGAGTCATCCTTGCATAGAAATTCGCAACTCCAAGCGTGATCTCCTCGTCGCCCACTGTCACCACAACTGCGTCTGTATTAATCGAACCGCTGCATCCTGTGACGGACAATGCTGTAAGTGCGCCTGCTGCCGCAAGGACTGCCGCTTTTTTCCCAAATCGTACCATAATAGCCTCCTCTTTCTTCGCCGTTCCATGTGCGGTTTTTGTTCCACGCACCCGGCGTCGGGTTTTCCATAACCCCGCATACATTGTAACATTATAGCGTGTTTTGGGAAAACTAACAAGTAGAAAACAAGAAATCTCCTAAATCTCTCACATCCATCTCATTTGTTCTCTGTTTTCAGCTCCCGGATATCTTCAAGCACCTTCCTGACGGTGTCAATTACGCTCTCTCCCGTCTCTTTTCCGCTCCTTGACAGCTTCCGGTATGAGAAATACGGCGGCTCCTCAGCCTTAAATGTCAGGGATTTCCCGTACTTCGCAAGCAGTGCGGGAATCTTCTGCACATCGATCTTCGCTCTCTCATACAGGGTGAATTTGAATGTGTCGCCCTTTTGCTCCACCGCCGTCACATAAGCCTCATGCGCCAGACCTTTGAGCGCCGCGATATGGAGAAGCTGCTGCACCTTTTTGGGGATGTCCCCGAAGCGGTCGATCAGCTCTTCCGTCATATCGTCCATCTCCGCCTCATTTTCAATGGCAGCGATGCGCTTATAAATGTCCAGTTTCTGATACTCATTTTTAATATAGGACGCGGGGATATAAGCGTCAATGTTCAGGTCAACCGATGTGTTGAAAACCTCTTCCTCATCGCCGCCTTTTAACTGCCTCACCGCCTCATTTAGCATCTTGCAGTACAGATCGTACCCGACGGCTTCCATATGACCGCTCTGGGCCTCCCCGAGCAGGTTTCCCGCTCCCCGTATCTCAAGGTCGCGCATGGCGATCTTGATGCCAGAGCCAAGATCCGTGAATTCGCGGATGGCTGCGAGACGCTTTTCAGCCACTTCTTTTAACAGCTTATCCCTGCGGTAAAGGAGAAAGGCATAAGCCATCCTGTTGGAGCGCCCCACGCGCCCGCGGAGCTGATAGAGCTGGGACAGTCCGAACCGGTCCGCGTCATGGATGATCATTGTATTCGCGTTGGAAATATCAAGTCCGGTCTCAATGATCGTGGTGGAGACAAGCACATCGATGTCCCCGTTGATGAAGTCGTACATGATATCCTCCAGCTCCCTCTCCCTCATCTGGCCGTGCGCAAAAGACACGCTTGCCTCAGGTACAAGGCGGCTGATCCTCCCTGCCACATCCGCGATGTCCGTGACCCGGTTATACACATAATATACCTGTCCGCCTCTGGAAAGCTCTCTTGTGATGGCCTCCCTTACCATCTCGTCATTGTATTCCATCACATAAGTCTGGATGGGCATCCGGTCCTGCGGCGCTTCCTCGAGCACACTCATATCGCGGATCCCGATAAGGCTCATGTGAAGGGTTCGCGGGATGGGGGTCGCGGTCAGTGTGAGCACATCGATATTTTCCCTGAGCTTTTTGATCTTCTCCTTGTGGGTCACTCCGAAGCGCTGCTCCTCGTCGATGATGAGCATTCCCAGATCCTTATAACCCACATCCTTTGAGAGGACGCGGTGCGTACCGATGACGATGTCCACCGTTCCCTTTTTTAAGTCCTCCACTGTCTTTTTCTGCTGGTACTGTGTGCGGAAACGGCAGAGAAGGTCAATGCGCACCGGGAAATCCTTGAGTCTTTGCACAAACGTATTGTAATGCTGCTGCGCAAGGATGGTTGTCGGAACAAGATAGACGACCTGCTTGCCCTCCTGCACTGCCTTGAACGCCGCGCGCAGGGCGATCTCCGTCTTTCCGTATCCCACATCCCCGCAGATCAGGCGGTCCATGATCTTCGTGCTCTCCATGTCCCGCTTCGTATCCTCAATGGCCTGAAGCTGGTCCTCCGTCTCCTCAAAGGGGAACATCTCTTCAAACTCCCGCTGCCACACTGTGTCAGGCCCGTATACGAAACCCTCTGACCGCTGCCGGGCGGCATAAAGCTCCACCAGATCCGCCGCCACGCTCTGGACGGCCTTTTTGACCTGCGTCTTTGTCTTTCCCCATTGCAGTGTGCCGAGTTTGTTGAGCTTCGTTTTTTTTGCGTCCGGGCCCGCATACTTCTGGATCAGATCCATCTGTGCCACGGGAATATAGAGGATCCCTCCCTCCGCGTAGGCGATCTTCATATAGTCCTTGACGACCCGCTCCACCTCGATCTTATCAATACCCTGATAAATGCCGATCCCATGGTTTTCATGGACAACATAATCTCCGGGTTTAAGCTCCGCGAAATCACGGATCTTCTGTCCCTCGTATTTCCTCCGGCGTTTTTTCTTCTTCCGGCGCCCGAAGATATCTGTCTCGGAGATGAGCATGAATTTCAGCATGGGGTACTCATACCCTTCCGCAGCGTATCCGCAGGATACCATGATCTCCCCCGGATTCACTGTGCGCTCCATGTCCTCACTGTAAAAGCTGCTCAGGTCATAATCCCTCAGATCTTCGGCGAGACGCTTTGCCCTCGTCCTTGACGCAGACAGAAGAACCACGCGGTATTTCTCCCGCTTCATGCGCTTTAAGTCGCGGGTCAGAAGCTCAAAGCTGTTGTTGTACGGGTTTACTGACCTTGCCTGAATACTGTAGGTTCTGCGCACCTTGAACAGTCCGCACTTCGTCTCCAGTGTAGTCGCCGCGATCCCGCTGTACTGATTCATCATGGCGATGACGTCCTTTGTCTCGAATACTTTCAGGCAATCTTCCGCCGTCTCCTCCATGCCCGCCTCGATCCGGCTCTCCCGGCTGTGGAAATACTCGCTCTCCACCTCCTCCGCCATCTCCTGAAGACGCTGCGGCTCATCGAGAAGGAGAAGGCTTTTCTCAACCGGAAAATATTCCAGAAAGGACACGGTATCCATCTCATTTTTCCAGTTTTCAGAAGCCGGATATATGGTGACCGACTCCAGATTTTCGATGGAGCGCTGGCTCTCCACGTCAAAGCTTCGGATGGAATCAACCTCATCCCCCCACAGCTCGATGCGCACAGGGTTCTCTTCTGTCAGGGGAAATACATCCAGTATTCCCCCGCGCACAGCGAACTGTCCCGGCCCTTCGATCTGGCTCTCCCGCTCATACCCAAGGGCGCTAAGGCGATCCTCAAACTCTGTCAGGTCAACTCCGTCGCCCCCGGACAGGGAGATCCTCTCCTTTCGTATCTCCTCCGGATGGGGAAGTCCGTCCAGAAAGGCGTCCATCGTTGTAATGACCGTCACTGGGTCTTTGTCTTCCTTCTCGATCAACGTGCGCAGCACCTCCATACGGCGGTCTGTGATCGTCTTTCCTTTAATGTCCGCGTAGTAAAAAAGAAGGTCCCTCGCAGGATAGAGACAGACCGCGTCCGTAAAGACGCGGTACTCTTCATATGCCTTCTTGGCCTTTTCCTCACTGGAAAAAGCGATGACCCTGTACTCGCAGCCATCGCCAAGCGCATACATCAGGTGCGTCTTCTGTGAGTTTGTACACCCCGCCACCTGTATGATGCCTTTATCCTTTTTTCTCTCTCTTACGATCTCCTGATAATCCGCAAGCTCCAGAAGCGGAGCCAGTAAAGCCTGCATCTGCCCTGCATTCCCTCCCTTTTTGTCCGTCGGGCGATCTATGCCTCGTCCTCTTTTTTCCGGTTGGGCCCGTTCGCCGCCTCGTCCTTCTTCTTCCGGTTGAACTCGTTCATCGCCTCGTTCATCCTGCCGGATATAATCATCTCCGCCGCGCGGACCGCATTGTCATATCCCTCGTCCATAAGCTCTCTCTCCGCCTTTGAGAAATGCCCCAGCACATAGTCGGCAAGGTCGTACCCCTTCGGCTTCTCTCCCACGCCCACTTTGATGCGGGGAAAGACCTGAGTTCCCATATGGGCGATAATATTCTTGATCCCGTTGTGCCCGCCCGCGCTGCCCTTTGCGCGGATGCGGAGCTGCCCTGTCTCCAGACTGATATCGTCGTAGATGATGAGCAGCTCCTCCTCCACATCAATCTTATAATAATCCACAAGGCTTAAAATACTCTCGCCGCTTAAATTCATATACGTCTGTGGCTTCGCAAGGATCACCTTCTGTCCTTCTATAACGCCTTTCCCGATAAAGGCCCTGTGCTTTCTCCCGTCCACAGATATATTGTATTTGTCCGCGATCCGGTCTATTACATCAAATCCTACATTATGTCTTGTTCCCTCGTACTGCTTATCAGGATTTCCAAGCCCTGCTATAATATACATTGTTTTCCTCTCTCTGTCACCCGTTTTCCCTGATCGTGAGGATGTCGATAAACCCTGTGACTTCAAACACTTCCATGATCGTCTCATTCACATGGCTGATCGTCATCTTCCCCTGCCTGTTCATCACCTTCTGGGCGGAAAGCAGGACGCGAAGGCCTGCGGATGACAAGTATTCAAGTCCTTCAAAGTCCATGTTAAGCTCTGTGATCCCGTCCAGAGATTCCTTTAACGCAGCGTCAAGCTGCGGAGCTGTCGTGGTGTCCAGACGGCCCTCCAGCGCAATGTCCATTGTCGTTCCATTCACTTTTTTCTCGATATTCATTTTTCATGTTCTCCTTTATTAAAATGCGATGGACACTGTATTAACGCTTCCATCATAATCATAACCTGTTGTCTTTGTCTTTGCAAGAGCAAGCTTCACACTTAACTCATCTCCTTCTGTCAGCGGGTTGAACGCCCCGCCCTTCCAGCGGATGACAGCCTCACATTCCGTCCCATCCTCTGAGCAGGCCGCGTCAAAATTTACCTTCCATCCATCATCCGGAAGGGCGGGAAGGATGTTCGCCACGCACAGTTCTTCAAAGATCTGTTGGTATTTCAGCAACTGCCGTGCTCCCAGAAGCTGTCTGCGGGCAAAATTACCGATCTGCGCCGCTGCCCCGATGAAGTCAAACTCTCTGGAGCTGATCTCATAGTGGAAGGTGCGCAGCCGCCTGACGAACACACGGCATTTTTCCGTCTTCGGGCCACCAAATATCTGCTCCGGCGTCCCTTCCTCGTAGATGATCCCCTCGTCCATATAAAATACTCTGGTGGAGACATCCTTCGCGAATTTCATCTCGTGGGTGACGATAAGCATGGTCAACCCCTCCCCGGCAAGATTGCGGATAACGGACAGCACCTCCCCGACCATCGTCGGGTCAAGCGCGCTGGTAGGCTCGTCCAGAAGTACAATCTCCGGCTCCATGCCGAGTGTGCGCGCGATTGCCACCCTCTGCCTCTGCCCGCCGGACAGCTCGTCAGGATAATTCATGGCCTTCTCAGCGAGGCCTACGTTTCTAAGAAGCTCCATTCCCCGCCCGTAGGCCTCCTGTCTTGAGACTCCCTTTAATTCCACCGGGCCGAGCATGATGTTCTCGATCACCGTCAGGTGGGAGAACAGATTAAAGCTCTGGAATACCATTCCCATCCGTCTGCGCACTGCGCAGAGCTGGGTAGGTTTTGCCCCTGTGACCTTTTGGCCCAGCACCACGATCTTTCCCTGTGTGGGCGTCTCCAGACGGTTGATGCAGCGAAGGAATGTGCTCTTGCCCGTACCGGACGGCCCTATGACGGAGACCACGTCTCCTCTGTAAATCTCTGTGTTTACATCCTTAAGCGGGGTCACGTTCGGATATGCCTTTTTTAGATGGGACACTGTGATAACCGGCTCTTCCCCGTCTGTCTCTTCCCCGTCTGGCTTACCCGCGTTTTCCCGCGTTCTTTGCCCGGCAGGCTCCTGCGTATTAACGCCCCTTAATGCTCTCCTGCGCCGCTTCGGATCGATCTTCCTCTCCACAACAGTCAGGATCAGGGTCAGTCCCCACGCCAGCATAAAGTAGATAAGCGCGGTCACAAGCAGCGGAAAAAACGCGTCAAAGGTTCTGCTTCGGATAATATCCGTGGCTTTGGTCAGATCCTGCACCGCGATATACCCTACCACGGACGTCATCTTGACCATGGAAATAAACTCACCCTTATATACAGGCAGCGTATGCCTTGCAGCCTGAGGGGCGATGATTTTCGTAAAGGTCTTAACCCTGCCGAAGCCGAGCGCCGCAGCGGCCTCCCATTGTCCTGCCTCCACCGCGTTGATACCCGTGCGGATCATCTCTGAGACATACACCGCGAAGTTGATGGAAAAGGCGATGACCGCCACAATGACTCCGCTTATGGAGCTCTTTGCGAACACCACGTAGAACATGACCATCAGAAGCACAAGCACTGGGATTCCCTGAATAAGACGGATAAACGCGCCCACAATTCCCGACAGCAGCTTTCTCCTGCTGCGCCGCACCATACACAGTCCGAAACCCAGCACCGTGCCGCATACCGCTGAAAGGACGGAGATGACAAAGGTCACGCCCAGTCCGGAGAGGACGAGCCGCCAGCGGTTCTCCAATATAAAATTCTTATAGAAGCTGTCCGTGATCCCCTCCCAGAAGCCTGTCTCCTCCGTTTCTGCGGCAGCGCCTATGTCCTCTGCACGGACGATCAGCACTATGCCTCCCGTATAATACGTATCGGCAAAGTCCACGCTCTCCTTTCTCTCCTCGGTGATGCTGATGGAGCCGGAGATCAGGTCGGCCCTGCCGCTTACGATCATGGGAATCAGGGAGTTGAACGCGGTCTGTGTGATCTCCAGCTCCATCCCAAGATCCCTTGCCAGATGGCTCACCAGATCCACCTCCAGTCCCACGGATTCCCCGTTTCCGTTCACATAGCTCATAGGCTCCAGTGTGCTGTCGTGCGCATAGCGAAGCGTACCGTTTGTTGCTTCATATTCTCCCACGTCGATGATCTTACCTCTCACGTCGCCGGAGAACCACTTCTCTTTCAGCTTATCCATAGTTCCGTCCTCCTCATACTGATGGATAAGCTCATTAATCTGACCAGTCAGCGGACTTCCTTTTGCCAGTCCCAGACCATAGCTGTCCGGAGCCACTGTCTCAGGAAATACTGCCAGTTCCGGCTGCCTCGCCGTTGCAAGGCGGGCGATTGGTTCGTCTGTGATCATGGCGTCCAGCGTCCCTGTCTGAAGTGCGAGAAGCTGGGACGCGTTATCATCATAATACTGGAAATCCACGCCGCTGACTTTGTCTGCTAAGATCTGGTCGTGGACAGTGCCCGTGACTGCTCCCACCGCTGCACTCGAAAAATCCTCAAGCGTCTCAAACCGAATCCTGCTGCCTTTGTCTTCCTCTGCCGTCCCACCGCTTTCCTGTGCGCCAGCCTGTTGTATATCCGCAGGCCGTCCTGCATCGTGCGTCTGCCCCTGCGCGTATGCCGTACAGCCGCCTCCGCTGACAAGCAGAAGGGCGATACTCAGAACCATGATAAGAAACGTGTGCCCTTTCTTTGCGCGTCTTCCCATACTACCCCTCCTCATTTTCTTTGACCAGTGTGAGGATATTGCGGTTCTCCCTGTAGCTGTACTCAACACTGTCCATGAATTTTTTCACCATAAAGAACCCAAGGCCGCCGATCCCCCGCTCCTCTGCCGTGAGCGTTGTATCCGGATCCGCCCGTCCGGTAGGATCATACGGACTTCCGTCATCTATAAATACAAGCATAATCCTGCCGCCGCGTACGTCGCACTCAACCTCCGCCTCACTGGCTCCGCTGTAGCGGATAATATTGGAAAATATTTCATCTACCGCGACGTTCATCTTTACCATAATCTTCGGCGGGATATACGCGTCCTCCAGCGTTTGCTCCACAAATGCCGTCACCTTTTCCAACCCTTCTTCTGTCGGCTTTACTATGACAGAATTTTTCGGAAGAAGCTTTAAGTGAAGCATCGTAATATCGTCAAACTGCGGAGCGCCGCCCACGAACCGGTCCACATCCTCTCTGACTGCCCGGCAGATTTCCTCCGGGCCTGTATCTCCCATGCCGTTCAGAGCACAGAGCAGTCTCTCGTCGCCGTAAAGCTCATTATGCGCGTCCGTCGCTTCTGTCACGCCGTCTGTATACAAAAAGATCTCATCCCCGGGGTACAGCTTAAGCTGTCCGCTTTTGTACTTCATCTCTTCCATCCCCGCAAGGACAAAGCCATGGCGGGATCTGAAATACTCGAACCTGCCGTCCCGGCGGCGGATGAGCGGCGCATTGTGCCCCGCGTTGACAAATGTGACGGTATGCGTTGTAAAGCTGAGTATCCCCATCCAGCAGGTCACGAACATCTCCGCGTCGTTTCCCTCGCACAAGGCTCGGTTTGCCTTTGTCAGTATCTCAGCCACGTCCGTCTCTTTATCGGCGTAGCTTTTTATCAGCGTCTTGGCGTTCATCATAAACATTGCCGCTGTGATCCCTTTGCCTGATACGTCGGCTATGAGAAAGGCCAGTCTGTCCTCATCGAGCAGATAGAAATCATAGAAATCCCCGCCCACCTCTTTCGCTGTATCCATCATGGCGAATATGTCAAAATCACTGCGGTCAGGATAGGGCGGGAACACGCTTGGCAGTGTGGACGACTGGATGATCTTCGCCGTCTCCAGCTCCTTGTCAATCCTCGCCGCTGCCTCCGCGATGTAGCCTTTCAGTGTAACAACCGTGGAGTTGATGTCGTCAGACAGGGAGACAAACTCCTCATTTGTGCGCACGTCCACGGATACATTTAAGTTTCCGCCCGTGATCTCGCTGAGCGAGTGGTTGATCTTATGAATGTTCTCCACTACCAGCTTTTTGATCAGAAGATACACGAGGATAAAAAGCACCGCGAATATAATGATCTCCATAAATACCGTCACAAAAACTGACAGATCACGGGAGAACAGAACTTCACTCACCGGCTCCACGGCAATGATATAATATCCTTCCGTCTCCGTGTAGATACAGTAGCTTTCTTCCCCGTAAACCGTGCTTTCAAACCTCTCGTTTACAGGCATGGTATTCCTGTCGATCCAGATTCCTGTCCCGGAGAGATCCTCCCCCTCCTTTCCGTGGGGATCGCTGACGATGGTCCAGTCGTCCGCAGCGATGATCATATAGCCGTTCTCTCCTACATGGCGGTTTCGTGTGGCGCCGATGACCTGAGAATCGATATCCCTGCGGAAACGCTCCGCATTGTAGCCTACCTGAACGAACCCTCCGTCCTCCAGCGCGGCTCCGGCATATTTCATATAAGTGCCATTGTCCGCTGATATCGGCTGATAGCTCTGCACAAGCTCGTCTTTTTCCCCCAGAAGCGCCAGAAAGGTGGCGGACTGTTCGCCTGATGCCATATCAAATCCTTCGTAATCCGGGTTGGTCGTGCAGACGATGATCCCATCCTGATCCGCCA
Organism: Candidatus Mediterraneibacter merdavium; assembly: GCA_019118545.1. GTDB lineage: Bacteria > Bacillota > Clostridia > Lachnospirales > Lachnospiraceae > Mediterraneibacter > Mediterraneibacter merdavium. Next base: position 7,364 of record DWYT01000149.1, on the reverse strand, counting down.
CATTGATCTCTGAAAAATCATTGCCCGGCCTTGCGATAAGATCTTCCAGAAGTTCATTGTCCACTGCCTCGGCGGCATTGATATCCTCAGCAACGCCGCGGGTCAGCTCTAAAAGGTTCTCGTCAGAGGCGTCCTCGATATCCGCTTTCACGTCGTTGATATTCAGGTTCAGAAGCTGCTCACTGTTGCTGAGGGCGAACCTTGTCTGCAGGATATATGTAAAAACGCTTGTCATACAGAAAGCGACAAGCACCACAAGGAGCAGCCATCTTGAAAATGACTGGGAGAGCTTTTTATGCTCCTTTTCCATATGCAGCTTCTCCTTTCCGAGCATTGATACCACAAGGGCGGACAGCATGGCGGAAACCGCGCAGGACAACACCATGGGCAGGGAACAGTTTTTCACATAGGCAAACGCCCTCCCCACATCATCCATATTCGTAAAGAATACGATCAGCATGTGCAGAACTCCCGTCACAAGTCCCGCGGCAAAACCATAATGCCACGGCGGCTTCTTGTCGTCGAACATCCATCTCCTCAAAGCCGCCCCAAGAAGTCCCGCTAGCGCCACTGATATGGCTTCCGCCAGACTTGTATATCCGTCCGCTCCCCACAGTAAGACAGACCACCTTTCAGCGCCGCCGATCAGACCGGAGAGTATACCTGCCGGAGAACCGAAGATCAGTCCGGCACAGAGAGGGGCAGTATCGCCCATACTCATTGCATCGCCGCCGACCGTCAGGGGAAGCCTTGATCCGGCGATGGCAAGCATCCCAAACACACAGCCGTACACAATCTGTTTTTTCCACTCCCCGAGCCTGCCAAAGGAAGTCCTCTTATGCAGAAGATAAAGGACAGCGGCTGCAAAAACCGGACAGAGAGCCGCAGTCATAAGTTCCATATAAATCATAGTTCCTCCTGCGCCGCTTCCTTTACGAATCCTGCGGCACGGAAAAATCCTTTGTTCCTCCAGTGCGGCAGATAATGATCTGGAATTGCGCCGAGCAGCTTTTTATAATAGGACACTGCCTTCATCATATCATCCACAAAAATACATACATCTGATTTCATAATAATCACTCCTAGTTTTTTAATATCTCTGTATCTAAAAGTCCCAGCCTGTTGGAGACAAGAACCAGTTCCGACTGCAGGCAGGCAAGACCGCAGGATGTCATGAAAAAGTCAAGGATCACGTTTCCCGCGATCGCCAGCGCGATGGCTTCCTCCGGTATCCCAAGCTGTGTCATGAGCACGGTATAACAGGGAAGATACCCTCCCGGCACAGGCGCGGCGGCAACCGCCAGTATCCCGGTGATCAGCACTGCCGTGACTGCCCATGGGAGCGTGACCGCCACGTCATAGTTTTCAGCCAGTCCCAGAGCCATCAGCAAAAAGCCGATGGCGCCGCCCGTCTTGAATACCACCTGACCTAAGGGTACGCCAAAGCTGGTGACTTTCTGCGAAATCCCCAGACGCTTCTCGCAGGTCTCCAGATTCGTGGACAGAGCCGCCGAAGAAGACGCCGTCGTCAGGCCGATCAGATAGGTGGGAAGCAGCTTCCGAAGCAGCATGGGGCAGGGTACTCTTAGTTTTATTGACACGGCAAGCGCATAGAGAAGCGGCCATATGACGCAGGCTGCTATACACAGCAGGACTCCTTTCACGATCCCGCCGATCCCGTCCAACACGTCCGTGATGATCAGGGAAAACAGGCTTATAAACACGAACAGCGGAATACATCTCCCGAAAATCTCCATCATGTACTGCACCACATAGTTCGCCTGCTTCGTAAACTCTGTGACAAAAGAGGCGCGGTCAGCCAGCACCAGCAGCACAAGACCGATACATGCCCCCATAAAGATAAGCTGAAGAGAATTCCCTTCCAGAAACGGGGACACCACATTCTGCGGAAAGATCTCCAGCAGCATGCTGTAGATGCCAAAGACCGCATTTGCCCCTTTTGTCTCTGTCCCGCTCCCGGGGTGGAAAAACCATGTCACGGCAAGAGCCGTCACCGCCGTGATGATATAGACTGCCGCGAGAAACCTCAGGACGATCGTCCGCCCGATCTTCCCCAGCATCCCCACATCCCCGATATTGATAATGCCCCGGCACACACTGAGAAAGACCATAGGGCCTGCCAGTGTCTGCAGGATTCCCATCATCGCCGTGAACAGGGGATCCACAAAAGAGCTGATCCCGCTCCGTACTCCCTGCGGCAGCGTCCGGCAGACAGCTCCCGCCAGAACTGCCAGCGCGATGGCCAGAAATATCTGCGAGAGCGCTCCAAAGCGGTTCACCTTCGGCGGATAGACGGACAGGCGGTTCTCCCCGTCCCTGTAGGATGCCTCCAGAGAAAGTCCAGCACGTGCCAGCAGCTCTGAGTATATCCATCCGCTCTCCTCCTCCGTCTGCGCGGGATCAATCCTGCTGCCCCGCGCACAGAGATGGAGATAAGGCTTCCCCAGCCTTGTGCCGCACCGGAAAACAAGCTCCGTATCCTCAGGAAGCCGGGAATTCCACATCATCAGAAGATCCTCCGCCGCAAGGCGCAGCCGCAGGATGTCCTTTCTTTCAACTCCCGCCAAAGAAAGCGTCTCCTCCATAAACCCGGCCGCCCTGTCGATCCCTTCCGGCCCCAGCTTCATCCGTTCTGTCTCTTTCTTTAGCTTTTTCCCTCTGGTTATCATGCAACAACACTTCCTATCTCATTTTTTGCGCGCAATTTTACTTAATGATCCCGTGATCCCTCGCCAGCGCCTCAATACTGCGGTCATAGGTGGCCTCCGCCTCCTCAGAAAAGAAGCATCCCGGCACACCTTCGTTGTGATCTCTGTGATGCGCCACGCACTCGCAGCATTTCCCGTGTCTCGGACAGTCATATGTACAGGTACATTCTCTTGTATTCTCACATAAATTCATCATTTTCTTTCATCCCTTCGCTTTTTTTGCAGTAAAATGCTATTTCTCATCCTGCTCCCTAAGCCACTCCACAAACTCCTCTGTGCTCCGTGTAAACTCAATCTCTGCCTTGCTGCCGTCAAATATAAGGAACTCTGTCAGTCCGTAATCCGTACTGCCCCCGCTCCAGTCATAGGTATATCCGAGCCGCGTCCACGGATATTCCCCGGCAAAATAAGAATTAATGATATTCTGGTCAAACCATTGCTTGTACTGCGGATCAGTCACCGCGCTGTAGTCATTTACCATTTCCGCCGTCACGTCCGTCACGTAAGCCGGGCGGATCATGTACTCCGGCCTGATCCAGAATGCGGTAAACTGGCTGTAGTCCCCGTCCCCGGGCACTCCCAGTAGCTGGGAGAACCGCAGCTTCCAGTCCTCAACACCGGAGCTGTTTTCCTGAAACCACTGCTCCATCTCGCCCAGTGAAGTCACCCAGATCTCGCCATGCTCCGTGCTGATAGAGTTCCCTTTTGAGCAGTCCTCTTCATAGTCGTTCCATGTAACGACCAGCACCCGTTCTCCAGATTCATCCCATATGACACGGTCATCCTCCTTTGTCAGGGAGACAAGCGCTTCCACTTCCCCGTCTTCGCTGAACACCGCGTCCTCCACCGCAGCGTCCCAAAGCTCTTCGGCGGATTGCGTGTCTTTCCCGGCGGAGGCCTCCTCTTCGGGCACACTCTTCCCGCCTGTGCCGCAGGAGGGCAGAACCGCCAGCATAGAGAGCGACAGCAGACCTGCCGCCACCCTTTTTTTCTTCATCTCATTTCTCATCCATTACTTCCGTTCCTTTCTATCTGTCTTCTGTTTTCCACACATCCGGATAAAACATGTCTAACGGGTAAATGATATACTACAACCCTCAAAAAAACAGCATCTCTGCGTGAGATGCCGCTTTTCCTGCGTGAAGTGCCATTCTTTTCCCATAAAAAGTTTAACACACATATTCCATATACATTTCCCTGAGCTTTGGATATACCCGCCGCGAGACCGGTATCCTTTTCCCGCTCTCCATCAGAAGCTCCGCCTTTGTCACACTGTTCACATATCCCATGTTCACGATATATGCCCTGTGAGGGAAGAAAAAATCAGGATATTTCATCAACTCCTCCCTCAGAAACGACAGAGTCGCCGGCGTCTCTATGGTCGTCCCGTCTGTGAGGGTACAGACCCTCACATGGTTGAAACTCTCCACCTCAATGATCTCCCTGACATACACTTTGCGGACGCCGTCCCTCGTTTTCAGAAAGACAGACGGATCCACCTTCGGCTCCAGCCTGCGCATACAATAGCTGAGCTCCCGGTCAAAGTCTTCTTTTTCAATCGGTTTCACCAGATATCCGGCGGCCCCCACTTCAAAGGCCTCCACCGCGTACTCCCGCGTCACGGTCAGGAACAGGATCTCCCCATGCCCTCCCATCTCACGTATCCTGCGCGCCAGTCCGATGCCGTCCGCCTCCGGCGTGAGGACGTCGAGAAGATAGATGTCGTACCCTCCGCCCCGTTCAACCGATTTTAGCATCTCCTCTCCTGAAATAAACGTTTTCACTGTCCCGCAAAACCCCGGATGTGTTTCTAAAAAGGCTTCTGCATATTGTTTCAGCCTGTCTCTTTCTGTTTTCTTATCGTCACAAATGCAGATCCGTATCAATGTATGTGCCTCCTTGTATCTTCTGTACTTCTCTTAAACGATTTTTCTTTTATTGCACCATTATATTTTCCGTGCCGTATATAATCAAGTTTTTCTGAATAATTTCCTTTTTTTGCTCATACAATTATAAAAAACGGACTGCCGCAAACGCGCCAGCCCGATCCATTCGGGAGGTAACTCTATGGGTTCCAGAACTAAGATCGTCGTCCTGCACATGAAGGAGATCATCTACACTGCTATTTTTGCCGCGCTGGGCATCCTCTTGATCGTCCTTCTTGTCATCATGTTCCGTTCAGGTAAGGAGGATGGCTCAGGCAGCACGGGGAAACAGTATACACCGGGTATTTACACCTCTTCTCTCACCTTGAACAACACCAACCTTGAAGTGGAGGTATCCGTGGACAGCTCCCGCATCAACGCGATCCGCTTTTCAAATCTGGATGAGACGGTGACGACCATGTTTCCGCTGATCCAGCCTGCCATAGAAGATATCGCAGAACAGATCTATGAGACGCAGTCACTTGAGGATATCACTTTCCCCGACGATTCGCCCTACACCTCGCAGATCATACTGGACGCCATAAAAGAAGCCGTAGATAAAGCCGCTGTCGAATAGGCCGCGGCTTTTTCTCTACCCTTCCACGATCAGATATTTCCCGTCGGGGAGAGGGAATACCTCGGACACTTCCTCCAAATCCTCCGGCGCCATGCCGTCCACATCCACGCCCTCTTCCTCAAAATACTCTCTTACTTCCTCCAGAGAATCCACAACCACTGCCATGCAGTCCTCAAGAAAAGCCTCCGCCTCCTCAAGATTCTCCGCCACCGGTTCGTCAAACAGTTTTCCCTGCTCTTTTAAAAACGTCCTTAAACACTCTTCGCTGTATCCGTTCATTGCTCTGCTCCTCTTATGATATCCATGATCTCCTCCGCACGGTCCACGACCCACTTTGGAGACGCTTCTCTTAACACTTCCTTCGGGCGGAATCCCCACGATACGAGAACCGTGTCCATTCCCGCCGCTTTTCCCGTGGCTGCGTCCACCTCAGAATCCCCGATATACAGGGTCTCCTGCGGCCTGACGCCAAACTGTTCCGCAATGGTCAGGGCCGCCGTGGGATCCGGTTTCCTCGGGACTCCTTCTTTCTGTCCCTGCACCGCGTCAAACAGCTCCCTGCTGAAAACCTCTGCTACCACATGTACTGCCTGACGGTCAGGCTTGTTTGAGAGAACCCCCAGCTTCATCCCCCGCTCTTTCATCTGTCTGAGCATCGCAAGGATCCCGCTGTAAGGCTTCACCTCATATGTGCAGTTGGCGTCAAATATCCGCCTGTATGCTTCAAACGCCTCTTCAAACCGGGCCAGTTCTTCATCTCCCCCGGCTTTTAACGCTTCTTCAATCAGCACCTTTGCCCCGTTTCCCACGAACCGTCTGCACTGATCCTCGGTAATCTGCGGCATACCGACCTCTTTCATCGTCTTATTGACGGAAAAGACAAGAGAATCCAAGGTATCGGCCAATGTTCCGTCCAAGTCGAAAATACATGCTCTGTACATAATATCCTGCCTTTCTCTGATGGTGTCTGTCCTTTGCCCAGATACGGTGTGCGAAAGCTTTTGTTCTTTCGCACACCGGCTCCGGCCACAGTCACTATCATAGTATGAATAGCAAAAAATTTCAATCGCCAAGCAGATATTTCTTCATGACCTTTAAAGCATTTTTCTCAAGACGGCTCACCTGCGCCTGAGAGATGTCGATCTCCTCCGCTACTTCCATCTGTGTCTTGCCTTCAAAAAACCGCAGGTTGATGATATAGCGTTCCCTTTCATTTAAACGCTCCATGGCGGCTTCTAAAGATAATTCCTCTACCCAGTTCTCCTCTTTGTTCTTCTTATCGCTGACCTGATCCATCACATACAGGGTGTCTCCCCCGTCGCTGTACACCGGCTCGTGGAGGCTTACCGGCATCTGGATGGCGTCCAGCGCGTAGACTACGTCCTCCTTGGCAATCCCGATCTCGTCCGCGATCTCCTGCACGGTCGGCTCTTTCATATATTTGCGGATATAGCCTTCTTTTGCGTAAATCGCTTTATATGCGGTGTCCCTCAGCGACCTGCTCACCCGCATGGGACTGTTGTCCCGAAGATAGCGCCTGATCTCCCCGATAATCATAGGCACCGCGTAAGTGGAAAACTTCACAAGCCTTGTCGGGTCAAAATGATCTACCGCTTTCATCAGGCCCACGCAGCCGATCTGAAACAGATCGTCCGCGTTCTCGCTGCTGCTCTCAAACCTCTTTATGACGCTTAATACAAGCCTTAGATTCCCCTTGATATACTGTTCTCTGGCTTCCTCGTCCCCGGCTTTGATCCGCTCGAACAGCTCTGCCTTCTCCTCTTCTTTTAAGAGCGGCAGTTTCGATGTGTTCACGCCGCACAGTTCTACCTTGTTTACCATCATAGCAAGAATCCTCCTAAGCATTTGTCTAGTTAGAATGATTCTCACTCCGGCAAAAAGATATTCCGCAAGCCGGGAAATTTTATAAAGTTTTAGTCCTTGACAAACAGTGATATATGCTCTAATTACCTTTGCAGAGAAAAACCGCCGTACAGGTTTCTGATATGATACCCTCAAGTAGGACACTAAAATATAAAAAACCTACTTGGGGGTATTTTATGTCCAGAAAAAGTAAGATTGATGCACTGGAGAAAGTAAAAATTGTAGAGCAGTATCTGAATGGAGAAATCA
>DWYT01000148.1 GCA_019118545.1 Candidatus Mediterraneibacter merdavium | reverse complement strand
CACAAGCGGTAAAGCTCCGGGAACGGGCGACGACAGCCGCGCGGCTCTGTGGGGAATGCTGGCATTGTTCGCGGGCGTATGCAGTGCCAAGATCGTGCTCGTGAGACGAAGAAAAACCAGATAAACTGTCCTGTAGGACAATGACGCCCGCAGTAGGGAATAAAACATTTCCCTGCTGCGGGCGTCATTATGGTCTTAAAATGATATAAACAAAGACGCCGCGTAGCGACGTCCTTTCTCTACGTGCGATAGAAGATTCGAACTCCCGACCTTCTGGTCCGTAGCCAGACGCTCTATCCAGCTGAGCTAATCGCACATAATATATTTGCTGTTTCGTTCACAGCGAAAGTAATTATATAATACTTTTTTCGTTATGTCAATGGGTTGTCGAAGATTTTATTGAAAAAGTGGTAACAGTCAGCCATTTGATTCACTAACGCCCTCTAAGTCAAATAGACGAAAACAGGCTCTATTTACGAAGATCTATTCTACAAGGAGTGCGATGCCAGTCTGGTTCCGCTTCGGGGCACAAGAAAAACTAATGATCCCGAATCCGTCCGAAAAACAGGGATTTCGGCGGACAACTCGGCTTCGCCTCAGACAATTCCACCAAAATCCCTAAGGGCCGAATCCGGGATCTTAAGTTTTACTATTACCCCTGCGAAGTCGCCTGCCCGGTACTGCACTCCTCTCCGAAAGACTTTCGAAACAGGCTGTATTTGTGCCTATTTGATTGGGGCATTTTCGCTTTGTATAGTAGTAGGAAGCAGTCGATAAATTTTAGAAAGCAGTCAGCGGTTAGGGGTGGGGATGCGGGGTTTCTGTGACTTAGAGGAATCTGTTGGAGCGGCTTAGGGATAAGGGAATGTTGTTAAGCGGCATAATGGGGTTGTCTGAATGAAATGAGTTCCCCATTGTGCCGCTTTGTCCTTAAACAGTCCCGCAGTCCTTTAGTCCGCTCCCGGATTCCGGCTCGGAACAGAAACGCGCATCCCCACCCCTGACCGCTAACTGCACTTCTAAAATGATTCTCCGCTTCCGGATATTCTTATAAAGAAATATCCCTGAATTAAATGGCGGATAGTTGCAAAGGTGTTTCAGAAGTCGGTCTGGCGTTTGGGGCGGCATTTTGATATAATGGACGGCGTACAGTGCAAAAACAATGAGAGGAATATGGGTTATGGATATCAACCAAAAACTGACAGAAGAGCTTAATGTAAAACGCTGGCAGACAGACGCAGCGGTGAATCTGATCGACGAGGGAAATACGATCCCCTTTATTTCAAGATACCGGAAAGAGGCGACCGGATCGCTCAATGACGAGCAGCTTAGAAAGCTCCACGAGCGTCTTGTATATCTGCGCAATCTGGAGGAGAAAAAGGAGCAGGTCATCTCCAGTATTGAGGAGCAGGGGAAGATGACAGAGGAGCTAAAGGCGCAGATCCTTGCGGCTGAGACGCAGGTGGCAGTGGAGGATCTGTACCGCCCGTACCGTCCGAAACGGCGAACAAGGGCAACGATCGCCAAGGAGAAGGGACTGGAGCCTTTTGCCGCTTTCATCCTGCTTCAGCAGGCGAAGGAGCCTCTCGAAGAGACGGCGAAGGAATACATTACGGCAGGAAAGGAAGGCGTTTCAGAGGAAAAGGAAGTAAAGACTGCGCAGGACGCAATACAGGGCGCTCTTGACATTATCGCGGAGAGCATTTCGGACAATGCGGACTACCGCAGCCATATCCGTAAAGTGACCATGCAGAAGGGAAAGATCCTCTCTGCGGCAAAGGACGCGGACGCTGAGTCTGTGTATGAGATGTATTATGAGTTCGAGGAATCGGTGGCAAAGCTGGCAGGACACCGTATCCTTGCCCTGAACAGAGGAGAGAAGGAGAAGTTTCTGACCGTGAAGGTGGAGGCGCCCGAGGAGGATATTCTGCGTTATCTGGAAAAACAGACGATTCACAAGGACAATCCTTATACAACGCCTGTGTTAAAGGAAACTGTGGCGGACAGTTATCAGAGGCTTATTGCTCCAGCGATTGAAAGAGAGATCAGAAATGAGCTGACGGAAAAAGCGGAGGACGGCGCTATCGAGGTGTTCGGGAAGAATCTGCACCAGCTTCTTATGCAGCCGCCGATCGCGGGGAGAGTCGTGCTCGGCTGGGACCCTGCGTTCCGTACCGGGTGTAAGCTGGCGGTGGTTGACCCGACGGGTAAGGTTCTCGGCACGACAGTCATTTATCCGACCGCTCCGACCACACCGCAGAAGATTAAGGCGAGCAAAGACCTGCTCAAAAAGATCATCCCCAAGTACCACATCTCGCTGATTTCCCTTGGAAACGGAACTGCTTCCAGAGAGTCCGAGCAGTTCATCGTAGAGCTGTTAAAAGAAATTCCCGAGGAGAAGGTGCAGTATGTGATTGTCAACGAGGCGGGTGCGTCCGTCTATTCCGCGAGCAAGCTGGCAAGCGAGGAGTTCCCGAAGTTCGATGTGGGACAGAGGAGCGCGGCGTCCATCGCGCGCCGTCTTCAGGATCCGTTGGCGGAACTGGTGAAGATCGATCCGAAATCCATCGGTGTGGGGCAGTACCAGCATGACATGAACCAGAAAAAATTGGGAGAGTCGCTAAACGGTGTTGTGGAGGACTGTGTGAACAAAGTGGGCGTGGACTTAAATACAGCGTCAGCGCCGTTGTTGTCCTATATATCGGGCATCAGCGCCGCAGTGGCGAAAAATATCGTGACATACCGCGAGGAGAACGGGCGGTTCGCAGACAGGCGGGAGCTTCTCAAAGTGCCGAAGCTGGGGCCGAAAGCATATGAGCAGTGCGCGGGTTTCATGCGGATCACGGGAGGAAAGAACCCTCTGGACGCGACGGGCGTTCATCCGGAGAGCTATGACGCGGCGGAGAAGCTTCTGAAAAAGCAGGGATATACTACGGAAGACGTGGCGCAGCATAACCTGACCGGACTTTCCCTTACGATCAAGGATTATAAGAAGCTGGCAGAGGAGCTGGGCGTGGGAGACATCACATTAAGAGATATCGTGAAAGAGCTGGAGAAACCGGCGCGCGACCCGAGGGAAGAGATGCCGAAACCCATCCTGCGCACGGACGTCCTTGAGATGAAGGACTTGAAAGAGGGAATGATACTGAAAGGCACAGTGAGAAATGTAATTGACTTCGGTGTGTTCGTGGATATCGGTGTCCATCAGGACGGACTGGTGCATATCTCCCAGATCACGGACCGCTATATCAGGCATCCGCTGGAAGCGGTCAGCGTGGGCGACATTGTGGATGTAAAGGTTATAAGCGTGGATTTGAAAAAGAAAAGGATACAGCTTACCATGCGGGGAGTATGACGAACAGAAATCCCACAGAAAGCTGTGCATGATCATAAAAGCTGCTGCAGAAATTCTGTCGGGGTAAGCAGCGGAATGTCAAATTCTTCAAAATCTTTTTTGTTGCGGGTAATGATGTAATCACAGCGGATTGATTTGGCGCAGGTGGCCATAAGACAGTCCTCAAAGTCCCTTGCCTTTCGTTGGAAAGCAGTGAGTACATCATTATTGGTAACACTGCACACTTTGACGATTTCCAACAGTTTCCCGACTGCTTTATATGCAAGGTCAGTACTATGGGTATGTTTTCTGACCAGATAGTAGATGTCAGTCACAGAAGATGCGGAAATAAACCCGTCGATCCGGTGTTCCTCACACAGGCTTAAGATCTTGCAGGAATTTTCCGCAAAAGGTTCCCGTTCTAACAGGACATCAATGATAACGTTTGTATCACACATGATCTTCATATTTGGATAAGCGCTCCTCTCGTAAAGAATCAACATCAATGTCGGATGGGATATCTTTCAGCATCCCACGGAGAGAATCCACGGCAGAAATTTGTGGATTGACGACCTTTGCAATGGTTTTGCCATTGCGTGTAATAAAAATGTCCTCTTTGGCAATCATGTCTAGGTATTTGCCGAAATTAGTTTTAAATTCGGTTGCTGTAACGATCATAGCTGATGTCTCCTTTCATTTGCTGTCACCTTTATTATATGTGATTTCTGAATGAAAATCTATAAAATTGTGCGAAATAATAAGAAAAATCCATAAAAATCGTGCGATAAAAAGAGCGAATATAGAATCAACAGCAGACAAGTATAAATTGTATCAATCTGGATACTTATTTTGTGATCTCTTTATAAAGCTCCTGCGGCGTTTTGGGAAAATATTTTGCAGGGATACCGTCCGCGTGTATTCCCCACACGGCAAGGGCGAAATCAACGCCTGCCGCGGACGCGCATCTCTCATCTCCCGGACTGTCGCCGACATAGAGAAGTTCCCCGGCAGACGTGCCGGTTTGCTCCATGTATTTTAAAAGCGGGGCGGGAGAGGGTTTGTGCTCGTCTGTATCGGTGGCGCAGATGGTTGTGGAAAACATATCGCGGACAGGCTGGCGGCGGAAGATAAGGTCAAACTCTTCCCGTGTCCTTGAGGTTACGATCCCAAGCTCACAGCCATTCTCTTTCAACTGTTCCAGAAGCTCGCGGACACCGTCAAAAAGGCGGATCATGTCACTGTATTTATCTTCATTTTCTACCCATAGCTTCAAAGTAGCCTGCGGGTCTTTGACCTCAAGACGGTCAAGCACGACAAGAGAGGTACAGCCAAGCGCAAAGACGAGGTCATTGTATTCCACGGAGATGCCGTCCGTCTCCTTCAAAGCGTCCTGAAGGGAGACGAGGATGCAACGCGCAGTGTCAAGGAGCGTACCGTCAACGTCAAAAACAATATGTGAATATCTCATGGGGATTCTCCATTCTGCCGCCGAGGGGCGGTCTTTTTAGGTTTCTTTGGGTTATTATATCAGCTTTAGATATGTGGTGTAAATTAGAAGAATAAAAAAACAATACTATTGACAAAACATATACTGTGTAGTACGATGTACATAGCCAAAAACAGTGGAGGTGATACATCGTGAATTTGGATAAATGGAGATCGCAGATTGTCCGGGGAACATTGGAATACTGTATTCTGCTTATGTTGGATAACAGGACGTATTACGGGTATGAGCTTTTGCAGGAATTAAGCAGATACCCGATCATAGCTTCCACGGAAAGCACGGTTTATCCGCTGCTTAGAAGATTGCAGAAGGAAAACTTTTTGGAATCTAGCTGGCAGGATTCTGCGGAGGGACTTCCGCCAAGGAAATACTATTCGCTCACTGATCAGGGCAGAGAGTATCTGAACGCCATGAACAAAGAGTGGCAGAATTTACTGACAGCTATGTCAAATTTGAAAGGGGAATAAAGGATGAATACAAAGTTAGAAAAGTATCTTGATACAGTGGATAAATATTTAAGGCCGCTGCCTGTTTCTGAACGGGTAGATATTGTAAAAGAAATTAAAAGCTCCATATTGGAGATGGAAAATGCAGGAGTGTCTGCGGAGCAGATAGAGGAACGCCTTGGAAATCCAAAAGAACTGGCTAAAGCATATCTCGGCGATCTGCTGGCCAACAGCTCCGGCTTGGGGTGGAAACGCATATTAACGATATGCGCCTTCTACAGTGTTGCGGGTTTTTCTGGACTGTTTGTGATCCCTACACTTGGGATCATGGCTCCTGTGCTGCTCATCACTGGAATTATAACGCCGATTTTCGGTCTGGTTAAACTTGTAGGCGCTATTTTGGGATATGACATGCCGTATATTGTGTTCCAACTAGGCCCGGTTAGCCTGTCGCCGGCTCTGGCTTTTGTCGCTTCACTGATTATGGGAGCGCTTTTGATCGTGGCAGGATGGTTTTTATGGAAACTGCTGCTGGCCTATATCAAAAAAGTAAGTACCACAAAAACAAGGTTATCTATATAAAAATAATTATCTATATAAGACTAATTATGAGAGGAAGTATTTCCAATGAATGATTATACAAAGAAACTATCCGCGCCTAAAACGGTTGCGGGCATTGTACTGGCGGTTATCGTTCTGATTATTGCCCAAGGCCTTGCCATACTGCTCAGTACTTTGCTTGCTGAGATGGGACTGCCATCTGCTGTTTGCAATATCATAGCCGGAGCTTTGTATGTGGCATTTGCCTTTGGGGGAACTAAGATTTTGGCGGACAAATTTTTAAAAATCTCTGTGGAAGAAATGAGAATAAAACCGATCAGAATAAAAGCGACGTGGGTGATTACTGCGTTTTTAATGCCCGCGCTAGTGCTGCTTCTTTCCGTATTATCGGGCGGAGAATGGGCAGTTAGCCGGTTTGATGGGGCGACGACATTTGCGGTTGTGACAGGCGCGGTGTTCTTCTATGGACTGGCAACCGGGATCGTCGAGGAAATGGTCTTCCGCGGTATTATCATGAGCTGTCTTGAAAAACGCTTCGGGCGTGGAATTGCTGTGGCAGTGCCGTCCGTTCTTTTTGGACTTCTGCACATTATCGGCAATGAACTGGATTTTATCAGCATTATCCAGCTTATAATAGCCGGAAGCGTCGTGGGAATTTTATTCTCTGCCATAGCGTATGAGAGCAATTCTATATGGAACAATGCTCTTGTTCATGGAATCTGGAATATCTTTATGGGTACGGGTATTTTACATATCGGAAATTACGCAGACAGTGAATCCATATTCAGCTTCGTTCTAAAAAATGATTCGTTTTTAATCTCCGGCGGGGACTTTGGCATTGAAGCATCGGTTATATCCATTTTTGCTTATCTGCTGTTTACAGGGATAGCGGTTTATCGCAAACTTAAAAATTGAATACCACAAAATTGCGGAACGCCTGTATTGACGTTCCTTTTCTATCTCCGGCCGTTCAGAAATGGACGGCTTTTGCTGTATTAAAAAAAGAGCTGCAGCGAAGAACACTGGCAGCTTATTTCAGTTTCAATATATCATTGGGCGTACAGTCCAGATATTCGCAGAGTTTTGCAAGAATGGAGAGGTCAATCCTTGTAACTTTGTTCTTGCAGTAGTTATTAAACTGTGTCCGTTGTAGCCTGCATGCTTCACAAACTTTATTTTTACTAATGTTCTTCTCTTTGAGGAGATTATCCAAATCAATGTAAACATACATATCCCGTACCTCTGCCTTTTTTTGCATTATAAGTACAACTGTATTGTAAAATAAGATGTATTCTAATACACTGTATTAAAATACAGTTCTTAAAAGGGGGTATTATCAGTATGTGCATGAAAAGGGTAAAATTTACGCTTGCTGTCCTTATCGTATCTTTGCTGACAGGTAAATTTGTCTATCTTCAATGGGGACGGGACATGGGTGTGTACAGCACACACTCCACTTTATCAGAGAACAGCCATGAGGAACATATCATCTTTGTGGCAAACAGGCTTTTTATTGGAGACAAAGAAGCTTGTGCAGAGGAACTTGTCAGGAAATGCCGTGAAAACAGTTTCCGGTCCGTCCTGCTCAGCTATGACTTGGTGAAACCGACAGTCCTTTACGGAGCGGTATATCGATTCCAAAGTGATGTAGCGGATCATGCCCCTGTGTTTACATTTCGTTATATTCAGAAGGCAGAGGAAACAGGGACTTACAATTTCCTTGACAGTCCAGAAAAATTTATTCTTGAAGTAGACTGATGCAGAGAAAGTAATATAGGATTTAACCGCATTTTTCACAAAATTAGCACTCACCTATTGACAGTGCTAACAACAAGTGCTATATTACAGATAGAACAAAGGAGAGGTAAAATTCAGATATGATCCTTTGTTCCAAAACTCAACACCCCGGATAGTTTTCCGGAAGTGCTTTATACTTATAGATAGATAACAAAAGGTTGTTTAAATGAAAGGAGATATGACTTATGTTAATGCCTAGTATTTTTGGAGAGAATTTATTTGATGATAACTGGATGGATTTCCCGTTTGAGAGAGAGTTCTGGGGACGCAAGAACCCGCTGTACGGGAAGAACGCAAAGAACATGATGAAGACGGACATCCGCGAGCATGACGCCGGATATGAGTTGGATATCGACCTGCCGGGTTTTAAGAAGGACGAGATCAATGTTGATCTGGAAAACGGATATCTGACGATCTCCGCAGCCAAGGGACTTGATAAGGATGAAAAGGATCAGGAAGGCAAGTATATCCGCAGGGAGCGTTACGCGGGCGCGATGCAGAGGAGTTTCTATGTAGGAGACGTTGTGACACATGAGGATATCAAAGCGAAGTTCGAGGACGGTATCCTGAGACTGAGTATTCCGAAGAAGGATGCGAAAGCCATTGAGACGAAAAAAACGATCGCTATCGAAGGATAGCGTTGACATACAGCACCTCACACCTCCCGCTGCCGGATAACGGCAGCGGGGATTTTTTCATCTTTTTTGATCTTGGCAGGAAGCCGATTATTATTGCACAGCGGTCAGCGTCTGTGATATCCTAGAAAACAGAGTTTATCTCAATTAAGATAAAACATATGTTATGGATATGGGAGAACAGCAGATGAAAAAGACCAATGATTTCGGCAGGGATCCGATCCCGCGCCTTGTATTAAAGATATCGATCCCCTTTATGTTCGCGCAGTTTGTCAATGTACTTTACAGCATCGTGGACAGGATTTACATAGGAAACATCCCTGTGATCGGTGTGGATTCTCTGGCGGGAGCCGGGGTCTGTGCGCCGATCATTACGCTGTTATCCTCTTTTGGGACGCTGGTCGGTATCGGCGGCTCTGTCCTTTTTTCTGTGCGTCTGGGAGCAGGAGATAAGAAGGGCGCGAAGAATATCTTAGCGAACAGTTTTTCCATGCTCCTTATTTTTTCAGCGATCCTTACCGTGCTTTTCCTGCTGGTCAAGGGATATCTGCTGAACTGGTTTGGCGCCAGCGCAGTGACGTTCCCTTATGCAAATTCCTATATGACGATCTACACATTGGGCACTTTTTTCGCCCTTGTGTCCATGGGGATGAATTATTTTATCACAGCGCAGGGATACCCGGGACTTGGGATGGCGACGACGCTGATCGGTGCGGTGGTGAACATCGCCCTTGACCCGGTGTTCATCTTTGTGCTTGACATGAATATCGCGGGGGCGGCAGTGGCGACTGTGATCGCACAGATGTCCTCCTGTATTTTTGTGCTCTGTACATTAAAGAGCGGGAAGATGCCTGTTGAACTGGGAATTGTGAAACCGGAAAGAGAGACGGGAAAGCGTATCATGAAGATCGGTCTTTCCCCTTTTCTTATCCTCGCGTCGGACAGTATTATCATTATCGCGCTCAACGCGGTGCTCCAGTATTACGGCGGGGAAGCTCAGGGGGATACGCTGATCACAGCAGCCACCATAGTGCAGAGCTATATGCTCCTTATCACCTCGCCCATGCTTGGGGTGACGGGCGGCTCCCAGCCGTTGATCAGCTACAATTACGGGGCGAACCGGCCGGATCGTATCCGCAAGACGTTATTCTGTGTGCTGCTCCTGTGTGTTGCGTTTACTTCTGCCATGTTTCTGATCTCACGGGCAGCGCCTCAGTATTTTGTCCGTATCTTTACGGACAACCCGGAGTACAGAGACCTGTCCGTATGGGGGATCAAGGCGTTTACACTGATGATCATACCATTAAGCTTTCAGTACGTGATTGTGGATGGACTGACGGCGCTTGGAATGACGCGGCTGTCCCTGAGCCTGTCTGTAACAAGAAAGACCATCTACTTTGTGTCCACCTGTCTTTTCCCGCTGTTCTTCACAGCGAAGACGGCGTTCTACGCGGAGCCGGTGGCAGACGCTGCTGCGGCGTGTATATCGAGCACGGTGTTCTTCTTTATATACAGGAAATATCTGCGCGGAGAGGGCAGGCTAAAGGATATTAAAATATAGAAATATAGAAAGAAAATGCGGCCTTTTTTAGAACCGCATTTTTTCTATCTGCTTTTGCAGCAGGGTTCCCACTGCGTCAGAAAGGCTTCGGATGTTCTCGATCCGCACGAAGTCGTCCCCATAGATTTTCCGCACGGCGTGAGCCGAGCCGTCTTCCCCGTTTAAGACGGCCATCACATGGATACCGGACTGCAGAAGCGCGCGTACCTCTGCGGCGGTGTCTTCTATGCCAGCTTCCTCGGAGTAATTCCGGCTCAGGCGGTGTCCGTCCTTGCCGTCAGGCGGCATCCGTCTGTCGTCGTTGGGACTGGCGTCGGTCAGCACGATGAGGAGGCGTTTCTTTGCGGGGGAAGCTTCCATCAGGCGGCGCGCCGCCCGCAGGGCAAGACCGTCCCGGTTCCATCCTGCGGCGAAATAATCGAAGATATTTCCGTCTTCATCCTTATCTGTGTATCCGCAGTGAAGGCGCATCACGGTATGCCCCCGCAGACTCAGGAAGGAGAAAATCTGCACCGGGATATGGCACAGACGCAGGCTCCTTGCGATGACGTACGCCTGTGAGGCGATGGCTTCCTGATTCTGAAGCCGGGAGGCGGAGGCATCCAGCATAAGATCCACGGAGAAGTCTGGCTGTTCCTCCTGAAAAGTGTCAGTGAAGATCCGCTCATCGTTCAGATAGAGTGCCCGCCAGAGCTCCGCCGGAGCCAGTGTGCCGGTGCGGCTTAGTACGCGGGAGGGTTGGGGGTATGAAAGCAGGGCGTTTCTTAGCTGCTCTGCAAGCCGTGCGATACTGTTCTGATAGAAGTGCAGCTTATCCTGATAATGGGAACGGTTGCGGTCTGCCTGTATCTGCGCGTCCAGAATAGTTCGTCTGGCAAGGGAATCCTTTGTCTCCTGTACGGAATACTGCCCGAGGGCAAAATACAGATGGCAGCCTGCGTGATGTCCTGTACAGAAGGCTTCTTCGATTCTTGCATTTTCATCCCGCCCGAACAGGGGCAGTCCGAAGCAGCTCTCGATGTAGAGGCGGTCCCTCTCTTCCTGTGCGGCTGAGATCAGGCCGCCGGAGCGGGTTTTTCTCGCAGTGATGACGCCGTTTCCCGAGGTATCTCTGGCGAAAGTCAGATCCTCAGAGCGAATGACGCGGTGAGGGAGTGTTTTCTTCATAAAGCGCCCTGCCCTTGCGCGGAATTTTGTGAGAAGGGAGAGTGAAAGGCCGCTTCCTCCGAGACGGAAATAGCGGTGGAACACGTCTATGGCATGGTCTGCGACCTGCCGCGCGTCCCAGTCTCCGCTGAAGGAAAGTTCTCCAAAAAGCTTTCTCTCCCATGGATTTACAAGGCCGGGTTCTTTCCCGAGCACCGTGCGCCAGCGCGCGGACTGGAGAGCGTAGACAAGGCTGTTCTGCGCCATCCACTGCTGGCGGGACTTGGTAAGCTGCTGTTCAAAGAACTGTTCTGCGCAGGCGCGGCGCATTTCAAAGAGCACAGGCCGTTCCCTGACTTCTTTTAGAAACGCGCAGTTTTCCAGTCCGATCCAGAGCAGTCCGTCCAGAGTTTCTTTTAAAAGTGAATTCTCGATTGTGTCAAACAGGTCGTTCATTATATCCTGATCGTACCATTTATGTACATATCCGATGATTGAATTGAGATAAAAGTCCGGCAGGGAGTCCTGTGTAAACGCCAGAAAGACCGGCTCGAATCCGTATTCGCCGGCAGCGGTCCATACCATATTGAGCGCCCTGCGCCGGGCGGAAAGGCTGTGGTCTGTATCAGTCATGGTGTTACTCCTTTAGCGGTCTCTTAGTCAAATAAGGAAGCGGCTTCTGTACTCTCTGATATCCTCGAGGAGATGATATCCCGCACAAGCGACTGCTCATAGCTGTCAAATGTTTTGTTGGTGACACCCATATCCAGCGCCAGATACGGAGCAAGGCCGTTTCGCATGAGGCGGATTGCATCCAGAAGTCCGCGCAGATCCAGTACCTTTGGTGTGAGCTCGCCGCTTCTGCATTTCTTCTCAATGTCCATGAAAAGGCCGGAGAACTGCCCTGCAAAGCTGTCTTTCATATCAGGAAATTCCCGACGGAGCAGTTTTTCCAGATTCTCTTTTGTGATCTCCGGCATGTGTATGACCATGAAGCGGGAGGCAAGGGCTTCATTTAATTCCCGAGTTCCCGCATAGCCGTAGTTCATGGTGGCGATAAAACGGGCCGCGCCGTGAACTGCGACAGCGTCATAGCCGGGAACATTGATGACACGGCGGAAATCCAGCGCCGAATGGAGAACTGCCAGAGCTTCGTTTCGCGCCATATTAATCTCGTCCAGAATACAGAAGCCGCCGGAGGATGCGCTCTGATACACCGGGCCGGGGCGGAAGCTGACCTGCCCGTCCCGGAATGTGTCTGTCCCGATCATAAAAGAGGCGTCCATGTTGATGTGGAAGGACACGTTGTAGGAGGGGCGGCCGAAGAGTGCGGCGAGGTTCTCGGCCAGCACGTTTTTTCCTGTGGCTTTGGAGCCGGCAAGCAGGAGATTTTCCCCGCAGAGCAGGGCCTCAGCTGCCTGTTCCCACACTTCCTTTCCATAATACATGTAGCGGGGGCGGACTCCTTCTAAAGTCCTGTCAGAAGGATATTTTCTGCGAAAATCTTCAATCCCCCTGATAATGTGTTCATTTACCTGTTCTTCTCTTAAAAAATCAAGCATGGCTATGTACCTCGTATTTTTTTCTGTGCACTATATAAAAGTACGCCTGCTCCTTATGGAGGCATAAAGCAGCCGCACCTTATGCAGCGTGTAAGTTGTAACAACAGTATATCACCTGAAACGGGAATAGGAAACAATCACTTGAAAGAAGGGCGGGAAAGTATTTATAATAGGATTAAAGTGTGAAAAGTCTCATTTTGCATTTTTATCTGGCGAAATACACAGAAGTATCTTCCGGCACTCCGGCGCATGAAACATTTCAATGAGCCTTTTGACTTTTTACAGCTTGACAATAACGGTAGGGGTATGGAAAATGATAAAAGTTATAGCAAGTGATATGGACGGGACGCTTCTGGGGGATGATCACAGGATTGCCCCGGAAACTCTCGAGGCAATAAAAGAGGCGCAAAAGGCGGGAATCCGCTTTATGATTGCCACGGGGCGGAATTTCAACGGTGCGATGGCGGAGCTTAAGGATACGGGACTTGTCTGCGATTATATCGTGGGAAGCGGCGCAGAGGTCAGAGACCCGGAGCAGAAAGTGATTGTGACAAGTGCCTTAAATGCTGATACATGCCGGAAGGTGTATGAGAAGATAAAAGGATTTCCGGTGTCAGTGATCTTCTGTACGGACGGGTACGACTACCGGGTAGGGACGGCAGAAGAGGTGGAGGAAAGCCTGATCCTTGAGCTTCAGCTTTTCCATGAGAATATGACCCGGGAAGAAATACTGGGTACAGCGGTATACCGCAGGATCAGGGAAAACTCAAAGGTTATCTCTGGGTTTGAGGAAATGGAGAAGACAGGGATACCTGTATATAAGATATTTTTATTTTCAGATGATACGGACATGCTGTCCCAGATCAACACTGCGCTGGCGGGCGATCCGGGTATCGCCGTGGCGTCGTCTTTCCCGACTAATCTGGAGATCACGGATGTGCGGGCGCAGAAAGGCCCGGTGCTAAAGGATTATATCGAGAGGCTTGGGTATGCTATGGAGGAGGTTATGGTGTTCGGAGACAGCCAGAACGATCTCTCTATGTTGTCCATGGATTTCGGGGCGACCGTGGCAATGGGGAATGCGTCGCCTGAGGTAAAAGCCGCGTCAAAATATGTGACAAAGTCCAACAATGAGCATGGCGTGGCTTATGCTGTCCGTGAGCTGCTCAGACGGCGGAAGAAAATGTAACGGCTTATGAAGTTCAGGCGGTACAGAAGATTTTTTAAATGTCAGACAGAGTGGGAAAGGACAGTCAAAAGGTGAGGATACATTACAGGAAAACGGAAAATGGCGTGGAGATCGTGCGCTGCTTTGGGTCTGACTCCCATGTGGAGATCCCGGGAGAGATACAGGGGATGCCTGTTGTCCGCGCGGCGGCGTATGCGTTTTCAGCGAGGAAGGATAAGGAAGAGGAGGATGTTCTTGTCTATGAGGCGGAAGAAAGCCGTCTGTTCCGGCAGCAGGAAGTCCTGTTGGCCGGGGACAGCGTAGAAAGCATTGTGTTCCCGGACAGCATGGAGAAGATCGGCCGTTATATTTTCTATGGATGCCAGAATCTGCGGGAGCTGCATTTTTCGGACAGCCTTACAGATGTGGGGAGCGGCGCGTTTACCGGGTGCCGGGCGCTTGAGCGTCTGAGTGTGCGTTTGTTAAAAGGAGAGCGATCCTCTGTGCCGGAGATATTGGGAGATCTGTGGCAGAGGATTGATGTGGTGTTTTTAAGAGAGGCGGGGGAGGCAAGGCTTGTCTTTCCCGAACACTATGAGGAGGCGGTGGAGAACACTCCGGCGCGGATATTATTTACACAGCACCATGGATCGGGCAATAATTACCGACAGTGCTTCTATAATAAAGAGATGGATTACAGGAAATATGACGACCTCTTTGCTGTGGCAAGGGCGTGGGACGACACAGACGTGCTCGCTGACCTGATCTTCTCAAGACTTTTATATCCGGTGGAGCTGGCGCAGGGGGCAAGGGACGCTTATGAAGCCTATGTAAAAGAACATGGAGCAAAGATTAGTTGCCACTTAGTGGATACAGATAATATGGAGGCGCTGCGGGCAATGTCAGGGAGAGATTTGTGGACAGAACAGACGCTTGGCGGGACTGTTGATTATGCGGCGCGGACAGGGAAAAGAGAGGCGCTTTCCTTTCTTATGAATGAGAAGCAGAGGATCTTCCCGGCGAAGAAAGGCAAATATGAACTGTAGCGTCGGTGTACAACGACCGTGTTGCCCCTCGTACACCGACGCAGGGGCAGCGCCTAGCATATCAGCGCGCACAGAGCGATGGCACAGGAAGAGCGGAAAGCGGCAGAAATAATAGGAACAGCAAAAATAGTGGGAAGAGTGGAAAGAAGAGAAACAGTGGAAACAGCGAAAAGATCAGAAATAGTGGAAACAGCAGAGGCGGCGGAAGCGGCAGAGGCCATGGAACGGCTGGGAAAGCAGATTTTGTCTGTGTGCCGGGACGAGCTGTATTTTTCCATGCGGTTCATGGACGTGGCGCTGAGCAGCTTTGTTTACCGGATGGACGTTGGGATCAGTCCTTTTGGGACGGACGGGCATACGATGTATTTTCATCCGCGCGAGCTGGGCGGACTTTATAAGGAAAACAGAATCCTTGCAAACCGGGGGTATCTCCACATGGTGCTTCACTGTGTGTTCCGGCATATCGTGAAGCGGCCGCCGGGGCGCCGTGCATTCAGCCGGGACATTGAGCGGGAACAGAACGGTGTTCCCGCGCAGAAGGAAGAGGAACAAAGAGCTGAGGACAAGGCACAGCGCTGTTGGGACTTGAGCTGTGATATCGCGGCGGAGCATATCATCGACGGATGCGACCTGCGCCCGGTGCGTTGGTCGAGGAGCTTGTTAAGGCGGGAGACATACCGTAAACTGGAAGGGAGCGGACATACGCTCAACGCGGAAAGGATTTTCTCTGAGCTGGCGAAATGGAATCTGACGGAGAAAGAGCTGGCGATGCTGGAACAGGAATTCTATGTGGACGATCACAGGTACTGGGAGAGCAGGGATGAAAACCGTCCGCCGGATGAGCAGCTCAACAATAAATGGAAGGATATTGACGGGAAGATGGAGACGGATATGGAGACCTTCTCAAAGGAAGCCTCAGAACAGAGCGGCCGTCTTCTTGGAGAGCTTAAGGTGGAGAACAGGGAACGCCATGATTACCGGGAGTTTTTGAAAAAATTCTCCGTGTTCCGAGAGGAGCTTAAGGCGGATATGGATACATTTGATTACGGCTTTTACAGCTACGGGTTGTCCCTGTACGGCAATCTTCCGCTGATCGAACCGCAGGAGACGAGAGAGGTGCGGAAGATCGAGGAGTTTGCCGTCATTGTAGACACGTCCATGTCGTGCTCCGGGGAGCTGGTGCGCAGGTTTCTTGAGGAGACATACAGTGTCCTTAGGGAAAGTGAGAGCTTCTTTCATAAGGTGAACATCCATATCATTCAGTGCGATGAAAAGGTGCATCAGGATGTGAAGATCACATCAGAAGAAGAGCTTCAGGATTATATGGAGCATTTTCAGCTATACGGCGAGGGCGGGACGGATTTCAGACCCGCGTTTGAATACGTGGATGAACTGGTCAGAAGGGGAGAGTTTACGAACCTGAAAGGACTGCTCTATTTCACGGACGGATACGGGACATACCCGAATAAAATGCCGCTTTACAGGAGTGCGTTTGTGTTTCTGGAGCAGGATTACAGGGATGTGGATGTGCCGCCGTGGGCCATTAAGCTGATCCTGCGGGAAGAGGACATCCAGAGGCGGAAATTTTAGAAAATAGATTCAGGAGGAAGACAGTTTGGATATCAAACGTGCGAAACAAGAGATTAAAGATGCAGTAGAGGCATATCTTTTAAAGGATGCTTTCGGGGAATATAAGATTCCGGTTATCCGGCAGCGCCCGGTGCTTCTCATGGGGCCGCCGGGGATTGGGAAGACTCAGGTCATGGAGCAGATCGCGAAGGAATTAAAGATCGGTCTGGTGGCGTACACCATCACCCATCACACAAGGCAGAGTGCGGTGGGACTGCCCTTTATCAAGGAGAAGGAATATGGCGGGAAAATGTACTCGGTGACAGAGTATACCATGAGCGAGATCATTGCCTCTGTATATGACAAGATGGAGCAGACCGGGATGCGGGAGGGAATCCTGTTTATCGATGAGATCAACTGTGTGTCAGAGACACTGGCGCCCGCCATGCTCCAGTTTCTTCAGGGGAAAACATTCGGTACGCACAAGGTGCCGGAAGGATGGATCATCGTGGCGGCGGGCAATCCGCCGGAATATAACAAGTCTGTCAGGGAGTTTGACGTGGTCACACTTGACCGTTTGAAGAAGATCGACGTGGAGGCGGACTTCCCGGTGTGGAAGGAGTATGCTTACCGACAGGGCGTCCACCCGGCGGTCATTTCATATCTGGAGCTGCGCAGGGAGAACTTTTACCGCGTGGAAAATACAGTGGACGGCAGGCTGTTCGCCACGGCGAGAGGATGGGAGGATCTGTCTCAGATCATACAGGTGTACGAAGAGTTGGGGAAAACAGTGGATCGTGACGTGGTGTACCAGTATATCCAGCACAGGGCCGCAGCAAAGGATTTCGCCAATTATCTGGAACTCTACTATAAATATAAGACAGACTACAAGGTGGAGGATATTTTAGAAGGTAAATGGGACGCCCTCACGCTGCAAAAGATACGCAGCGCCGCCTTTGACGAGCATCTGAGTATTATCAGTCTTTTAAACGGAAGTCTCGGCGGGATGTTCCGGGACTGCAGCAGTCAGGATATGTACGTGGCGAAGCTGTATGAATATCTTGTCCGTTACCGCGATAACCAGACGAATCTGATGCTGGAAGATGTGCGTGAGACGGCGGAGAGGGAGATGGAAGAACAGAAGCGCGCGGAACTGCTGACTAAAGAAGAGGAAAAGATATGGATGCGCGTGACCGATACGCTGACACGGTTTGTATCAGAGCTTAAGGGAGAACTCTTTGCGGAGGGCGAAGCATTTGAACGGGTGAGAGCGCTGTTCCAAAAGGAGAAAGAAGAGCTTGACGCCTTGACAGAGCGCACCTCAAAGATGCTGGAAAACGCCTTTTTATTCCTTGAGGATGCTTTCGGAGAAAGTCAGGAGATGGTGGCCTTTGTCACAGAACTCAACGCCAACTATTACAGTGTGTGGTTCATTAAGGAAAACGGATGCGATCTATATTACAGGTACAATAAAGGACTTCTCTTTGACGAGAGGCGGAAGGATGTCATAAGACAGATGGATGAAGTGGAGTCCATGCTTAATACCGGGATACGCTGACTGCCTCAGCCATTTGATTCGATGGCAGTTCTTTGTAGTAACGTCTGGAAGCCTCCGATAAATTTGAAGAAGCGGTCAGCGGTCAGGGAGAGGTCTCGCTGTTCCGTTCCGGAATCTGGGAATATCTAACGGACTGAGAAGTTGTTTAAAAGCGAAGCAGTGTGAGGGGCAACTTGGCTTCGCCTCAGACAATCCCCTCACACTGCCTAACAACCACTCCTCAGTCCGGTAAGATATTCCGTCAGATTCCTTCCAAGTCACAGCTCAACCCTCCCCGCCGCTGACGGCTTCTTTCTTCCAATTTATTGACCGCTTCCCGTACTGTATAAAGCGGAAAGCTGCCGAATCAAATGGCTGAGCTGCTGCGGGAAAGGTAAATGGTTCAGAAGAACATTGCTAAAATAGAGGAAATGCTATAGAATAGTATAGGAATCAGTGAATAATAAAAGACATCCGGACAGGGTGTCTTTTATGATAGACTATCTTTAAAGTAATTTTATTGGGAAGGAAAGAAAGCGAGGTTATCAAGATGGATGTAAGACAGAAAAGAAATGAAGCGCTTGGAAAGCGTGTTGTGAAAGCGCTGGAATCGAGAAACATGGAAGCCTATTATGCGGCGACAAAGGAAGAAGCTGTGAAGAAGGCGCTCGAACTGATCCCGGAGGGCAGCAGTATCAATATGGGCGGCTCGATGTCTGTGCGTGAGGTGGGACTTTTAGACGCGGTCTGTTCGGGAAACTATGAGTTTTATGACAGGGATAAAGCGGCTACGCCGGAAGAGAAAAACGAGATCGCGCTGAAAGCATTTACCTGCGATTGGTTTTTAGGGAGCGTCAACGCCATGAGTGAGGACGGCGTATTTATTAATATTGACGGCAATGCAAACCGCGTGGCCGCGTATGCTTTCGGTCCGAAAAATGTTCTTCTCATCGTGGGGATGAACAAGGTTGTCAAGACAGAGAAAGACGCCATGAGCAGGGCAAGGAACGAGGCGGCTCCGATCAATACGCAGAGATTCGGTATTGATACGCCCTGCGTGAAAAACGGAAGCTGCTTTGACTGCAAGAGTCCGGACTGTATCTGCTGTCAGATCATGGTTACCAGATTCAGCAGGATACCGAGGAGGTTCAAAATCATTCTTGTGGATGAAGATCTTGGATTCTAAAATACCGGAAGGGAACATTACGGATGGACAGAAAAAGAAGGCATAGGCATACAGCAAAGAGAAGGCAGGAGCAGAGCAGAAGGAAGCGGAGTGCACAGGAGCCGGGCAGTCGTAAGGTGAATGTGCAGGAGCAGAGCAAGCGTAAGGTCAATGCGCAGGGGCAGAGCAGACAGAAACGAAGGCAGAAAAAGGCAGCGTTCGACGTGCTGTCAGGAGCTGTGCTTATCATTGCGGTCTGTGTGTTTGTGTTTTCCCTTTATCAGCTTGTTTTGGCGCTGGCGCCGTATTTCGCCGGGGGGAAGGAGTACAGCGAGATCAAGGAACTGGCGATTACGGCGGATGAGGACGGAAGTGGTTTCCGGATAGATTTTGACGCACTGTCAGCGGAAAATCCGGATACAGTGGCGTGGATCAGGTTTGACGAACCGTCAGTCATCAGCTATCCTGTAGTGAAAGGAAGCGACAACGAGGAATATCTGACAAAGACGTTTTCCGCCAGCGACAATAAACTCGGGGCGATCTTTATGAATGTTGACAACAATGCTGATCTTTCCGACCGGAATACAATCATATACGGCCATCACCTTAATACGGGAGGGGAGATGTTTTCCGAACTTCTTAAGTATGAGGATGAGAGCTTTTGCAGGGAGAATCCGTATTTCTACATCTATACGCCGGACGGGAGCGTGAGGACGTACACAATATTTGCGGCAGGAGTGGTAAAGGATACGGCTGAGCAGTATACGGTTGGGTTTGCATCGGATGAATCGTTTGCAAATTACATAGAAGTCTGCCGGGAAGGTTCTGCCTATCCGGTGGATGTGCAGGTGGACGCGCAGTCCAAGATCGTGACACTGTCAACCTGTACAAATGTAAGGGATGACGAACGTTTCATCGTGCAGGGGGTGCTGACGGCCACGGATTGAGCATCTTTGTTCGTGTATACAAGAGATAGACAGACACAGAGAGGCAGGAGAAAGGAACCGGGGAAATGGCAGACAGATTCGATGTGGGAGATATCATTACAATGAAAAAACCGCACCCATGCGGGAGCAAGGACTGGGAAGTGCTGCGCGTGGGCGCGGATTTCCGGCTGAAGTGCGCGGGATGCGGGCATCAGATTATGGTGCCCCGCAGACTGGTTGAAAAAAACACGCGGAACATTGTAAAAAAAGCTTGAAACAGGGACTCCTTTATGGTAACATGTATAACCGTGACATACTCTCGGAAATAATTCCGCAGAGATCATAATTCCTTGTTCCCGGTCTGAACCGGGGGCCAGAGACCATAAGGAGGTGCAAGAACATGAATAAGTATGAATTAGCTGTTGTTGTGAGCGCTAAACTCGAAGACGAAGCGAGAGCGGACGTAATCGAGAAGGTAAAAGCTCTTATCACACGTTTCGGCGGCAACGTGACAGACGTGGATGAGTGGGGCAAGAGAAGATTCGCTTACGAGATCCAGAAGATGACAGAAGGATATTACTACTTCGTACACTTCGAGGCTGAGGCTGCTGTTCCGGGTGAAGTGGAACAGCGTATCCGCATTATGGACAACGTGCTCAGATATTTATGCGTGAAACAGGAAGCATAAGCGGAAAGAGGTATATATGAATAAAGCGATTTTAGTAGGACGGTTGACGAGAGATCCTGAAGTGAGATATTCACAGGGCGAGAATGCCACGGCAGTCGCAAGATATACGGTTGCGGTTGACCGCAGATTCAAGAGGGACAATGAGCCGACGGCGGATTTTATTCCGTGCGTTGTGTTTGGACGTTCCGCTGAGTTCGCAGAGAAATATTTCCGTCAGGGGATGCGTGTTTCCATCTCAGGACGCATCCAGACAGGCAGCTACACGAACAAGGACGGCGTGAAGGTATACACGACGGAAGTGATCGTGGAGGAGCAGGAATTTGCGGAGAGCAGAGCTGAGAGCGAGGCAAACAGAAGCTCCTATCAGCAGAGCGCTCCCGCTCCGGCACCGAGCGCACCTGCAGGAGACGGATTTATGAATATCCCGGATGGCATTGATGAGGAGTTACCGTTCAATTAAGGAAAGGAGAACCATCATGGCTTACGAAAAGGGAAGCAGACCGGAGGGCGGCTTTAAGAGAAGAGGCCCGGCGCGCAGAAGAAAAAAAGTGTGCGTATTCTGTGGTAAAGAGAATAACGAGATCGATTACAAGGACGTTGCTAAGTTAAAGAAATATGTTTCCGAGAGAGGAAAGATCCTCCCGAGAAGAATCACAGGAAACTGTGCAAAGCATCAGAGAGCGCTTACAGTAGCGATCAAGAGAGCAAGACATATTTCTCTTATGCCTTACGTTCAGGACTAATTCTGACAGCGTAAAATACGAATAAGTCAAAAAGCCTTTAAGTACTGGAATACCAGTGTTTAAAGGCTTTCTGTTTTGTTATGTCCGGATGTAAGCATTAATTCGTCAGCGAGTTAAACAGATTCGCGAGCGGGTTCAGCACATCATTTAACTCCTGCAAGGTGTCGTTGAGCGTTTCCACATCGATGGGGTCCTGTACGTTGATCTCTTCTGATATCTCATCCAGATTTGAGAGAATCCGGTTAAGCTTGGGGGTGACAGTGACGATAGAGGCGCCCAGTCCGATGGTGAGACAGAGAAGAAATACCATCACAAGACGGGAGTGGAACAACTGCTTTTTATTTATCCTTAAAAGCTCCTGCTGGATCGCAAGAGACTCATGGCTGATATCTTTATGTATCCTTTTTTTGTCTTCGTTATACTCCATTTTAAAGTCCTCCAAGGGGTAATTGTTATTCTCCATGAAGTATACACGGAAAATGCGTTGAAGTAAACAGATGAATTGAAACAATGCGCCCTGCATGCTATAATTAAACGAATATTATAATTCAGCGGACACCGCATAGGAGAATGGTGGGGGTGAAACGATGGAAGAGAAACATTCGGCAATGCTCGTTGTATGTAAAAAGGGCAGCCAGATTGAGAAGCACAGGGTTTCGGAGCGGTTTGTGATAGAAGGCTGCGGGGAGATCGTAAAAGATAAGGAGATCTATGAATACCGTGACAGCGGAAAGAGCCGTATCTATTATAACGGACAAGTGCTGAACAGCGGGGAAGCGGGTATACAGCCGGTCGAACTCCGGGAAGGAGACGTGCTCGGACTAAGGGATACAGATGCGGATGAATGGAGCTGTGTCTATGTGTTCCACAGGATTTATTCGGAGGAAACTGTCTGGCGGACTGTGGAAATGGACGACACGCAGAAGCATTTTTATATCAGCCGCCACGAAGAAATGAAGTCCTCGGAAGAGGTGCAGCCTGAGGATGTGGCGGAGCTGCCGGATCATTACGCGGAGTTGTTCCGCGAAGGGCAGGACTGGTATGTGAACGATCATAACACAAGGCTGGGCGTGTATGTGAACAACCGGAAGAGAGAGGAGAGAACGCTTTTAAAAGAGCTGGATATCGTGCGGGTGGGAAACACGCTCTTTCTCTTTAAAGACGGAAAGCTCTATTACGACCACAAAGATCTTTCATCCAATTCGCTTGTCATACATATAGAGGAGAGAAGCGTCTGGAACTTTTTCCGCAAAAAGGTGCTCTTAGAGGATATCAATATGAAGATTTATCCCGGGGAGATGATACTGATCCTCGGAGGCTCCGGCGCGGGCAAGACAACATTCATCAATGCGGTTATGGGTTATGAGAAAGCGGAAGGCGAGATACTCTCGGGCGACATCAATGTCTATAAAAACTATAACATGATGAAGTATGAGATTGGTTTTGTGCCACAGCAGGATCTGCTCCGCATGGAGGATGAGGTATACAGTACGCTGGAGAACGCGGCGGAGATAAAGATGCCGAAGTCCACCACAGATGAGGAGAGAACAGCGAGGATAAAGCAGGTGATGCAGCTTTTCGGTCTGGAGCAGGAGGCGGAGAGCCTTGTGTCAAAATTGTCCGGCGGGCAGAGAAAGCGTCTCAGTATCGCGGTGGAATATATAGCCGACCCCAGTCTGTTCTTTCTTGACGAGCCGGATTCAGGACTGGACGGCGTTATGGCAAGAGCGCTCATGGAAAATCTGCGGGGCATTGCCAATGAGAAGAAGATCGTCCTTGTCATCACACACTCACCGGACAGAGTGTCAGACCTGTTCAATAAGGTCATCGTGCTGGCAAAGAGCAGAGAGGGCGGATCGGGCAGATGAAAGTCTATACCGGGAGGTTTTTTCGGATATTCATACATGAAAAAGGGTGGAAGGTGCTTATTTTTGCTGTGATAATCTCTTTTCTCCTGTCAGCGGTGCTGGGAAGCTCAATGTTTCAGGTGAAAGAGAGGACGAGAGAGGGTTTTTTTGCCATTGTATCGTCCTGCATCTGGATCGGGATATTTAATTCAATCCAGACAATATGCCGTGAGAGGGAGATCATAAAAAGAGAACACAGGACGGGCCTTCATATCACATCCTATGTGGCGGCGCACCTCATCTATCAGGCGGCGATCTGTGCCGTCCAGTCGGCGGCGATGGTGGTGATATATTACATCTTTACGCCGTTTCCAAAAGAAGGCCTTGTGTTCGGCATCTTTGCCATTGACCTGTTTGTCACATTTTTTCTGATCCTATATGCGGCGGATGTGCTCGGACTCGCCGTTTCATCGTTGGTTAAGTCGACGACAGCGGCCATGACGGTCATGCCCTTCATCCTGATTATACAGCTTATTTTCTCTGGGTCGATCTTTCCTCTGACAGGGTTTGGGAAAACAGTTTCCGATCTTACCATAAGTAAATGGGGACAGCGTGTGCTCTGCATTGAGGCGAACTTAAATGAGCTTCCCTCAGAGCTGCTGGATTCTGAGCTGGAAATGCTTTCACAGATGGAGCTCATTCAGGAGGCAAAGGAGATACTTCCGGCTGAGGCGGTAGAGAAGATAGATACAGCCGTGGAGGAGGAACTCCAGAAGTTTCTTCACGATTATACATACCGCAAGATCTATGAGTATGAGGCGGCGGAGGTGCTGAGACGCTGGGGATTGCTTATCCTGTACACGCTGATTTATGCCGCAGTCTGCGTTATCAGTCTGGAGTTTGTGGACAGAGATAAAAGGTGAGAACTAAAGTTTTGTAAAAAGTATGAAAAGATGGTATAATGTCGCATATCAGTAAACCGCAGATGGAGTGACATCAACTATGAAAAAGAAGAAAAACAAAATGCGTTTAAAAGGCCAGCTTAAAATGTATATGAACTGGCCGCTCATTATGACGGTCCTGCTGGTGGCAATGGACATATGGGTTTACTCCGCCGATAAGAAAGCAGGCCTCATTATGACTGTGTTTATCTTAGTCTATCTGGCGATTGCGGGGGGATTGTATTTCTACAACCGTTCGCTGATTCTGGCTGATCTGATACAGTTTTCCGCACAGTATAAGGGAATCGAGCATGCGCTGCTAAAGGAGCTTGCCGTGCCCTATGCTATCGCGATGGAGGACGGGCGCATCCTGTGGGGGAATGATGCGTTCAATGCCCTGATGACAGGCCCAAGGAAGGAAAAGTATTTAAGTAAGATGATACCCGAACTGCATACCGGTGTGTTCCCGAGAGGAGATATCGGCCATGCAGAGCTGGAGGTAACTTACAATGACAGGGATTACAAGGTTGAGATGAGGCGCGTCTACTTTGAGGGGTTCAGCCAGAAGGAGGAGCTGCTGCAGATCCCTGAGGAAGAGGAGTTCTTTGTGGCAGTGTCCATGCAGGACGTCACAGAGCTGAACGCATATATCAAGGAGAACGAAGAACAGAGAATGATCTCCGGTCTTATTTACATCGATAATTATGACGAGGTCATGGAAAGCGTGGAGGAGGTCCGTCAGTCGCTCCTTGTGGCGCTGATCGACAGGAAGATCAATAAATACATCAACGATGTGGACGGCATCGTGAAGAAGATGGAGAAGGATAAGTACTTTATTGTACTGCGAAAAGAGAGCTACAACAAAATCGCTGAGGATAAGTTCTCTCTCCTTGAAGAAGTGAAGCAGGTCAATATCGGAAACGCCCGCTCCGCGACGCTTAGTATCGGTCTGGGACTGAACACTGCGACCTATGCCCTGAGTTATCAGTACGCCCGCGTGGCTATTGATCTTGCTCTGGCAAGGGGCGGGGATCAGGCGGTCATCAAAGACTGTAACGGAATCAAATATTTTGGTGGAAAGAAGGAGCAGACTGCCAAGAATACCCGAGTAAAGGCACGTGTGAAAGCAGAGGCGCTCAGGGAATTTATCGCCGCGAAGGATCAGGTCATGATCATGGGACATAAGATCGCGGACCCGGATTCCTTCGGAGCCTGCATGGGTCTGTACAGGGCGGCGGCCAGTCTGGAGAAGAAAGCACATATCGTCATAAATACTGTGACAGAATCCGTACATCCGCTCTATGACGAGATCGCGGAGAGTCCTGCATATGAGGATGATATCTTCCTCACGTCAGAGCAGGCGCTTGACTATATCACGGACAATACGATGGTGATCGTAGTGGATACGAACAAGCCACAGATGACGGAGTGCCCGGAGCTGCTTAAGCGTTCCCGCATGACGGCTGTGCTTGACCATCACCGTCAGAGCAGCAATGTCATTGAAAATGCCGTGCTTTCCTATGTGGAGCCGTATTCCTCCTCTACCTGCGAGATGGTGGCGGAGATGCTGCAGTATATTGCGGATGACATCAAGATCCCGTCTGTGGAGGCGGAATGTCTGTACGCGGGTATCATGATCGATACAAGGAACTTTATGAACCGCACAGGGGTGCGTACTTTTGAGGCGGCGGCATTTTTGCGCAGATGCGGCGCTGACATCACCCGTGTGCGCAAGATGTTCCGCGACGATATGGAGTCATACCGGGCGAAGGCGGAGGCCATGCGCAGGGCGGAGGTCTACCGGAAGGAATATGCCATCGCAGAGTGCCCGAGCGATATAGAGAGTCCCACTGTGCTGGCGGCGCAGACAGCCAACGAGCTGCTTGATATCAGCGGGATTAAAGCGTCCTTTGTCCTGACAGTATACGAGGGTAAAATTTATCTCAGCGCCCGCTCGATTGATGAGGTAAATGTCCAGATTATTACAGAGAAGCTGGGCGGAGGCGGCCATATTAATTCCGCAGGAGCACAGTTTGCCCATACAAATGTTAAGGAAGCGATAAAAATGCTCAAAGACACTATAGATCAGATGATTGAGGAAGGAGATATTTAAAAATGAAAATAATATTATTAGAAGATGTAAAATCTCTCGGTAAAAAAGGGGAGATTGTCAATGTAAACGACGGGTATGCAAGGAATTTCATCCTGCCGAAAAAGCTGGGGGTAGAGGCGACGGGCAAGAACTTGAACGACTTGAAGCTCCAGAAGAATAATGAGAAAAAGATTGCTTTGGAAAACCTCGAGGCAGCTAAAAATCTCGGCGAGCAGATCAAAGCGGGAAAGGTAGAACTCTCCATCAAAGTGGGAGAGGGCGGCAGGACATTCGGTTCTGTTTCAAGCAAGGAGATCGCCGCGGCGGTGAAGGAGCAGATGGGACTTGACGTGGATAAAAAGAAGATCCAGCTAAAAGAGGCCATCAAGTCTCTTGGCACACACATCGTTGCCGTGAAGCTTCATCCGGAAGTGACGGCAGAGCTTAAGGTGGTTGTAAAGGAAGAAGCGTAAGGAGATCATTCTTCATGGATATAGAAGCAGCAATGAAACGAATACCGCCCCACAGCATTGAGGC
Source organism: Candidatus Mediterraneibacter merdavium (assembly GCA_019118545.1). Lineage (GTDB taxonomy): Bacteria > Bacillota > Clostridia > Lachnospirales > Lachnospiraceae > Mediterraneibacter > Mediterraneibacter merdavium. Next base: position 17,423 of record DWYT01000148.1, on the reverse strand, counting down.
AGAGCAGGCAGTGCTGGGGGCGATGCTTATGAATAAAGACGCTGTCATGGTGGCTTCGGAGATACTGACGGGAGATGATTTTTACCAGTCTGCATATGGGATTCTTTTTGACGCGGTGGTGGAGCTGTTTAAAGAAGGGCGCCCGGTGGATCTGATCACTCTTCAGGAACATTTGAAGGAAAAGGACGTGCCGCCGGAGATCAGCAGCATGGAGTATGCCCGGGAGCTTCTGGCCGGGACACAGACGTCAGCGAATATTAAATACTATGCGGAGATCGTAAAGGACAAGGCGATCTTAAGAAAACTCATCAAAATAAATGAAGAGACCGCGAATACATGCTATCTGGAAAATAAGCCGCTTGAGGAAATATTAGAACAGACAGAGAAGCAGGTGTTTGAGCTTGTGGAGCACGGCAACTCTCAGGAATATGTGCCGATCAGGCAGGTCGTGTTAAATGCGCTGGACGTGATTGAACGTGCGTCTAAGACAAAGGGAACCGTCACCGGTATTCCCACCGGCTTTATTGACTTGGATTACAAGCTTTCCGGCCTTCAGCGGTCGGATCTGGTGCTGATCGCAGCGCGCCCGTCCATGGGAAAGACCGCGTTTGTGCTCAATATTGCCCAGCATGTGGCGTTCAGGCAGAATCTTGCTGTGGCCATTTTTAGTCTTGAGATGTCCAAAGAACAGCTTGTGAACCGTCTGTTTTCTCTGGAATCCCATGTGGACGCGCAGGTGCTCCGTACAGGAACTCTGTCGGATACAGACTGGGAGAAGCTGATCGAGGGAGCGGGCACGATTGGAAATTCCAGAATGATCATAGATGATACTTCCGGTATATCTATCTCAGAGATGCGCTCGAAGTGCAGGAAATATAAGCTGGAACAGGGACTTGACCTCATCATCATCGATTATCTGCAGCTTATGAGCGGCAGCGGCGGCAGAAAGAATGAAAGCCGCCAGCAGGAGATTTCGGAAATTTCGCGTTCCCTGAAAGGACTTGCACGTGAACTGAATGTTCCTGTCATCGCGCTCTCACAGCTTTCCCGTGCGGTAGAGCAGAGGACGGACAAGCGCCCCATGCTCTCGGATCTCCGTGAATCCGGGGCCATTGAGCAGGACGCGGACGTCTGCATGTTCATTTACAGAGACGATTATTATAACCCGGATACAGAAGATAAGAATATCGCAGAGATTATTATTGCGAAGCAGAGAAACGGCCCGATTGGAACCGTCCGCCTCGCATGGATGCCGCAGTACACACGTTTCGGGAATGAACTGCGGCAGCAGTAAGCAAAGGCGCTCATTTACAAGAGGAGCTTCGACGGGGATTTTTATGTAAAAAGTCTGCGAAGCTTCATAATAGGGTTTCCTTTTGCAGATTCTTTGCGGGTAGTCTGCTGCTGGCGGATGAGCGTGTCCAGCTTACGGAAATGCTCCTCCTGCTGGCGCTCTTTTGCCTGTAAGAGGAAATCCATCTCATGGATGACGTCAGTGGTCACTGTACTGCTGATGTCATTTTTTAATATACCGTTATTCTCAGCAAGCGCTTCACGGAATACCTCGCCTACAAGGGCGCGCATCTGTTCGACCTTGTCAATGGGGATCACGACCTCCACAGCTTCGGAAGAAACTGACGGGGGAACTTTGGCTGTCTTTGGAAGAGAGACAGGCGTTGGATGTGCCGCGTCGGCTTGTGAGGAAGAAGCCTGTCCCTCTCCAGCCTGTCCCGCAGAAGGCCGTATCGGCGGAGCCTGAACAGCGGGGGTGCGCTCCGGGGCGGCTTCGGGCGGCATGAGCTTCAAGCGTGTTTCTTTTAATTCGGGGATGAGGGGTTTAAGATCTCTTAGAAGCATCCCTTCATCTTTTAGTTTCTTAATACAGCAGAAAAGCCGGATATCATCTTTGGTATAAAATCGGTGTCCCATTTCCGTCCTGCCGATCGTAAGGCCGAGTTCCTCCTCCCAATATCTTAATACATGGGATTCTACATCTACCTGCTTTGCGGCTTCGGAAATCATGAATCTGACTTCACCCATTAATATTTATACCTCCTGTTCTGATCTGTTGATCGGGCGGAATGCCTTGCAGTTGAGCCGTGTCAAGGCCTTCCGGCTTTAGGCATATTATATCATAGGAAGGACAGCAGAGGCGCGGGAATCGTTCGTGAAGTTCCGACAAGAAGTTCGGTTATATTTATGCAAAAAGAGGATGCCCTAAAGCCGTTTCCGAACTTAAGGACATCCCTTTGTGCTTGTGATCACTTTGCGGTTTTATATCATTACTCTGCTAAAATAGCGCCTGTCGGACAGGCAGCTTCACATGCTCCGCAGTCTACGCAGGACTCAGCGTCGATAACGTATTTGCCATCGCCTTCGGAGATAGCGCCTACCGGGCATTCGCCTTCGCAAGTACCACAGCTTACACATTCATCATTAATTACGTGTGCCATAGTATGTACCCTCCTTTTTTGATTTCCGAAAAGGGGTCGTCCCTTTCGATATGCTTATTTTAATACAATAAAAGAAAATATACAAGAGATTTGCGTGTACTAAATCAAGTACGTATATATCAGACCTTGTCAAATTCTTCAATAATCTCCTGTGGCGGCGCTTCTGTGATCAGGCTTACAATCACGATCAGCGCACTGGATACGAGGAACGCAGGGAGCAGTTCATAGATATCCCACGCGCCGCCCAGCGGACGGACAAGATATTTCCAGATAAATACCATCGCGCCGCCGCTGATCATGCCCGCAAGTGCGCCCTGCCAGTTGGAGCGTCTCCAGAACAGGGCGAAGAGAACGACCGGGCCAAATACAGCGCCAAAGCCTGCCCATGCAAAGGACACGATGTTGAATACGGAGCTGTCCGGATCACTTGCAAGAAAAGCGGCGATCACGGAGATAAGGATCAGTGTGATGCGGTCCGCAAACATGCTGTTCTTCCGGGAAGATGCTTTTGCGAGGATGCTTCCCAGCAGGTCAGATGATACGGCGGAGGAAGCGGCAAGGAGCTGCGAGTCCGCCGTTGACATCGTGGAGGCAAGGATGCCGGCGAGGATCGTTCCCGCAAGGAGAGCGGGCAGTATCCCGTACTTACTTAAAAGATCGGAGATCTGTACAATAATTGTCTCAGAATCGGAGCCGGAGAGTACAGCCAGCGCTCCGGCATCGCTCATAGCGAGACCGATCACACCGATCAGCACAGCGACAGCCAGCGAGATCACGACCCATGTGGTAGCCACTCTTCTGGAGAGGGCAAGTTTATTTTCATCCTCGATGGCCATAAAGCGGAGAAGGATGTGGGGCATACCGAAGTATCCCAGTCCCCATGCGATCATGGATACGATGTTGATGAGCGGATAGGGTTGCTCGGTGCCTGACACCGGGTCATATGTAGTCGTCATGGTCAGATATCCCGGCAGGGACTGCGCGTTGTCAATGACAGCGGGAACGCCTCCGGCAACGTTGATCCCAAAGATAAACACAATGACCAGAGCAATGGACATGATGATACTCTGGATAAAGTCTGTCGTAGACGCGGCAAGAAATCCGCCCAGTGTGGTGTAACCTACGATGACCACAGCGCTGATAAGCATTGCTGCAACATAGTTTACGCCGAACAGGCTGGAGAACAGCTTCCCGCATGCCGCGAACCCGGACGCTGTGTACGGGATAAAGAAAATCACGATAAAGACCGCGCCGATGGACTGAAGAATCCTGCGGCTGTCACGGTAGCGGTTGCTGAAAAATGACGGCAGGGTGATGGAGTTCCCCGCCACATGGGTGTAGCGGCGAATCCTCTTTGCCACGATCTTCCAGTTGACATATGTTCCGATGGCGAGGCCGATAGCGGTCCAGCCTGCGTCCGCGATACCGGTCAGGTAAGCAAGGCCGGGGAGTCCCATAAGAAGCCAACTACTCATGTCGGAGGCTTCCGCACTCATGGCTGTCACAAGCGGCCCGAGTTTCCTTCCGCCAAGATAAAAGTCGGCAGTGTCGTGGTTATTCTTCGAACAGCGGTAGCCCACATAGAGCATTGCGCTAAGATAGACAATAATGGCTATCATAATACAGATATGTTCAGTTGTCATTTGTTACTCATTCCTTTCGCAATATATTGCAAAATTGTATCATAGCGGGGGAGATTGTTCAAGTTTAATAAAAAATTCACTTTTTTTTCTATGGCTTTGGTGTATGATAGAAAAGGTTTTGAATATATGTATGGAGGGAAACTATGCGAAAGAGATCAATGGCGGCTGTATCGCTGGCAATGTGCGCGGCTGTGGGTATCTGTGCGTGCAGCAATAAAGAAGAAAATGTATTTACAGGGGAGACTGTAGAGGGGCCTGCGTGGCAGGCAAACCTTGACAAGCTTTCCCCGCCGGTTTACGGGGATATCGAAGATCTTGATCTGGAGCCGGGGACGTATATCTCGGTCATTGGGAAAATGTCAGATTCCCCTTACTGGCAGCAGGTGAAAAAGGGCGTTTCGCAGGCGGCAAAAGATATCAACGAGAGACTTGGATATACCGGGGGAGATGAGATCAAAGTCCTGTTTAACGCTCCGTCGGACAGTGAGGATATCGATGAGCAGGTGAATATCTTAGATGAAGAGATGGCGCGCTATCCCGATGTGATTGCCATTGCGAGTATTGATGAGAACGCGTCTGCCGTCCAGTTCGATCTTGCCATTGAAAACGGAATCGACATCGTTGCGTTTGATTCGGGAAACAGCTATCAGGGGATTCAGTCCACCTGTATGACCGATAACGCTGCGGCGGCAGGAACGGGAGCGCAGAAGCTCTGTGCGGCGATTGAAGATAGCGGCGAGGTGGCGCTGATCGTTCAGGATTCTGTCTCCGCAAATGCCAGAGAGCGTGAAGAGGCATTTAAGAAGACCATTGAGGCAGAACATCCAAATGTGACTGTTGCTGAGACGATCTACATGGACAGGCTTGATGAGCTGAAGCGTCAGGTTGCGGCGGAGGAACTCGGTGTGACAGCGGAGGAGCTTGCTGCGTGGACACAAGCCGCAGCGGGTCTTGAGAGCGCCGGTGGAGAGGAAGGTACAGAGGATACAGAGAATGCGCAGAATACAGAAAACCCGGATCAGGAGACTGATATTTCAGAGTCCGCTAAAACAAGGCTGGAGGACATCGACTCGGTCGCGGAGGGAATGAGTGACAAAGCTGTGGTCAGCTATTATCTGGAAAAGCACCCGGATCTGGCAGGGTGCTTCGGTACGAACGCAGACGCCGTCATGCTCGGGGCAGATGCCCTTGAAGAGATGGAAAAGACAGAAGATATCGTTCTGATGGGATTTGACGCGGGAGCAGAGCAGATGGCAGGTCTGGAGAGCGGAGCCATCGACGGACTTGTAGTGCAGAACCCGTTCGGCATGGGATATGCCACGGTTGTGGCAGCCGCGCGTACGGTTCTGGAGATCGGAAACGAGGCGGTTGTGGATACCGGATATACGTGGGTTGACCGCGATAATATGGAAGATAAAGCAGTACAGGCTATGCTGTACGAATAAGCTTAAGAAAAAATGATGCTGCGGGGCAGTCTGCTCCGCAGCATCATTTAGTTCGCACGGCTTAGGGAGAAGATAAATTCGGTTCCAACGCCCTCCGTACTTATAACATTGATATGTTCATCATGCGCCTGTATGATCTCCTTTACGATAGAGAGTCCCAGTCCGGTGCCTTTTTTATCTTTTCCACGGGAGAGATCTGACTTGTAAAAACGCTCCCATATTTTGTTCTGCTCCCTCCGGGGAATCCCGATGCCGTGATCCTTGACGGAGATAAATGCTTTATCATTTTTTACAGTTACCTCTACAGTGACGGAAGATTCGTTCTCGCTGAATTTTATCGCATTATCGAGCAGATTGTAAAGCACCTGCTGGATCTTGCGCCTGTCCGCAAATACAAGAACCGTATCCGGCATGAGGAGCAGCTCGATGGAAATGTGCTTAGGGGTGCATACCCCCTCAAAGGATTCCGCTGTGCTCTTGATAACTGTCTGGATATCAAACTCCTCCTTGTCCAAAAGGAGGTTCTTTGTGTCAAATTCATTCAATGTCAGAAGATCCCGGGTTAGGTCAGTCAGGCGCTCTGTCTCAAAGAGAATGATACTTAAATACTTCCCGTACAGTTCCGGCGGGATCGTCCCGTCAGCCATGGCCTCCACATAACCTTTGATCGAGGTGAGAGGGGAACGGAAATCGTGGGATACGTTTGCCACGATTTTTTTCTGATAGTCGTCCATATCTTTAAGCTGCGCAGCCATATAGTTTAAGGAGGCGGAGAGATATCCCACCTCGTCGTGGGTCGTGACGGGGATCTCATACTCCAGATTACCAAGGGCATATTGCTTTGCCGCTTCGGAGATCTGCTTAATCGGACGGTATACGATAAAATGAACGCCCAGCAGGAAGATAAAGGAGAGCGCAAAAATGACGGCCAGAGTGATGTAAACCGGCGTCATGATAGAATCGCAGCGCTCATCTATATTGGTCACAGGACTGTGGATCAGCAGGTAGCCTCTGGTGTAAAATCCCTGTGTTACCGGAGCCATCACGGTGATGACATCCTCGTTAAAATAATCGTGGTAGGTGCCGGAAATATACTGGCTCCCACCGATTTCCGCGGGATCGAAGTCTTCGATCATCTCGGGAGCAGAGGTGCCTTCGATATTGGAGGATGTGATCAGTGTGCCTGTGTTGTCTACGAACCAGAGAGAGGACTCCAGATACAGCCGCATGGCGGCAAGCTGGGACTGGACCGCGTAGAGAGGGGACTCCTCGCTGAAATAAGAGGGAAGATAGTCGCTGGCAATCAAAGCCGCCTCTTTATAGAGTGTGCGGGAAGTGTCCTCCATAAGCCGGTCCTCCACAAGCTGGGTGGTGAGCGTGGCGGTCGTGAAAAGACTGAGGAAGCCGAATATAATGTATAAGGCCATAAATTTTAATTGAAGTATGCTTTTCATCTGTATCTCCGCTATTTTGTCTCAAACTTATATCCGATGCCCCAGACTGTGCTCAGTCTCCAGTGCGGGTGGTCTTTTATTTTCTCTCTCAGACGCTTGATGTGCACGTCCACGGTTCTTGTGTCGCCGATGTATTCATACCCCCATATCCGGTCAAGAAGCTGCTCTCTTGTGAATACCTGATTCGGCGAGGCGGCAAGGCAGTAGAGAAGCTCCAGCTCTTTGGGCGGCATTTCTACATTCTGCCCGTCGCATACCACGGAATAGTTGGTCAGATTGATCGTGATTCCGTCGTATTCCACACATTTTGTCTTTTCCTTCTCCGCCGTGTCGTTTCTGGCAGGCTGATAGCGCCGCAGCACCGCGCGCACACGGGCCACCATTTCTTTTGAATCAAAAGGCTTCATTATATAATCATCGGCTCCAAGCTCCAGTCCCAGCACCTTGTCAAAAACCTCCCCTTTTGCGGAGAGCATGATGATGGGTGTGGATGCCTTCGCCCGGATTTCCCGGCAGACCTGATACCCGTCAATGCCCGGGAGCATCAGGTCTAAGAGAATCAGGCTGGGTTGGTATGAATCAAAGGCAGCCAGCGCGTCCTCCCCGTTATATACGATTTTCGTGTCAAAACATTCCTTTGCAAGATAGAGAGAGATCAGCTCTGCAATATTTTCATCGTCGTCCACGATAAGGATCTTCTGTTTTCCGATCATTTTTCAGTACCTCCTTTTATCCAAGCTCTACGATCGTTACTCCTGCGTCGCCTTCCCCAAATTCAGCCAGATGATAAGATTTCACATGCTTCTGCCGCCTTAAATATTCGTGGATCCCTTTTCTTAAGGCTCCTGTGCCTTTGCCGTGTACTACCCTGACAGTGTTTAAGTGGGAGAGCAGGGCGTCGTCAAGGTATTTGTCCAGTTCCGCCACAGCCTCGTCCACTGTCTTTCCCAGAAGGTTGATTTCAGTGCTTACAGACAAGGATTTTCCCATGCCGATCTTACCCTTTGATGTGCGGGCGAATTTCTTCGGCGCGTAAGGGGAGACTTCTTCTATGATCTCAAGGTCTGAGATGTTGACCTGAGAGCGGAGTATCCCCATCTGCACGGTCACATTGCCCCGGGCGTCGGGCAGGGAGCTGACTGTTCCGGTCAGGTTCATGCTCAAGACCCTCACTGTTTCGCCCAGTTTGAAATCAGATGGTTTGTGCCGCTTTTTCGATTTCTTTGAGCCGAGATCAGAAGCGGAGGAGGTATCCTTGATTTTTTTGCGGAGACGCTCCCTCTCTTTTTCCATCTCAGCGGCGGAAATATTTTCTTTCCCAAACTTGTGGAAATTGCGGATTGTCTCATCCGCCACTTCTTTTGCCTCCCGGAGGATGGCGTTCGCCTTCTCGTTCGCCTCCCGGAGGATGCGGTCGCGCTGTTCGTCTAACTTCTCCTGCTGTCTTGCCGTCTGCTCCTTGAGGCGTTCCGTCTCCCGTCTGTAGGAAGCGATCTCCTCGCGTTCCTTCTCAATCGTCCGTCTGCTCGACTCAAGATCAGTCAGAAGATCTTCAAAAGAAACGTCCTGTTCACTTAAGCGCTTCTTTGCGTCCTCAATAATGTATTCCGGCAGTCCCAGCTTGCCGGATATGGCAAAGGCATTACTCTTTCCGGGAATACCGATCAGAAGCCGGTAAGTGGGACGCAGGCTTTCCACATCAAATTCACAGCAGGCGTTTTCCACACCGGGAGTTGAGAGCGCGTATACTTTCAGCTCGCTGTAATGGGTGGTCGCCATCGTGCGAATGCCACGCTCATGCAGATGGGAGAGAATTGCAATGGCAAGGGCAGCGCCCTCTGTGGGGTCGGTTCCCGCGCCCAGCTCGTCGAAAAGGACGAGGGAGCGTTCATCTACCTTCTTTAAGAAGGAAACGATATTTGTCATATGGGAAGAAAATGTACTTAAGCTCTGCTCAATGCTCTGCTCATCTCCGATGTCCGCGTAAACATCATGGAATACGGCCAGCTCCGAGCGGTCCCCGGCAGGGATGTGAAGTCCTGCCTGCCCCATCAGGGTAAAGAGTCCGACTGTTTTTAAAGAAACTGTCTTGCCGCCTGTGTTTGGCCCGGTGATGATAAGGAGGGTGAAATCCTCTCCAAGGGAAACAGTGATGGGCACAACCTTCCTTTGGTCTAACAGGGGATGGCGTCCCTCGCGGATGCGGATTCGCCCTTCCACGTTAAAGACGGGACGGCTTCCCCGCATGGAGAGAGCCAGCGCACCCCGGGCAAAGATAAAGTCTAAGTCAGTGAGCGCGCGGTAATCAGCACGGATCTCTTCGATATATTGGGCGGTATCCTCGCTCAGGCGGGCAAGGATCGCCTGAATCTCCTCCTGCTCTTTGGCATACAGTTCCTTCAAGTCGTTGTTGAGCTTTACGACAGCCATTGGCTCGATGAACAGCGTAGAGCCTGTAGAGGACTGGTCGTGGATCAGACCCTGCACCTGCCCGCGGTACTCTGCTTTTACCGGGACACAGTAGCGGTCGCCCCTCATGGTGATGATCGCATCCTGCAGATAAGTCCGCAGAGAACCGTTCACAAGACCCGACAAAGTGGTGTGTACCTTATCGTTGATACTGCCTATACTCCGCCGGATGTGCTTCAGTGTGCTGCTGGCGTCGTCGCTGATCTCATCCTCGGAGATGATGCACCTTTCGATTTCCGAAGAAAGCACTGTGAGCGGCTCTAATTGGTCAAAATAAGCGTCCAGACAATCCGAGGAATCCTCCTGTGTATCATGCCTCCCGTAGGATTTCACACGGGCGGCGTTGGCAAGGAGACGGCAGATGCGCAGAAGCTCAGCGCGGTTTAAGGCGCCGCCGATCTCCAGACGCTTCATAGATTCCTCCACAGGCGCCGCGTCTCCAAAAGAGATACGGCCTTTTCTTACGATCCTTGTAAATGCGGCTGCTGTCTGCTCCTGAAATGTATTGATCTTTTCAAGGTCTGTCATAGGCTTTAAACGGTGGCAGAGCTGTCTGCCCCTGAAAGAGCCTGCTTCTTCCCCAAGAAGAGTAATGATTTTGTCAAATTCAAGTTTGGTCAGTGTTTTCTGATTCATGATACTTCCTTATAATATAGAGTTCTGTTTGTTTAAAATAATACGGTATATGTTCTGTCTTTAGATAGTTTACCTTATTCCAGAGATAAAGAAAAGGCTTTTCCAAAAGGAATTGAACAATCAGCCTGAATCGGTTATACTAGAATCCGAAGGAGAAGGAAAGCCATGCCGAACGACAAAGACCATGATCTGAGTCAGGAAGAAGGCTCAGAAGAAAAAAAATACTCCTTCTTAAGGGAGACAATAAAGCCAAAACCGATCAGCAGGGAACAGCTTGCAAAACAGTTCGTGAGGATCGCCATATACGGAGTGATCTTAGGAGCGTTCGCCTGCCTTGGTTTTTATGCGCTTAAACCGCTGGTGCAGAACTGGTTCCGGGGCGAATTAGAGACAGTAGAGATCCCCGAGGACGAGGAGCCGTCTGAGGAGGATATGGCCGACGGGGAGGGGGAAGCGGTTTCTGCGCCCGTGATTGACGCTAAGACATATGAGGAAATGCTGGCGAGTATGAAAGAACGCGCCGAGGAAGCTGGAAAAGGGATTGTAACAGTAAAGCCGGTTTTAGAAAAAGAGGACTGGGAGGCGGATATGACAGGGATATCCGCAGGAGCTACGGGAGTCATCACTGCGGACAATGGACAGGAGCTTCTAATCCTTGCGGACAATTCTGTCTGCGAGATGGCATCAAAGTGGACAGCAACGTTTCAGGACGGGAAGACGTACAACGCTGCTTTGAAAAAACAAGATAAAAATACCCGTCTGGCAGTATTCAGTGTGCCGCGCGGGAATATTTCGGACTCCACATGGGCGTCAGTCAGTGTATCCACTCTTGGCAATTCGAATCTGACAAATCAGGGGGATATAGTGATTGCAGTCGGCAATATGTTCGGGTACGCGGACGGGATAACATACGGAATGATCAGTTCTACAGAATATAAGGCTACGCTTTTTGACGGCGAATATGATGTTTTAGCCACTGACATTCCGGCAGAGAGCGGAGGAACCGGTATCCTTTTCAATATAGATGGGGAAGTCGTGGGAATCATCTCTTCGTCAGTTTGGACAGAGAGCGGGAATTCTATGGTAAACGCATATGCCATCTCGGATTTAAAATCCACCATTGAACTTCTGGCGAACGGGCAGAGTGTGCCGTATATAGGAGTGTACGGAACGACGGTCACGGCGCAGATTTCAGAGGAACAGGGCATACCAGCGGGGGTGTATGTGGTGGATGTGGACCCGGATTCTCCGGCGATGGCGGCAGGAATCCAGATCGGAGATGTAATCTGCGGCGTGTCAGGTGAGGATACAGGGAGCATTATGTCTTACCAGAGAGCTGTCCTCGAGACAAAGACCGGAGAACAAGTCAGGTTTAAAGGGAAACGATTGGGCGCGGAAGGGTATGTGGATGTGGACTTTACCGTGACAGTCGGAAGCAGCGAATAGCAACCGTTCCGGAAAGAACAGTATTAAAAATAGAAAGAGGAAAGACATGAGATATATCAACGGACTACACGAAGGCGAGACAATCAGGAATGTATACTTATGCAAAGGAAAGCGTTCCGCTGAGACAAGAAACGGGAAACCGTATGATAACGTACTCTTACAGGATAAGACAGGGGTATTGGACGGAAAGGTGTGGGATCCGAATTCACAGGGGATAGCGGACTATGAGGAGAAGGATTTCATCGAGGTGTACGGCGAGATTATCAGCTATAACGGCAATCTCCAGATGAACATCAAACAAATCCGCAAGGTAGGAGAAGGAGAGTATGAACCCGCGGACTATATGCCGACCACAGAAAAGAGCGTGGACGGGATGTACGAAGAACTGACGGCTTACATCCGTCAGATCGGCAATCCGTACCTTAAGCAGCTTTTAGAATATTTCTTTGTAAATGACAGTGAATTCATCAAACGGTTCAAGGGACATTCCGCCGCAAAAACCGTGCATCACGGCTTCGCGGGCGGACTGTTGGAGCACACGTTGAGCGTACTCCATATGTGCGAGTATTTCGCGGGAGCTTATTCCATCCTCAACAGGGATCTGCTTTTTACGGCGGCTATGTGCCACGATATCGGAAAGACAAGGGAGCTCTCCGCATTTCCGGATAACGACTATACAGATGAAGGCCAGCTCATCGGCCATATCGTGATCGGCGTGGAGATGATCGGAGACGCGCTGCGCTCCATACCGGATTTCCCGGAGAAGCTGGCGAATGAACTGAAACACTGCGTCATCGCCCACCATGGGGAGTTGGAGTACGGATCGCCCAAGAAACCGGCTCTGGCAGAGGCGTTGGCTCTGAATCTGGCGGACAACGCGGACGCTAAGATGCAGACCCTGACGGAAATCTTCAAAGGAAAGCAGGGCACAGACTGGCTGGGATATAATAAGCTGTTCGAATCAAATCTTCGCAGAACATCCGGAGCGTAGACCATCAGGAGCGTAGGCATGTAATCGGCGGGGAATCTGGGAAACGGCGCTGTAAGGCACAGGGGTATCGCCGTTTCAGGCGGTAAGGCGGGAATCCATATTTCCGGGAGGATTAAAGTGTCAAAAGATTACTTTTTAATCTCTATATGTGGCGAAATGCACAAAAGCATCTTCCGGCACTCCGGCGCACGAAACATTCCAATGAGCCTCTTAAAACAAAAGTCGTGTTCAGCAAAGGCTTCCGCGATTTTTGAGTCTCATCTCCACCGCGCGCAAAGTCGCGCCGCCCAGTTGCTTTTGTGCATTTCGCTAAAGTAAAGATTCAAAAGGATCTTTTGAACTCTAATCAGGGAGACAAAACAGTGAAAATTAAAATGGCAGGGGACGTAAAACGCGGTGGCAAATATTGCGGGATATGTCCCTTATTTGATCAGGAGAGCGATATGCAGGAAAAGGTTATGCACAAAAATGATACGGCGGTCGTGAAGATCACGGACATCGGAGTGAACGGAGAGGGGATCGGAAAGGTAGACGGATATACCCTCTTTATCAAGGATGCCGTCATCGGGGATACAGTGGAAGCCAAAGTAATGAAGGCGAAGAAGAGCTATGGGTATGCAAGGCTCATGAAGATCATAGAGCCGTCCCCTGACCGTGTGGAGGCAAAATGCCCCTTTGCCCGCAAATGCGGCGGCTGCCAGATTCAGGAAATGTCCTATAAAAGACAACTTACATTCAAGGAGCAGAAAGTGAGAGGCAATCTGGAGCGCATCGGCGGATTTTCCCCAGAGCTTTTAGATGAAGTGACAGAGCCAATCGTCGGTATGGACGAGCCGTTCTTCTATCGCAATAAAGCACAGTTCCCTTTCGGGACAGGCAAAGACGGCAATCCCCTCACCGGATTCTATGCGGGACGCACACACGATATCATCGCAAATACAGACTGCGCCCTCGGGGTGCCGGTCAACAAGGAGATATTAGAGCTTATTCTTGATTTTATGAAAGAAAATCACATTCCCTCTTACGATGAAAAGACGGGAAAAGGACTGGTGCGTCATGTTCTCATCCGCTACGGATTCACAACGAAAGAGATCATGGTCTGCCTCGTAGTGAATGGCCATAAAATCCCCCGTGCGGACAGGCTGATCAATAAACTGACAGGTATACAGGGCATGACAAGTATTGCCATGAGCGTGAATACAAAGCAGACCAATGTCATTATGGGTGATTCTTTCCATGTGCTCTGGGGACAGGGATATATCACAGACTATATCGGGGGAATCAAGTACCGCATCTCTCCGCTTTCTTTTTATCAGGTGAATCCGGTACAGACGGAGAAACTTTACAGCCTTGCATTGGAATACGCGGACTTAAAAGGCGGGGAGACGGTATGGGATCTGTACTGCGGTATCGGGACGATCTCTCTCTTCCTCGCGCAGAAGGCGGGAAAGGTATACGGTGTGGAGATCGTACCCCAAGCCATCGACGATGCAAGAGAGAACGCAAAGCTCAATGGAATCAAAAACGCAGAATTCTTCACAGGCAGGGCGGAAGAGATACTACCCGAGTATTATATGCGTAAGACGGGAGCGCAAAGCGGCATAAATGGAGCAGTCTCGGAAGCAGAGGGTAGTAGGACGGGTGCGGCTGCGGATAGGTGCAGTAGGCGCAGGACGCTGCGGGCGGATGTGATCGTGGTAGACCCTCCGAGGAAAGGGTGCGATGAGGCGCTGCTTGAGACTATCGTGGAGATGGCCCCAGAGAAAGTCGTGTACGTAAGCTGCGATTCCGCGACACTGGCGCGGGATCTGAAAGTCCTGTGCGAGAAAGAGTATGAGATAAAAAAAGTGAGGACTGTGGATCAATTTCCCATGACGGTGCATGTTGAGACTGTGTGCCTCTTGAGCAACCGAAAATCAAAGCCTGACACTCATGTGGATCTGACCCTGGATATGGAAGACTATTACAGGATCAAGGATCAGGAGAAATAGTCAAATAAATAATACACGGAACTTAAATCGGCAGCTGCTGATGCGTAAATGCATTGGCAGCTGTTTTTGCTGTGAACACTTAGCGAAGCGTCAGCTGAGCTTAGTGAGAACGCACATCGCGAACCTTAGCGAGGCGAAGCCGAGGTTAGTTGAGCGATGTTTCCGGCAGAAGGATTTAAGGGAGGTGGTGCCGTTGGACTAACGGCCGATGACTGGAAGACAAAGGCATTTCTAAAGTAAATATTCATTTACGGTTTAAGGAGGCACATCTATGGCTATGAAAAAATTCAGAAATATGAAAGTCTATGAGCAGAGCGGATATCAGTATAAATCCACACCGGCCATCATGCTGAAAGGGCAGTGGCTCCGTGAAGCTGGATTTGACTGCGGGACATCCATTACTGTTACTTGTGAGGAGGGGCGTCTGGTGATCGTTCCAAGAGAAGAAGCAAGCTATGTGGATGCTTTTGAGGAAAGCGGCAGGGAAACGGCGGATAAGGTCGCGGAAAAGAAAGGACGGTATTGATGATGGGAAAGATTTACGTTATCGGATCACAGAAAGGCGGGGTGGGGAAAACCACCTCCACCCTGAACCTTGCATACGCGCTGCGGAAACAGGGAAAGAAAGTGCTGGCTGTAGATTTTGACAGCCAGGCGAATCTGACGGCCTGTTATGGGATTGAAAATACAGGGGAACTGGAAAATACCATCGGTCATCTGATGATGGCAGCGATAGAGGATGAAAAACTTCCGGCCATGAAGAAGTGCATCCGGACAGAGGACGGCGTAGATTTTATTCCTTCTTCTATTTATCTGTCTGTGGCGGACGCAAAGCTGCGGCTGGAAATGGGAGCGGAAAAGATCCTGTCGGAGATCCTGGATCCACTCAGGGAGAAATATGATTATATTCTGATTGATACCTGCCCTTCGCTGGGAATGCTGACCATCAATGCGCTTGCGGCGGCTGATGAGGTCATTATCGCGGTGAATCCGCAGCTTTTGGCGATGATGGGACTGCAGGACTATCTGCGGACGGTGACGAAGATCCGGCGCCGGATCAATCCCAAACTCAAGATCGCGGGTATCCTGATGACCATGTGCGAGGCGAGGACGAACCTGTGCAGGACATTGACGGAGCAGGTGACAGAAAGTTTCCAGGGGCAGATCCGGATATTTGATACGAGGATCCCCCATACCGTGAAGGTGGGGGAAAGCATTTATTACAGCATGCCAGTGGAACGGTACAGCCCGAAGGCAAGCGCAGGCATTGCTTACAGAAAATTTGCGGAGGAGTTGATTTCTATTGAAAGCTAATGGGGCAAAGAGAAAAATTTTTAATGACGCGATCGATTTGCTGGATCAGATGGAAGAAGCCGCGGCGGTTCCGGAGAATGCGGTCCGGATGCTGCCGGCAGAGAGTATCCGCCCGTTTCGCGGCCATCCCTTTCGGATGTATGAAGGGGAGCGGCTGGAAGACATGATCCAAAGCATCCGGGAACATGGAGTTTTAAATCCGGTGATCGTCCGGAAACAGGAAGACGGGTATGAGATGCTCTCCGGCCATAACCGGCAGAGGGCGGCGATGCTGGCGGGGCTTGACAAAATTCCTGCCATTGTAAAAGAAAACCTTTCAGATGAAGACGCGATTGTCTATGTGATTGAAACAAATATGATTCAGCGGTCTTTTTCGGAACTGCTTCCGTCAGAAAAAGCGGCTGTTCTGGCGGTGCGCTATGAAAAGATCAGCAGCCAGGGCAAGCGCAATGATATCCTTCAGGAGATTGCGGCTCTGAATGGCCAGGACGGAACTTGTGGACATGATGTCCACAAGTCCAGGAGCCGGGATGAACTGGGAAACGAGTACGGCATGACGGGAAGGAATATCGCAAGATATATGAGGGTGGATAAGCTGATCCCTGAATTTAAAGAGGAACTGGATAATGGCGCATTGTCCTTGGTGGCGGCTGTGGATCTGTCTTATTTATCGGAGAAAGAGCAGAAGGCTGTGGCGGCCGCAGTGTCAGAGGATAAGGTGAAGCTGAATCCGAAAAATGCGGCGGCGATCAGGGCGGAGTCTGGAAATATTACGCAGAAGAGTATCCAGGAAATAGTGGATTCGGCGGACAGGCAGAAGAAAAAAGAGATGGTCAACATTAAGCTGCCGACAGCAGTGTACCAAAAGTATTTTGCGGATCGGAAGACGGCGGAGGCGGCAGATATTGTGGAAAAGGCACTGGAAGCGTGGTTCCGAAAGGAGGCGCCGGATATTGTTCAGTAAAGAAGAATTGAAAAGCCTGGATAGGAAATATTTTGCCGTCATTGCGGCGGACGAATATGATGTAACGGTAATGTCCTGGAATACGGGGCATTACTGGTACATCCACAACCCGGAGTATCCGGGGAAAGGCAGCTGTGTTATTTTTCATAAGCATAGGGCATCACATCCGTATCACCAGCATGGCAGGGCGGATACGCTGCGGAGGATTAAGGAGCATGATAGGTGGCAGATGAATGGGAGAAAAACATTGTAATTGTAATTACTATTTCAGAGTAAAAAATAGAGTTAAAAAGTCTTGTAACTACAATTAATATATGATAACATCATTCTGTTGAGGTAGGCGACAAGCTTAGTATATAAAAAGTAGAGAGTAGGATGATATGAAAAAAGAATTAGTTCCGATGGAACACTTGAATATTGGAGAGTTCAACCGGGGACAGGCGTCAAAATTGATTCGCAATCTGGTTGAGAATGATAAGGCGGCATTTATACAAAAAAACGGAAAGCCCATAGCGGTTGTTATTTCTTATGAACGATATGAGCGTCTACTTAAAGCAGGCATTGATATCAACGAATATTAAATTTTGAAATGGAGGCTGCCTGAATGGCACGAAAGA
>DWYT01000147.1 GCA_019118545.1 Candidatus Mediterraneibacter merdavium | reverse complement strand
ATCC
Organism: Candidatus Mediterraneibacter merdavium; assembly: GCA_019118545.1. Taxonomy (GTDB): domain Bacteria; phylum Bacillota; class Clostridia; order Lachnospirales; family Lachnospiraceae; genus Mediterraneibacter; species Mediterraneibacter merdavium. The sequence goes on along the minus strand of DWYT01000147.1, from coordinate 3,727 downwards.
TGATCTCAGCAGGGTGTGCCATTGGACTGGGAAATGTGTGGCGTTTCCCCTATATTACCGGACAGTACGGCGGGGCGGCGTTCGTCCTGATCTATCTGGTGTTCCTTCTGATACTGGGACTGCCGATCATGGTCATGGAGTTCTCCGTGGGCCGAGCGTCCAAGAGCAGCGTGGCCATGTCTTTTGACAGGTTGGAGCCTCTTGGGACAAAATGGCACTGGTACAAATGGGTCGGGATGGCAGGAAATTATCTGCTGATGATGTTCTACACGACCATTGGCGGATGGCTGCTCTTGTATCTCGTAAAGATGGCGGCGGGGAACTTTGAAGGGCTGGATGCTGCGGGGATACAGAATGAATTCGGAGAGCTGATGGGACAGCCGGTGCTCATGGGCGTGTTCATGATCATTGTGGTGGCGCTTTGCTTTGGGATATGCTGCATGGGTTTCCAGAAAGGTGTGGAAAAGATCACAAAAGTGATGATGGTGCTTCTTCTGGCGCTGATGATCATCCTTGCCGTGCGTTCCGCGACCCTCGAAGGTGCCGGAGCGGGACTGGAGTTTTATCTCCTGCCGGATTTCAGTAAAGTGAAAGAAGCCGGGTTGATGGAAGTCGTATTTGCCGCGATGGGGCAGTCTTTCTTTACATTGAGCCTTGGTATCGGAGCCATCGCCATATTCGGAAGCTATATCGACAGGAAGAGGAGCCTGACGGGAGAAGCGATCTGCGTGACGGCTCTGGACACTTGTGTGGCGCTGATCGCAGGTCTGATCATCTTTCCTGCATGCTTCGCCTTTGGGGTGAACCCGGACAGCGGGCCGAACCTCATCTTCATCACCCTGCCGAACATTTTCAACGTCATGGCGGGAGGACGGATATGGGGAACAATCTTTTTCCTGTGCATGTTCTTCGCGGCCGCGTCCACGATCATCGCAGTGTTTGAAAATATCATCTGCTTTGCCATGGATCTGACCGGATGCTCAAGGAAGAAATCGGTGGCGGTCAATTTCATCGCGATCATCCTGCTGTCCATGCCGTGTGTGCTCGGATACAATGTGCTCAGCGGGTTTATGCCGTTTGGAGAAGGCTCAGCAGTGCTCGATCTGGAAGATTTTATCGTCAGCAACAACATCCTTCCTCTGGGAAGCCTTGTATACCTTCTGTTCTGCACTTGCCGCTACGGCTGGGGTTGGAAGAACTTCTGCGAGGAAGCCAACGCGGGCGAAGGGGTCAGGTTCCCGAAGTGGGCGAGGATCTATGTGTCTTATATTTTGCCCCTGATTGTACTCTTCATCTTTGTACAGGGGTATTGGAGTAAATTTGCAGGTTAGGATTAAATTATACATAGGAATAAAAGAGCGGGATCTCATCGCATTTGTACGAGTGAGAACCCGTTTTTTTATATCATTGGCAAATCCTCTTTTTACTCTATATTGATATATGGCGATATAAGCAAAATGCAGAAGAAGAGCATGGATTCTGTTTTAATTTCTGAAAATAATCCATGCTTTTGTCAAAGGAACATTCCGGTGAAAGAAGACCTGAAATATATACCGGTAAATTATGAAGATATGCTATTTGAAAAAACAGGAGAAAATATTAATATGTGTACATCAACAAACAAGAGAAGAAGAAAAGGAGGATAAGCCATTGAAAAAGAAAGTAATAGCAGCACTTATGGCCGGAGTTATGACCGCGTCTCTGATGGCGGGGTGTAGTTCCGGCGGTGGGGAACAGACCACAGCTCAGGATGAAACATCCAATGAAACATCAGAACAGGAAGATGGGGAGCGCAAAGTAGAAGGCGAGTTGAAGCTGGCGCTCTTCCAAGGAGGGTATGGTGCCGAATACTGGGAAGAACTGATCACAAAGTTTGAAGAGAAATACCCAGATGTAGAGGTTACATATGAAATCAATCCAAAAATCGGAGATATCATACGTCCTAAAATTATTTCAGGGGATGTTCCGGATTTGATTTATCACAATACCGGAAATCTGGACGGTGTAATGACGGGACTGGTAAAAGACCACGCGTTGATGGATATCAGCGATCTGTTTGAGGAAGAGGCTCTGGATAAAGAAGGGAAGCTCAAAGATATCATCCTGCCCGGCATGCTGGAGGGCGCGGCTTATGCGCCGTATGGAGACGGAAAGATATATTTTGCTCCATTTAATACGGCGCCTCAGGGACTCATATATAATAAAACACTTTTTGAAGAGAAGGGTTGGGAGGTCCCTGAAACATGGGAAGAATTCTACGCTTTAGGAGATGAGGCTAAAAAAGAGGACAGGGCGCTGATTACATATCCGGGATTGTATCCGGGATACTTGAGAAATCTGGTGGAGCCTGAAATTGCATCGAATGCCGGCGTGGATGCGTTGGATGATATCTATAATTACAGAGAAGGATGCTGGGAACAGGAGGGCGTTCAAGAAGTTCTGGAGAATGTCCGCAAGCTGTATGAAGGCGGCTATGTATTAGACGGTTCGGCGGGGATGAACCACACCCAGTCACAGAGCGAGATGATGTTGGGGAAAGCATTGTTCATTCCGAATGGAACATGGATTGAAAATGAGATGAAGGATGCGCCCAGAGAGGGAGACGATGCTTTCGAGTTTGCGCTTCTTCCAAGCCTCAAGACATCTAAGGATGATACTACCTATGTCTCCACATCCATTGAGCAGATATCTATTCCGAAAGACGCGAAGAATCCGGGAGCCGCGAAAGAGTTTATTAAATTTATCTACACAGATGAGTCTGTAAAACTGTTCGGAGAAAAAACAGGAGGAGCGATATCAGTGACAGGTGCCACAGAGCTGATCAAAGATTATATCAGTCCGAGCCAGTACAATATGCTGTCTGCAATGAGTCAGGATGGTATCGAGACATTTTCAGGGGCATATGCAGCGATGCCGAAAAACGCGAAATTCAGCTTCAGCAATGTGTTTGAGGATGGGGTAGTGCCTCTGATCAGCGGAGATATGTCAGTTGAAGATTGTACAAAACTAGCCGAGGACGGGTTTGCAAGTATCCGCGAACTTCAGGAGGAAGACGAATAAAAACAGAATTTAAAACAAAAGGCTGCCACCTGCGGCAGCTTTTTGTTTAGGAAAGAGGGAGAAAAGCCATGAAACTAAAGCGAGAAGAAAAGATTTTTATATGCTGCTGTTTAATGCCGGCGTTACTTTTAACCGCATTTTTTATGCTGATCCCGCTGATCCGCGGATTGGGACTGTCTTTGACGGACGCTACTGCAACGTCCGGCGGAGGAGATTTTATAGGTATGAAAAACTATGCGGATCTGCTGAGGGACAGAGATTTTTATCTGGCGCTTAAGAACACTTTCATCCTGATACTGGTCATTCCCCTGCTGCTAAACGGTATTGCGCTTATTTTGGCATTCCTGCTGACTCAGGTGAAATTAAGGGAAAGCGGGTTTTACAGATTTCTGTTTTTCTTTCCCAGTATTATATCTGCTACAGCCATGGGAGTTTTGTGGAGCAATGTGTTTTCTCCGACCATGGGATTTTTGAAGAAGCTCGGCGAAGCATTTGGTGTTGAAGCATGGGAAAAAGTAGCTCCTCTTGGTGATAAGCATCTGGTTCTGATCGCGGTGATCATTGCAATGGTTCTGCAGTCAGCAGGATATTATATGGTCATGTATATAGCGTCCATAGACGGAATCGACACCTCTGTATTTGAAGCGGCCACTTTAGACGGGTGCGG
>DWYT01000146.1 GCA_019118545.1 Candidatus Mediterraneibacter merdavium | reverse complement strand
TGTACCCTTGTTCTTCTCAATCTCTTCTTTGCTGCCCACAAGGATCAGGTCTGCGATCCCTTCTTTTAAAACCGCCTCTGCAGCCTTGTAAGTTCTTTCGTCCTCTGTCTCGGGAAGGACGATCGTCTTCTTATTTGCTTTTGCCCTTGCCTTGATCTCATCAATGAATCCCATGATTAAAAAGCCACCTTTCATTTTTTATCGCATGTGTATTTATTATAGCGCAAAGGTTTTTTGTATACAAGAGATTTTATGTGCATTTTTAAGTACAATCCCTCTTTTTTTTACACTGTCTTTATGAGATTGTCACAAAAGTAACAATCTCATTTTGCAGAGCAATGGAATCATAGATGAAAAACCGTGGTCACAATATTGAAATACACAAGGATCGTACATGTATCCGTGATCGTAGTGATGAGCGGAGCGGCCATGATCGCCGGGTCAATACCGATCTTCTTCGCGATCAGCGGCAGGATGCAGCCGATACATTTTGCAATCGAAACAACCGCGACCATCGTAATGCCAAGCGCCACGGCAAGCAGGATATCCCTGTCATACATGATGCAGATGCGGATGCCGTTTACAAAGGCAAGAAGGGCGCCTACAATCACCGCCACACGGATCTCCTTGAAGATCACCTTAAAGATATCAGAAAACTCGATCTCCCCCACCGCCAGACCGCGGATGATGAGCGTGGAGCTCTGGGAACCGCAGTTTCCGCCCGTTCCCATGAGCATGGGAATAAAGGTGATAAGGATCGGCATTGCCGCCATGGCGTTCTCATAATATCCCAGTATCTCCCCGGTCACCGTGGCCGAGAGCATAAGGAGCATCAGCCACGGCGTACGGTTTCTCACCTGCCGTAAAACCGAGGTTTCAAAATAGGAGTCCTCGTTTGGACTGACGCCGGCCATGATGCTGATATCTTCGGTCGCCTCGTCCTGAAGTACGAGCATCGCGTCGTCAACGGTTACAATACCAACGAGACAGTCCTCATGATCGATGATGGGGATGGCGACCAGACCGTACTTGTTGATACGGTTCGCCACCTTCTCCTGATCGTCGAGGGTTCTCGCGCAGACGACATTTTCGTCCATGATCTCCTCGATGAGGCGGGACTCTCCCGCAGTCAGAAGGTCTTTGACGTCCACCATGCCGATGAGCCTCTTCTTCTCCGTCACATAGCAGGTGTAGATCGTCTCCTTGTTGATGCCGACCTGACGGATCTTCAGGATCGCGTCCGCCACGGTCATCTCTTTGCGCAGGCTGATATACTCGATATTCATGATGCTGCCCGCGCTGTCCTCGGGATACTGCAGGAGCGCATTGATCTTCTGTCTTGTCTCCTCGTCGGTCACAGTGAGGATACGGTCCACCACATTGGCGGGCATCTCCTCTAAGACGTCCACTGTATCGTCCACATACATCTCGTCCATGACCTCCTCAAGCTCTGAGTCTGTCAAAGCATTGATCAGATCCTCGCGCATGTCGCTGTTCATGTCCGTAAATACTTCCGCCGCTTCCTCTTTTGCCAGAAGCCGGAACACAAGAGTTCTCTGCTTCTTGTCCAGTTCTTCTAATATATCGACAATATCCACAGGATGTACGGATCCCAATTCTTCTTTCAGTTGTTTAAAATCATGTGCCTCCAGCAGTTCAACGACCTGCCCGGCATCCATCCTGTATTCCTGCTCCATACCTTTGTCCCTTCCTGTGCCTTCATATTTATGTATCTTGTACTATAAGAATCCATCTTTTTATAGTATAATATGGTAGAAATCTATATACAAGGAGATTCTTATGAAAATTGTCGGCCTGATTACAGAATACAACCCGTTCCACAACGGCCATCTGTATCATATAAAAGAAGCGAAACGGATCACCAAAGCTGATGCCGCCATCGTCGTCATGAGCGGTGATTACGTCCAGCGCGGCGTACCCGCCATCATGCCCAAGCGCCTGCGCGCGGAGATGGCGCTTAAATGCGGAGCTTCTGCTGTATTCGAGCTTCCGGTCTGCTATGCCACCGGCAGCGCGGAGTATTTTGCCTTGGGAGCGGTCTCGCTGCTGGAGAGCTTAGGCGCTGTGGACTGCATCTGCTTTGGGAGCGAATGTAACGACTTGGACGCACTCTCCCACGTCGCTGATATCCTTGGCCGGGAACCCCGCGACTACCGTACCCTCTTAAAAAACAATTTAAAAAAAGGCTCCTCTTTCCCCGCCGCCAGACAGAGCGCTGTGCTGGAATATACGGAAAATCCGGCATATGCCTCTCTCCTCAATGATCCGAACAACATACTGGGAATCGAATATTTAAAAGCCATGAAAAAACTGAACAGCTCCATGGTTCCTTTTACAATCCGGCGAAAAGGCTCCCACTATCACGACCAAAGCCTTGACAGCGGAAATTTCAGCTCTGCCTCCGCGATCCGTTCTCTGCTTGCATACTCCGGGTCCGCCATCAGGACAGAGCAGATGGGCGGCAGCTTTGAGAACACCTCCTTTTCTTCCATACTCGGGGAGCTGGAAGAACAGGTTCCCTTTTCCTGCCTAGAGCTTTTGAAGGACTATCACAGGGTCGCGTATCCGGTATATCAGAATGATTTCTCCCTGCTGTTAAAATATAAGCTGCTCAATAAGACGCCCGATACCCTCACCCGCTATATGGACGTGTCAGAAGAGCTGGCGAACCGCATCTGTGATAAACTGAACAACTTCTTTAACTACAAACAATTCGCAGAGCTTATCAAGACAAGAGAGGTCACACAGACCCGCGTCAACCGCGCGCTCCTTCATATTATGCTCGGCACGAAGAAAAATGATGTGGAGGAATACATCGAAAACGGGCGGCATTTCTACGCCCGTCTCATCGGCTACAGGAAGGACAAGGGAAAACTGATCTCCCACCTCGCGAAGAAAAGCAGCCTTCCGGTGCTCATGCGCCTGTCCGAGCAGGACTCCCTTCCGCCGGTTGGGAAAAGGATGCTCAGAAACGATCTGCTGGCGTCCAATCTCTACATGTCCGTGGTGACAGACAAGTATAAGACCGCGTTCCAAAATGAATATAAGCAGGGAATACTGAAAACAGCGGACAGATAACAGCAGACACAGCAAAAGATGCCGCCGGGCCATGACGAACCTCTTTTTTGGCGCATGACCCGGCGGCATCTTCTGTTGTGCCGTTGACTCCCGATTTCGCGGAAATCTGAAATATTATACTGTACAATCAATTGTATTTCTTGGAAGCAGCAATCTGTTTCCCGACCTCACAAGCGAATTGTCAATATCCTCTCTTGAAAGGTTTCTTAATATGCTGCTGTCAAAGGGCCGCCCCAGCTCCCAATTCGGGTCAGAGGCTTTGATAGCGTCATAAAACGCCTGTCTGTACGCTGTTTCATATTGCTGCAGTGTCCATGTGCCTTTTAACCTGTCTTCTTTCGGGATGCTTAACTGAAACTTTGTATACACCTCTGAGCGCCTTGTTGTATCCCCGTTTGCAACGCCCTTTTCCTGAATAAAATGACGCATTGTCTCCTCGTACATGGACTGTCTGGCCTCTTCTGAAATGTTGATAATCTGATGGCGCTGGGATTCCGGAATCCCGTTTACGCACATTCCGGCAACACCGCTGGAATTCAGCAAATATCCCTCTGAGTCGTAGCGCTTCATGACATTTTTCATGTAACCCTCTTCCCCGCCAAGCATCTCGTACAGCATTCTCTCCTCCGGCGTCATCATCGCCACCTCCGCCCGATGTGCCGCGAGATGATCCCGTGCCGCCGCCTTGTATTGTTCGCTGTTCGTGTTGATCGAACGATAACCGTTTCCATTGCCGCCAATACCAATGAACATATTCTCCGCCTCCCTGTCTGCTTTATCAAAAATCCGGTTCCTATATCTGCTTCTCTACTTACTTTATCGACAGATACCTCCCCTTTCTTTAATGAATTGCACTGTGTTGACAGATGAGACCAATCCCCATTTTACAGTCTCTTGGCGATGGCTTTGATAAACTCCTCACTGTTTAACACGGTCGGGTTCTCGATGGTGGTGATAAGCGCAAGGTCTTTTGTCATCTCGCCTGCCTCGATGGTGTCGATGGTCGCCTTCTCCAGCCTGTCGGCGAACTCCATCAGCTCTTTGTTTCCGTCCAGCTCGCCCCGCTTTCTAAGGGCCCCTGTCCACGCGAAGATGGTGGCCACTGAGTTGGTGGAAGTCTCCTCGCCCTTTAAGTGTTTATAATAGTGACGCTGCACAGTACCGTGAGCCGCCTCGTACTCATAGTAACCTTCCGGGGATACGAGCACAGAGGTCATCATTGCAAGCGAACCAAAGGCAGAGGATACCATATCGCTCATCACGTCTCCATCGTAGTTCTTGCACGCCCAGATGTATCCGCCCTCTGATTTCATGACACGGGCCACCGCATCGTCGATCAGCGTATAGAAATACTCGATTCCCGCCTCTTTGAACTTGGCGTCGAACTCTGCGTCATAGATCTCTTGGAAGATATCCTTGAAGGTATGGTCATATTTCTTGGAGATCGTATCCTTTGTGGCAAACCACAGATCCTGCTTTGTATCCAGAGCATAGGAGAAACAGCTTCTGGCAAAGCTCTCAATAGAGCCGTTTAAGTTGTGCATTCCCTGCACAATGCCCGGTCCGTCAAAGTTATGCACAAGCTCGCTTGTCTGTGTGCCGTCCTCGGCCGTGTACACAAGCTCCACTTTGCCCGCTCCCGGTATCTTCATCTCGGAACCCTTGTACACATCGCCGTAAGCATGTCTTGCGATGGTGATCGGCTTCTTCCAGTTCTTCACGCACGGCTCAATGCCCTTGACAACGATGGGCGCGCGGAACACAGTCCCGTCTAAGATCGCGCGGATTGTACCGTTCGGACTTTTCCACATCTCCTTCAAGTCGTATTCATCCATGCGGGCTGCATTCGGGGTGATCGTCGCACATTTGACGGCAACTTTGTATTTCTTTGTCGCCAATGCAGAGTCAACTGTCACCTGATCGTCCGTGGCGTTTCTGTGCTCCAACCCAAGATCATAATACTCTGTTTTCAGGTCAATATAAGGGATAAGAAGCTCATCCTTGATCATCTGCCAAAGAATCCTTGTCATCTCGTCCCCGTCCATCTCTACAAGGGGTGTGGTCATCTTGATTTTTTCCATTTTTCGTGTCCTCCTGATACAAATTCTCTGTCCGCACCCTGCCGGGCCGGATCTGTTCCCTAATATCCTTGTTTTTTTAAATTCTGCATCACGTGCATAATATGCTCGTTGGCGAGCTGCTCTGCCATCTCTGTGTCCCTGTCGCGGATTGCCCGCAGGATCTGACGGTGCTCCCGGATTGATTTCCTTGCCCTGTCCTCCGACAAGATTGACGCCTTTCTGGCTGTCTGGACGTAATTGTGGAAATCTGTCAGCATACGGCTTAGAATCCGGCTCCCGGAAGCATCATAGAGAATGGAATGGAAACGTCCGTCCAGCGCGGTTATCTGCTCTGCATTAAATCCGCTCTCCTTTTTCACCTGAAACTCCGAGAGAAGAAGCGTCTCCTCCAGCTCATCAAGCCGGGCCTCCGTGATATTCTCAGCCGCCCATCGTGCGCACAGACCTTCCATCATAGAACGCATCGCATAGATATCCCATATATCCTTGCGGGAGATTCCGGTTACATAAGCGCCCCTGTTGGGAATAATCGCCACCAGTCCCTCCAGCTCAAGCTGCCGCAGTGCCTCTCTTACGGGAGTCCGGCTCACTCCAAGCTCTTTTCCTATCGTGTTTTCCCTGAGTTCATCATTCTCCTTGTACGTTCCGTTTAAGATGCCTTCACGGATCTGCTGGAAAACGCGCCCGCCGAGGGAATGCTCCTGATGCTCTTCCATCTTTCTATCCTCCCGCTGTCATAATGTCGCATGCAGTTTGTCACGCGCTTCGGATCACTCTTACTTTGAGCACTCCTTCCACACCGGTAAGCTGCTCTTCCACCTCAGAAGGTATTTCCCCGTCCACATCCATCATCGTGTACGCGTATTCTTTACGGCTCTTATTGGTCATAAGCGAGATGTTGATATTCTTCTCCGCCATCAGTCCAGTGAACTGTCCGAGCATGTTGGGGATATTCTTGTGGAGAATGGTCACTCTCTGCCCTTCTCCTTTGACGCCCATATCGCAGTCCGGGAAATTGACGGAATGTGTGATGTTTCCGTTCTCAAGGAAATCTCTCACCTCGGCTGCCGCCATGATCGCGCAGTTGTCTTCCGACTCCTCTGTGGACGCTCCCAGATGCGGGATAACGATAGCTCCCTTCACGCCTACGATCTCCTTTGTCGGGAAATCCGTCACGTAGCAGTGCACTTTCTCAGATACAAGCGCGTCAACAATATCCTCCTGATTGACCAGCACGTCGCGGGCAAAATTCAGGATGACAACGCCGTCCTTCATCAGGCTGATGGCGTTTTTGTCGATCATGCCCTTTGTATCTTCCATGGCAGGTACATGGACAGTGATATAGTCACAGTCTTTGTAGATCTCATCCGCTGTCTTGGCGTGATAGATCTTCTCAGACAGTCTCCATGCGGAATCCACGGATACATACGGGTCATAGCCATACACCTCCATACCGAGGCTGATAGCCGCGTTCGCCACGAGTACGCCGATGGCTCCCAGTCCGATAACGCCCAGCTTTTTGCCCTGAAGCTCGGTTCCTGCGAAAGCTTTTTTCTTTTTCTCCGTGATCTTGGCGATATCGCCGTCTTCTTCGTACTCCTGTACCCAGTTGATGCCGCCGATAATGTCGCGGGCCGCCAGAAGCATTCCCGCGATCACCAGCTCCTTCACACCGTTCGCATTGGCTCCGGGAGTGTTGAATACAACGATCCCCTCTTCGGCGCAGCGCTCCAGAGGTATATTGTTCACACCTGCCCCGGCGCGGGCAATCACTTTGAGTCCCTTCGCGAACTCCATCTCGTGCATCTTCGCGCTTCTGACGAGGATGGCGTCCGCTTCTTCTGCTTTCTCTGTGCTTACATAATTTTCATCCAGTTGATCCAGTCCCACCTGTGAGATCGGATTCAGGCAATGATATCTGAACATCTTACTGATTCTCCTCTTCAAACTTCTTCATAAACTCGACAAGTGCCACAACGCCCTCATAGGGCATTGCATTGTAGATGCTGGCGCGCATTCCTCCCACGCTGCGGTGTCCTTTCAGGTTCTCAAGACCTGCCGCCTTCGCCTCTTTTACGAACTTCGCGTCCAGATCCGCGTCACCCGTCACGAAAGGAACGTTCATAAGGGATCTGTCCTTCTTCTCCACAGTTCCTTTAAATAGACTGCTCTGGTCGAGGAAATCATAGAGGACTTTCGCTTTCTTCTCATTTCTCTCCTTCATCGCCGCAAGTCCGCCCTGAGCTTTCAGCCACTTGAACACCTTGCCGCAGATATAGATGCCGTATGCCGGCGGTGTATTATAGAGAGACTTCGCGTCCGCATGGGTCTTGTATGTAAGCATGGTCGGTGTGCCCGGCAGTACATCCTCCGTGATCAGATCCTCGCGGATGATGACAATCACAACCCCTGCAGGGCCGATATTCTTCTGTACGCCGCCGTAGATGATCCCGTATTTGCTCACATCCACCGGCTCAGACAGGAAACAGGAGGAAACATCCGCAACTAAGGTCTTACCTTTTGTATCCGGCAGCTCTTTGAACTTTGTCCCGTAGATCGTATTATTCTCACAGATGTAGACATAATCCGCATCTTCTGATACAGGAAGATCCGAGCAGTCCGGAATATAGGAGAACGTTTTATCCTCGGAGGAAGCGATACGGTTTACCTTGCCGTATTTTTCCGCCTCCTTCGCCGCCTTCTTCGCCCACTGCCCCGTGACGATATAGTCCGCCACGCCGTTCTTCATCAGGTTCATGGGGATCATGGCAAACTGCTGTGACGCTCCGCCTTGAAGAAACAGCACCTTGTAATTATCCGGAATGTCCATCAGATCCCTTAAATCCTGCTCCGCGTCGGTGATGATCTCCTCAAACGCTTTGGAGCGGTGGCTCATCTCCATAACGGACATTCCCGTTCCTTTGTAGTCCAGCATCTCAGCCGCCGCTTCTTTTAACACTTCCTCCGGCAATACCGCCGGCCCCGCTGAAAAGTTATACACTCTGCTCATTTTTCCTTACCTCCTGTTTCTTAAATCCATGTAGTTATCTGTACTATGATTTCCAGTTATCTCCCATGCGGTCACTTCGCCATGTCATCCTCATCGAAGGCGTCGCTGATCGCCGCTCCCGGCGCCACCATGGGCCATACCTTGTCGTCACTGTCGATCTGGCAGTCAATGACAACAGGTTTATTCAGTGTCAGCGCCTTCGCAAATGCCTCCCTGAACTCCTCCTGTGTCTCTGCACGGATGCCCTCCGCACCCATGGCCTCCGCCAGCTTCACGAAGTCCACCGCGTCGCGCAGTACAGTGGCGGAATACCTCTCGTCGTAGAACAGATCCTGCCACTGGCGTACCATGCCGAGGACATGGTTGTTGACAACTACCTGTATGACCGGGATATTATGTCTCACCGCTGTGGCGATCTCATTCATGTTCATGCGGAAGCATCCGTCGCCCGCAATGTTGACCACTGTTTTGTGCGGGCACCCGGTCTTTGCCCCAAGAGACGCGCCCAGACCGTAACCCATAGTTCCCAGACCGCCGGACGTAAGGAGCGTCCTCGGCTCTGTATACTTGTAATACTGGGCCGCCCACATCTGATGCTGTCCGACCTCTGTGACGATGAGGGCGTCCCCTTTTGTCTGGCGGTAGATCTCCTCCACGACAAAGGGGCCTGTCAGCACTTCCGGGTGATATTTAAGAGGATACTTTTCTTTATATGACTGTATCTTTTCAAGCCACTGTGAGTGATCCTGCTGCTTTAAGTTCCTGTTGAGGAGCTTCAGCACTTCTTTTACATCTCCGATAAGCTCTTCCGTGACGATGATGTTTTTGTTGATCTCAGCCGGATCGATATCGATCTGGAGAATCTTCGCGTTTTTGGCAAATGTCTCCGTATTTCCTGTCACACGGTCGCTGAACCTTGCCCCTATGACCACCAGCAGGTCACACTCGCTGACCCCGTAGTTGGAAGTCTTTGTCCCGTGCATCCCCAGCATCCCGGTATAGCGCGGGTCGGTTCCCGGAAAAGCGCCCTTTCCCATAAGCGAATCCGTGACCGGGGCGTCCAGCTTATCTACAAACTCCTTAAGCTCTTTGCTTGCCCCTGAAAGGACTGCCCCGCCTCCTACAAACACGAACGGTTTTTCTGACTCTTCCAGCATGGATACCGCGCGGGAAAGTCCTTCTTCATTCATATGAGAGTGGTCGGGAATATATTTCCCCAGTTCTTCCCTGTGATATTCTGTCACCGCCGCCGTGACATCCTTGGGGATATCCACCAGCACCGGGCCCGGCCTTCCCGCCTTGGCGATGCGGAAAGCCTTGCGGATCGTGTCCGCCAGCTTCGATACGTCTTTTACGATAAAGCTGTATTTTGTGATCGGCATTGTAATTCCAGCGATATCAATCTCCTGAAAGCTGTCTTTCCCAAGAAGCGACACACCTACATTACAGGTGATCGCCACGATCGGGATAGAATCCATATATGCCGTAGCGATCCCGGTCACGAGGTTCGTGGCTCCCGGCCCGCTTGTGGCAAGACACACGCCGACTTTCCCGGTAGCGCGGGCATATCCGTCCGCCGCGTGTGCCGCCCCCTGCTCGTGGGAAGTCAGGATGTGGCGGACCTCGTCTCTGTGTTTATACAGCTCGTCATATACATTTAAGATGGCTCCTCCCGGATAGCCAAATACAACGTCCACTCCCTGTTCCTTTAAACATTCTATTACAATCTCTGCTCCGTTTAACTGCATGTTCTCTTTCCTCCGGTTTTCTAAACAAAGAGTTCCGCGGGCGGAACTAACGCGCCGAGCGCGGCCGCTTTTGCGGGATATTCCTACTCGTCCTTCGGGATCTCAAGGATCGCTCCCCTGTTGCCCGACGTCACCATGGACGCATAGCGGGCAAGGTATCCGGTCTTTACCTTCGGTTCCCTCGGCTGCCATTTCGCTTTTCTCGCAGCCATCTCTTCATCTGATATATCAAGCTCCAGCTTCAGCTCTGGGATATTGATCTTGATGATATCGCCCTCTTCTACCAGTGCGATGGGGCCTCCCACAGCCGCCTCCGGCGAAACGTGTCCGATGGACGCGCCTCTGGATGCGCCGCTGAAACGGCCGTCCGTGATCAGCGCCACGGTAGAGCCAAGGCCGTATCCCGCGATGGCGGATGTCGGATTGAGCATCTCCCTCATTCCCGGGCCGCCCTTGGGGCCTTCGTAACGGATCACAATCACATCCCCCGGATTGATCTTGCCGGACTTGATCGCCTCTGTAGCTTCTTCATCGCTTTCAAAAATTCTCGCAGGGCCTTCATGGACAAGCATCTCGTCACACACTGCGGAGCGCTTAACCACACTTCCGTCCGGCGCCAGATTTCCCTTTAACACAGCCAGACCGCCAGTCTCGCTGTATGGATTGTCGATGGGACGGATAACCTCGGGATCTTTATTGATACAACCCTCGATGTTCTCTCCCACTGTCTTTCCTGTGACCGTCATGCAGTCCGTGTAGAGAAGTCCTTTTTTATTCAGCTCATTCATAACGGCATACACGCCGCCCGCCTCGTTGAGATCCTCAATGTATGTGTGCCCTGCCGGAGCGAGATGGCACAGGTTCGGCGTCTTCTCGCTGATCGGGTTGGCAAAGTCGATCTCAAAGTCCATGCCGATCTCATGGGCGATCGCCGGAATATGGAGCATACTGTTGGTGGAGCATCCAAGCGCCATGTCAACTGTCAGCGCATTTAATATGGCTTTCTCTGTCATGATATCCCTTGGGCGGATGTTCTTTCTCACAAGCTCCATCACCTGCATCCCCGCATGCTTCGCAAGCTGAAGCCTTGCGGAGTAGACTGCCGGGATAGTCCCGTTTCCTTTTAAACCCATGCCGAGAGCCTCTGTCAGGCAGTTCATGCTGTTGGCCGTGTACATACCCGAACAGGAACCGCAGGTCGGACACGCCTTGTTCTCGTACTCGCAGATATCTTCATCGCTCATCTTGCCAGCCGCATAAGAGCCGACCGCCTCAAACATACTGGAAAGGCTGGTCTTCTGCCCCTTTACATGGCCTGCCATCATAGGGCCGCCGCTGACAAAGATGGTCGGGATGTTCACGCGGGCCGCCGCCATAAGAAGTCCCGGCACATTCTTATCACAGTTGGGGATCATGACAAGTCCGTCAAACTGGTGTGCCATAGCCAGAGCCTCTGTGGAATCCGCGATCAGATCCCTTGTCACAAGAGAATACTTCATCCCGATATGTCCCATGGCGATGCCGTCGCACACCGCGATGGCCGGCACCATGATCGGCGTTCCGCCTGCCATGGCGACTCCCATTTTTACTGCCTCTGTGATCTTGTCCAGATTCATATGCCCGGGCACGATCTCATTGTATGAACTGACCACGCCGATCAGCGGACGGTCAAGCTCCTCCTGTGTCATGCCAAGGGCGTTGAACAGGGAGCGGTGCGGCGCCTGCTGCACTCCCTTTGTCACTGTATCACTTCTCATATGTTATTCCTCTCTTTCTTCAATACAATCGGGTCTATTTTATATATGCGCAGATACGGTCGCCCATCTCCGCTGTGCCGATCTGTGTCTTTCCTTCGGACATGATATCAATGGTGCGGTATCCGTCCTTTAATACGGCTCCTACCGCCTGCTCAATGGCATCCGCTTCTTTGTCAAGGTCAAAGGAATAGCGGAGCATCATCGCTGCGGATAATATCGTGGCAATGGGATTGGCGATGCCTTTTCCCGCGATATCCGGCGCGCTCCCGCCGCTGGGTTCGTAGAGACCGAATTTCGTCTCATTCAGGCTGGCGCTTGCCAACATACCGATGGAACCCGTCACCATACTTGCCTCGTCGGAAAGGATGTCCCCGAACATGTTCTCTGTCAGGATCACGTCAAACTGCGCCGGGTCCTTTACAAGCTGCATCGCGCAGTTGTCAACGAGCACGTGCTCTAAGGCGACTTCCGGGTAATCCGCTGCCACTTCCTCCACGACCTTTCTCCAAAGCCTTGAGGAATCCAGCACATTCGCCTTGTCAACGCTGGTTACTTTCTTTCTTCTCTTCATGGCGATGTCAAAGCCGCGCTTCGCGATCCTGCGGATCTCCGTCTCACTGTATGTAAGCTCATCCCTTGCCACAAGGACGCCGTCTTCTTCCTCTGTACTGCGTTTCCCAAAATACAGGCCGCCTGTCAGCTCCCTCATAATCATCATGTCAAAGCCTTTGTCAGAGATCTCTTCTTTCAGCGGGCAGGCTCCCTTAAGCTCCTCATAGAGGACTGCGGGCCTTAGGTTCGCAAACAGGTTCAACCCTTTCCGAAGCTGCAAAAGTCCTGCTTCCGGACGCTTTGACGGCTCCAACTGATACCACGGGGAAGTCTTTGCGTCCCCGCCTATAGAACCCATCAGCACCGCGCTGCTTGCCTTCGCCGCCTCAAGTGTCTCCTCTGTAAGCGGTACTCCGTTTACGTCGATGGATGCCCCTCCCATCAAAAGCTGTGTATAAGAAAAGGAATGTCCGTACACCTCCGCGACCTTGCCGAGCACCTTCAATGCCTCGTCCACGATCTCAGGGCCGATCCCATCCCCTTTTATCACTCCGATCTTCATCTCCATAGCTGTTCATCCCTTCAATTAAAAATATTACTATTTATCATACCGCATTTCCCGGACTGTTTCAAGTAGTTGAGATATAAAAATAGAGGGCACTCTGCTTTTATATATAGGAATATCCTACAATGACCCAAGTGAAAAAGCCTTTTTTACTTTATATACAGCGAAGTGCATCAAAGCATCTTTCAGCACTCCGGCGCACGAGACATTTCAATGAGCCTCTTGAATCGAAAATCGTGTTCAGCAAAGGCTTCCACGATTTTTGAGTCTCATTTCCATCGTGCTTAAAGTCGTGCTGACCAGATACTTTAATGCACTTCGCTTAGATGAAAATACAGAAGAGGCTTTTTCATCCGAGTCTTGTATAGATTCCTATATATAAAAACACACCGGAAAATCCTTCTTAAGAATTTCCGGCGTGTCATTACGCATCTTTATATACTTTACTCTGCGTTCGGCTTCTCGATCTGGGCGATCGCTGCCTTCTGCATCGGGATACGGCAGTTCTTGTTGTTTCCAAACTCAACGATCACATCGTCGTCCGTGATGTCAATGATAACCCCGTAAAATCCGCTCGTTGTCAGCGCTGTATCCCCCACTTCCATTGAAGCGAGCATCTGCTGGATCCTCTTCTGTTCCTTTTTCTGCGGGCGCATGAGCAGAAGCCACATTACACCGAACATAACGACGATCCAAACCAGCATCATTATTGTTTCACCCATTGGTAGTCTCCTCCTAACTTTCTTTCAGCAATAAGATTACTATACACAAAAAAAGGTCAATCTTCAAGTGCCTTTTAAAAAATCCGCTAAAATCGGCTAAAATATCTCTTCCCTTGTCACGCTTCTCTCTGTCCCGGCATCATTCCTGCGAGTTTCTCCTTTTTATACGCCTGATACTCTCCGGCTTCGATGGCCCCGCGAATCTCTTCCATCATTGTATTGTAGAAATACAGATTGTGGAGCACACACAGCCTCATTCCGAGCATCTCTTTTGCTTTCAAAAGATGGCGGATGTACGCCCTGCTGTAGCTTCTGCAGGCCGGGCAGCCGCACCCCTCTTCTATGGGGCGTTCGTCCAGCTCGTATTTCGCGTTGAACAGGTTCAGCTTTCCGTGGTTCGTATATACATGTCCGTGCCGTCCGTTCCTTGTCGGATACACACAGTCAAAGAAATCAACGCCTCTGTCCACTGCCTCGAGAATGTTTGCCGGTGTGCCCACCCCCATCATATAGGTAGGTTTCTTTTCCGGCAGATGGGGCACGACCGCATCCAAGATACGGTACATATCCTCATGGCTTTCGCCCACTGCCAGACCTCCAACTGCATACCCGTCCAGATCAAGCTCTGTGATCTGCTGCGCGTGTTCAATGCGGATATCCTCATAGATCCCGCCCTGATTGATGCCAAAAAGCATCTGTTTGGGATTGATCGTATCCGGCAGGGAATTCAGCCTTGACATCTCATCCTTGCAGCGCTTCAGCCAGCGTGTCGTCCGCTCCACGGAATTGGCGATATATTTTCTGTCCGCCACACTGGACGGGCACTCGTCGAACGCCATGGCGATCGTTGACGCCAGATTCGACTGAATCTGCATACTCTCCTCCGGCCCCATGAAGATCTTGCGCCCGTCGATATGGGAGTTAAAATGCACTCCCTCCTCTTTGATCTTACGCAGAGAAGCCAGCGAGAACACCTGAAATCCGCCAGAATCTGTAAGGATCGGCTTGTCCCAGTTCATGAACCTGTGGAGTCCTCCCAGCTTTTTTATGATACCATCCCCCGGTCTTACATGGAGATGATATGTATTTGAGAGTTCCACCTGTGTTTTGATCTGTCTTAAGTCGTCCGTGGACACCGCTCCTTTTATGGCTGCCGCAGTCCCCACATTCATGAACACCGGCGTCTCTATGGCGCCGTGGACTGTGTGGAATCTCCCGCGCTTTGCCCTGCCGTCCTTTTTCAAAAGTTCATACATACAATTCTTTTCTGTCCTTTCCGGCTTTCAAATTTTAATAATGGATAACGACAGGCGTTCCCACGCTCAGCATCCCGTAGAGTTCTCCCGCCTTGCTGACAGGCATATTGATACATCCGTGAGAGCCTGCGCTTGTCTGGTATCTTGTGCCGCCAAAGGAAGACTGCCAGTTCGCGTCATGGAATCCGATGCCAGTCCATGTGACGCGCATCCAATAGTCGACCGGCGTCCGGTAACTCGGCTCCCCGGTAGACGGATCAATGGCTCCTACAAGCGTCTTATTTTGCTTCATTTCCAAAATCGAGTACACTCCCGCCGGAGTAATCCTGTCCGGTGTAGGGATTCCCGTCACCACATCTGTCTCAAGGACGACCGCACCGTTCACAATATACCACATATACTGCGCAGACAGATCTACCTCGACATAGGTGCTGCCCCAGTCCTGCACGGCATGGGACGCCGCTGTCTGTACGTAGGCCGGTTCCTTTGTGGTCACTTCCCCGTTCTTAATGCTCGCGATCAGATTCTGGGTCTCTGTGTCTTCATCGACCGACCATCCGTATGTGCCGCCTGAAACTTCCGCCGCTTTGCCTGTCGGCGTAGTCAGCGTCCTGTATGCCCCAACCGTGTCATATGTTTTACCAAACTCTCTCATCCACTCTCTGACGGCATTTTCATCGAAGGTAACCTGCATATTCTCATCGTAAGAAAGCCAGCCTGAGATCAGAGCTTTATCTACAACTACATTTTCCGTCATCGTGTAAGTGATGCTCGCCTTGCAGTATTGGTTCATCGCGTCGCAGGCAGCCTGTACCTCCGGGGAATCTGACACATATTTAGGCAGCTTATAGCATCCCTCGTCGAACATTACAAGCTTTGGTTCAAAGGCTGAGATATACTCTTTGATCTTTGCCGTCAAAACTTCCATATTGACTGCCGTTCCATACACCTCCGGCTCAACCACAAAGGAGTTTCCATCGAACTTCGGATAGGCGGAGACAGGCTCCGTCTGTTCCTGCGTGACTGCTTTTATGGACTGGATCTTTTCTTCAAGCACCTGCTCATCATAATCCACCTGAACCTGAATATCTTTGTCCGTAGTCGAAAAGAACGAAGTCACCCACAACAACGGGTTCTGCTCCTTGAGCGCCTTCTCCACATCGGAATTCTCCTTATATGCCAATGATATATCAGTGCCTTTGATGACGTCTGTCTCATTGTTCAGCTCCGCGATCGTCAGTTCATAATCCTTGACCTGCTCTTTAAAATAGTCCTCCACCACTGCCGCCGAGCGCCCGGAAAAATCCTTGCCGTTGATCGTCGTATTGATAAAGAAATGCCCGATAAAGTATGCGGAGATCCCCAGATAGACAGCGATCAGTCCGCCAAAAATACTTCCGAGGATA
>DWYT01000145.1 GCA_019118545.1 Candidatus Mediterraneibacter merdavium | reverse complement strand
ATGTAAAATATAAGGTAGAAGAGTTTACCGGTATGACGGTAGAAAAGATCAACATCTTCGTTGAAGGTGTGAGAGTGATAGATTAAGGAGGATTTTGTCGTGTCTGTGAAAACGATAAATACGGAGATGCTTCAGAAGATGTTCCTTGCGGGGGCAGCAAATCTGGAGGCGAAAAAAGAGTTCATTAATGAATTGAACGTGTTTCCCGTACCGGATGGAGACACCGGTACAAATATGACATTGACGATCATGTCAGCGGCAAAAGAAGTTCAGGCGCTGGAGCGCCCGGATATGGTATCCGTGGCAAAGGCAATCTCATCCGGCTCACTCAGAGGGGCAAGAGGTAACTCAGGCGTTATCCTGTCACAGCTTCTCCGTGGATTTACAAAAGAGATCAGGGAATATGATGAGATCGATGTCATCACTCTTGCGAAGGCATGCGACCGCGCGACGGCGACCGCGTATAAGGCGGTTATGAAGCCGAAGGAAGGTACGATCCTCACCGTGGCGAAGGGAATCTCCCAGAAAGCTGCGGAGCTGGCGGAGACGACAGAGGATCTGGAAGAATTTATTCCGGAGGTCATCAAACACGCCGAGGAAGTACTGGCCCAGACACCGGAGATGCTCCCTGTGCTCAAAGAGGCGGGAGTAGTTGATTCCGGCGGACAGGGACTTCTGGAGGTGATCCGCGGCGCATATGACGCGTTCCTTGGAAAAGAGATTGATTATACCGCGATAGAGGCAGGCTCCGCAACAAAGATTGTGAAACCGGGACAGCAGGCTGAGGCAGACATCAAGTTTGGCTACTGTACAGAATTTATTATTATGACGGAGAGAGAGTTTACCGAGAAGGACGAGGTGGAGTTCAAAGGCTATCTGGAATCCATCGGTGATTCTATCGTGTGCGTGGCTGACGACGATATTGTGAAGATCCATGTGCATACGAACGATCCGGGTCTTGCCATCCAGAAAGCGCTCACATACGGGCAGCTCTCAAGGATGAAGATCGACAACATGCGGGAGGAGCATCAGGAGAAGCTCATCCGCGATGCGGAGAAAGTCGCTGCACAGCAGGCGGCGGAGACTGCGCGGAGAAAGAAAAAAGAACCGAGAAAACCGGTTGGATTTATAGCGGTATCCATCGGAGAGGGAATGAACGAGATATTCCGTGAACTGGGTGTGGACTATATCATCGAGGGCGGCCAGACGATGAACCCAAGCACAGATGATATGCTGACAGCCATTGACGGGGTGAACGCGGACCATATCTTCATCCTTCCGAACAATAAGAACATCATCCTCGCAGCGAATCAGGCTCAGTCGCTCACAAAAGACAAGGATATCATCGTGATCCCGACGAAGACAGTGCCTCAGGGCATCACGGCTGTGATCAGCTATATGCCGGAGGCGGATGTGGACGCGAATATCGAGACCATGCAGGACGCGATCAAGAATGTAAAGACAGGTCAGGTCACTTACGCGGTGCGGGATACACATATCGACGACAAGGAGATCCACGAGGGAGATATCATGGGCATTGGAGATCAGGGAATCCTCTCTGTAGGACAATCTGTTGAAGATACGACAAAGGAGCTGCTTGCAAAGCTCGTGGAGGAAGATTCTGAGCTGATCAGCCTGTATTACGGGCAGGATATTCAGGAGGCGGACGCGGAAGAGTTCGCGAAAAGTGTGGAGGCTCTCTACCCTGAAGTTGATGTGGACGTCCACATGGGCGGACAGCCGATTTACTACTATGTGCTTTCCGTGGAGTAAGACGATCGAGAACCGGGGCGTTCTCCCGAGAGGGAGGGCGCCTTATTATATCATAGGAAACTTTGTTCCTATGATATAATAACGCTCCGCGCAGGATTCTTTTTTATATAGACAAGGAGTAACAAAGCAGTATGAAAGAGACAGAACGCATCGGTTCCCTGAAAGGCATCGGGGAAAAAACAGAAAAACTGTTCCAAAAGGTAGGCGTAGAAACTGTGGGAGATATTCTCCGCTATTACCCGAGAGCCTTTGAGATCTTCGAGGAGCCTGTTCCTGTGGGAAATGTGGAGGAAGGGAAAATAAACACAGTGGCTGGAAAGGTGTTCGGCCGCATCCAAGTGTCGGGGAATACTAAAATGCAGGTGACAACGCTTTACTTAAAAGATCTGACCGGCACACTTAAGGTAATCTGGTTCCGCATGCCTTTTTTGAGAAATACGCTGGGAAAGGGCGGTATGCTCATCCTGCGCGGCCGTGTGATACGGAAAAAAGACACCCTTGTCATGGAGCATCCGGAAGTTTATTATCCTGCCGCAAAGTATGAAGAGAAGCTTCACACCATGCAGCCGGTCTATCCGCTCACGGCAGGACTGACGAACAACGCCGTTATCAAAGCGGTTCGCCAAGCTCTTGACTGTGTAAATCCAAATACGGATATCCTGCCGGAAGGATTGGAGGAAAAATATCACTTTATGTCTTATGAGGGTGCTGTGCTAAATATACATTTCCCGGAAGATAAAGAGCATTTCGCGGCAGCGAGGGAACGGTTTGTATTCGAGGAGTTCCTTGTGTTCATCCTCTCCCTTCGGCAGATGAAAGGAACCCAAAACCGAGCGAAGAACGGGTTTCACTTCTCGGATCAGCCGAAGATCAGCGGATTTCTTAAAGCGCTTCCCTACCAGCTCACAGACGCACAGATGAAGGTGTGGGGAGAGATCAGGGCGGATATGCAGGGGGAACATGTCATGTCCCGGCTTGTGCAGGGGGATGTGGGTTCAGGGAAGACGGTCATTGCCTTCCTCGCACTTCTGCTCGCGGGACTGAACGGGTATCAGGGCGCGCTCATGGCTCCCACGGAGGTGCTGGCGCGGCAGCATTATGAAAATATATCCGGGATGCTGGAAACCTATGGCCTGCCCCTGAAAGCGGAGCTGCTCACAGGCTCTATGACCCCGGCGCAGAAGAGAGGAGCCTATGAGCGGATACAGAGCGGCGAGGCTTCTGTCATCATAGGAACACACGCCCTCATACAGGAAAAGGCAGTGTACCGGGAGCTTGCCCTTGTGGTGACGGACGAGCAGCACCGTTTCGGTGTGAGGCAGAGAGAGGCGCTTGCAGGCAAAGGAGCCATGCCCCATATCCTTGTCATGAGCGCGACTCCCATACCGAGGACGCTGGCGATCATCCTGTACGGGGATCTGGATATCTCGGTGATCGACGAGATGCCGAAGAACCGCCTGCCCATCAAAAACTGTGTGGTAGATACCGGATACAGGGAAAAGGCGTATGCGTTTATGGAAAAGCAGGTGGCTCAGGGACGGCAGTGTTATGTGATCTGTCCGATGGTAGAAGAAAGTGAAAGCTTAGAAGCGGAAAATGTCATGGATTATTCGCAGACGCTTCAGGAGGAGATGGGAAACGGGGTTTGCGTGGGATGTCTGCACGGGAAAATGAAGCAGCAGGAAAAGGATGAGATCATGGATGCCTTCGGAAGAAATGAGATCCAGATCCTTGTGTCCACAACAGTCGTGGAGGTGGGAATCGACGTTCCGAACGCCACGGTGATTATGATCGAGAACGCGGAGCGCTTTGGACTCGCCCAGCTCCATCAGCTCAGAGGGCGTGTGGGAAGAGGAAAACATCAGTCCTACTGTATCTTCATGTCCGCCTCAAAGTCTGAGGAGACAAAGGAACGGCTGGATATCCTCAACCGCTCAAACGACGGATTTTTCATCGCGGGCGAGGATCTGCGGCTTCGCGGGCCGGGAGACCTCTTCGGCATCCGCCAGAGCGGGATACTGGATTTTAAGGTGGCCGATGTATTTCAGGATGCGAAGGTGTTAAAGAACGCCTCGGAAGAAGCGTCAGAGATATTGAAGGAAGATCCGGAGCTGGCACAGCCTTGCCATGCCGGACTAAAGAGATATATCGACAGTAAGATACAGGAGATTATGCTGGAGACCACACTTTAAAAATAAACGGACAGAAGCAGAAAGAAAAACAAAAGGAAAAGAAAGCCGAAAAAGGAGAAGGATATGGAAGATGCTTATGTGCTGCAGTTAAAGAACCGGAAATTCTCGGAATTTTATCTCTGCTACTGCGGATACGCCAACTGTGAGCCTCTGCACAGCTTTGGCCCTGCGGTGCGCCCAAACTATATCATCCATCTGATCATAAGCGGAAGAGGCAGGTATACCGTGGGTGATACGGCATACGAACTGGAAGCCGGGCAGGGATTTCTGATCGAACCGGAAGTGCAGACATTTTATCAGGCTGATGAAAAGGAACCGTGGTCGTATCTGTGGATCGGCTTTGACGGAAGCCGCGCGAAAGAATATCTTGCGGATATCGGGCTTGGCGGCGGACAGAGAGTATTCCGCTGTTCGCATATAGCGGAACTGAAGGTAATGCTCATCAATATCCTGAAGAGAAATACATACAGCGTTGAAAACGAATTTTTAAGAGAAAGTTTTCTGTATTCCTTTTTCGCGATCCTATCCGGCGGAATGAAGGTAGAGACGATCGCAAGAGACGGACATTCGGAGAATTTTTACATGCAAAAAGCACTGGAATTTATCCAGAACAACTATCATTACGGGATACATGTATCTGATATCGCAGACTATGTCGGGCTTACAAGAGGATACCTGCACACGCTTTTTACAAAGGAACTCGGGCAGTCCCCGCAGGATTACCTGATCAATTTCCGGATCACAAGGGCGGCAGAATTACTGAGTGTTACGGAATTATCCGTGGAAGGTGTGGCGTTATCATGCGGTTACTCTGATCCTCTCGTATTCTCAAAGTTGTTTAAAAAGAAGGTGGGGAAAACGCCGACCGCCTACAGGAGAGCCGACAGGGAGCATCGGAAAGAAGAACTTACGGCAAAGAAAAATCAGTTGGACGATCTTTGAGTTCCGGGAACGGGACTCTTTTTTTGCGACAGACCATATGTCGCATAACTATATATCGTACATTTTGACTGTTTTTACTTACACTTTTGACTGTTCATACATAGAGTGGGAGATATAATAGAATACAGAAAGAGGATGCGCAGCTTCTTATCATAGAACTAAAAGGTTATGGAGGAACTAACATGGGAAATGATAAGGAAAGTACAAAAGTGCAGTATAAACACGCGACCACACGTGAAAAATACTGCTTTGGTATCGGAGCGATCGGAAAAGATGCCATTGTCAATCTGGTAGGCTCGTTTTTAATGCTTTACCTGACAGATACACTGTATCTTGCTCCGGCATTTGTAGGTGTGCTGTTTGTTGTTGCGAGATTATGGGATGCGATCAATGATCCGATCATGGGGATGATCGTTGACAACACAAGGACGAAATACGGGAAGTTCCGTATCTGGCTTGTAGTGGGAACACTGCTCAATTCCGTTGTATTTGTCTTGCTGTTCACCAGCTTCGGGCTGGAGGGAACGTCGCTGTATGTATACGTTTCGATCATGTATATACTATACGGTATGACATACACGGTCATGGATGTTCCGTACTGGTCCTGGCTGCCGAATCTGACGAACGATCCGCGTGAACGTGAAAAAGTATCGGTAATCCCCAGATTTTTCGCAAGTCTTGCGGGGTTCTGCGTAGCAACGTTCGGGCTGTATATCATCAAAGGGTTTAACAAGTCGGCAGGGAATGAGAATCTTCTGGCAGAACAGGGATTTACATATTTTGCCATCGCGATCGCGGTTGTGTTTATCATAACGATCGGCATTACAGTCACAAATGTAAAAGAAGAATCAACACTTGGATCTGATGTAAAAAAGACCGGATTCATGCAGGCGCTTAAGATCATCGTAAAGAACGATCAGCTCCTTGCTTTTATCGGACTTCTGCTTACATTTAACCTGTGTACGCAGATTGCGAAAGGTTTCGCGGTCTACTACTTTAAAAATGTCTGCGGCAATGAGGACTTATACGCGATCTTCGGATTTGCGATCGTGGCGGAGATGTTCGGACTAGTCATCTTTCCGAAGGTTGCGGCGAAGATCAGCAGGGAAAAGGTATACGCGCTGGCATGCGGAAGCGTAGTGGCAGGTCTTGGGCTTCTGGGCGCTCTTGGATTCATTGCCCCGACTAATATCCCGCTGACAGTGGTATTCTGCGGACTGATGTTCCTCGGTTCCGGATTATCTCTCGGCGTTACCACATGCTGCATGGCAGATGTGATCGACTATGGTGAGGTGAAATTCGGAGTCAGGAATGAGAGTGTCACATGCTCTGCGCAGACATTCCTCATGAAAGCGGCGATGGCAGCAGCGGGAGGCCTTACAGGTGTCGGCCTGCAGATTGTCGGATATAACGCGAAGCTGGATACACAGGGCGCAGGAACGATCGCAGGGATCCGTGTGCTGATGATCGTCATTCCGATCATCATTGCCATCAGCAGTTTCCTGATCTATAAGAAATTCTACAAACTCAAAGGAGCGCGCATGGAAGAAGTTACACGCAAAGTAAACGAGATGCATGCGGCAAAAAAAGCGATCGGAATGGAAGAAGAATAAAAAGTGACTTGGATCACAGAATTTTTGAGGAGGGCCATATGAACATAGCTGTAAACAAAGCGGGTGACACATTCCATCTGTATAATGATGAGATCAGTTACATCATGACGGTCATGAGAAACCGTCAGATGGGACAGGTATATTTTGGGAAAAGGATTCATGACGGGGAGGATTTCTCTTACCTTGTGGAGCATATGACCCGTCCTATGAGTTCATGGGTATTCGAAGAAGACAAAAAGTTTTCTCTGGAATATTTGCGGCAGGAGTACGCGGTCTTTGGGACAACAGATTACCGGATGCCAGCGGTGGAAGTCCTTCAGGAAAACGGAAGCCGGATTTCAGACTTCATCTATCAGGATTACCGGATTGAAGAAGGAAAACCGGCTCTTAGCGGACTTCCCGCGACGTATACGGAGAAGGACGACGAGGCGAAAACACTTGTGATCGGCGTGGAAGATCCGGTTACCGGACTGCGGATCGAACTTCTCTACACGATATTTGAGATGGGCGGCGTGATCGCGAGAAGCGCAAGATTCGTCAATAAGGGGGAGCAGGATCTCCATCTGATGACGGCCATGAGCCTGTGCATGGATCTGCCTGACAGTGATTATGAGTGGCTGCAGTTTTCGGGGGCATGGGCAAGAGAGCGCCATCTGAAAACACGAAGGCTGGAACAGGGGATCCAGTCTGTTGGGAGCGTGAGGGGGAATTCTTCTCACAACCACAATCCGTTCATTATATTAAAACGACCGACCGCAGATGAGTTTCAGGGAGAGGCCATTGGATTCAGTCTTGTATACAGCGGCAATTTCCTCGCCCAAGCAGAAGTGGATACTTTCGATACGACGCGGGTGCTCATGGGCATCCATCCATCCTGCTTTGACTGGAAATTAGAGCCGGGAGAGGAGTTCCAGACCCCGGAGGCTGTGATGGTATATACGGACAGAGGCCTCAACGCACTCAGCCAGACTTATCATGAACTTTACCGTGAACGGCTGGCGCGCGGATACTGGAGAGACAGGACAAGACCGATCCTTTTGAATAACTGGGAAGCGACCTATTTTGATTTTACGGAAGAAAAGCTGGTGGAGATCGCGCGCAAGGCAAAAGAGACCGGAGTGGAGCTGTTTGTGCTGGACGACGGATGGTTTGGGAAGCGCTGTCATGAGAAAGCGGGACTGGGCGACTGGATCGCCAATCCGGACCGTCTAAAGAACGGGATTACAGGACTTGCGGAAAAGATAGACGCGCTGGGCATGAAGTTCGGTCTGTGGTTTGAGCCGGAGATGGTCAATAAGGATTCCGACCTGTACCGGGCGCACCCGGACTGGATCATCCAGACTCCGATGCGGCATGCCTCACATGGAAGATACCAGTATGTATTAGATTTTTCCAGAAAAGAAGTCGTGGACTGCATCTATGATATGATGGCAAAGATCCTTTCAGAGGCGAAAGTGTCCTACATCAAATGGGATATGAACCGCAGCATCTCCGAGTGCTACAGCGCGGCGCTGCCGGCGGACCGGCAGGGAGAAGTATACCACAGATATATTCTGGGTGTGTATGACTTGTATGAGCGTCTCACAAGCCGTTTTCCGGAAGTGCTCTTTGAGTCCTGCTCAAGCGGAGGCGGGAGATTCGATCCGGGTATGCTCTACTATGCGCCCCAGTGCTGGACAAGTGACGATTCGGATGCGGTTGAACGCATCAAGATCCAGTACGGTACATCTTATTGCTACCCGGTGAGCAGTATGGGGGCACATGTGTCTGTCACGCCGAACCATCAGGTCAACCGCGACACACCGCTCCATACACGGGCAAATGTGGCATATTTCGGCACATTCGGCTACGAGCTTGATCTGAACGTGCTTTCTGCGGAAGAACAGGAAGAAGTAAAGAGGCAGATCATGTTCATGAAAGAATACAGAAGCCTGTTCCAGTTCGGAACATTTTACCGCCTGCAAAGTCCGTTCGAGAACAATATCTCTGCATGGATGGTTGTTAGCAAGGATAAAAAGGATGCGGTCGTGGGTTGGTACCGTGTGTTAAACGGAATCAATATGCCCTGTACGAGACTGAGGCTGAAAGGACTCAACCCTGATATGAGATACGCTGTCAAAGGAGACACGTTCGCGCATTACGGGGACGAACTGATGAACTGCGGCCTTGTCACCACAGATATCTCCTCCGGTCAGGCAGAAGGTGATGAGAAGATGTGTCAGGACTTTGACTCAAGATTATATATCCTGAAGGCGGAAGAGGAGAAAGAGAAAGAATGAGTGCAGAGAAGAGATATTTTGTGAGACGCTGCGCCATGATGCTGATCGGAATCCTGTTCATCTGCATCTGCGTAGGGTGTTATCGGCTGAGCGGATTCGGCGTGGACGCTTTCACCTGTATGAATCTTGGGGTGAGCGCCTTTGTGGGGATGAGCTTCGGGACATGGCAGCTTATTGTAAACGCGGTGATTCTGGTGATCGTATTTTTTACCGTCAGGAAGTGCATCGGCGCCGGAACGATCGTCAATATGGTATGTGTCGGATACGGCGCGGATCTGATCTGCTGGCTTACGCTGGATGTATTTCAGATCGAGATGACTCTGCCGCTTCGCATCGCGGCGCTTCTGGCAGGATGCGTCTTTGCAGGACTTGGCGTGGCATTTTATATGGTGGCGGAAATGGGGATTGCCCCCTACGACAGTGTGGCGCTCATCATCGAGAAAGCGACAAAGAAAAAGATCCGTTTTCAGTATGCCAGAGTGATAAGTGATGTGACCTGTGTGGTCATCGGTGTTGTATTCTGCCTGATCGCAGGAGGCAGCCTCTGGATGATCGTCGGCATCGGTACACTGTGCAACGCGTTTTTTAACGGGCCGTTGATCCAGTTTTTTAAAGAACATGTCAGCGGACCGCTTTTAGAAAAAGGAAGGGTAAAAGATGTTAAATAAGGAAAATAAGATAATTTATGAATTAAAAGCTGTTGCGAACGGGAAGATAATCCCGTTGGAAGAGCTTGGCGATGACATTTTTGCGAAAAGGATACTCGGAGACGGCGCTGCAGTCATGCTTTCTGACGGAAACCTAGTTTCGCCGGCGGATGGAGTCGTTACGCAGATATCAGAAGAAAAGCATCTGTATATTATCTCAACGCCGGAGGGCGTTAATGTGATCGTCCACATAGGGCTTGATACTGTACAGCTTCGCGGAGAAGGTTTCCATCCGCACGTGGTTCAGGGACAGCAGGTAAAAGCAGGAGACAGGCTAGTGACAGTTGATCTTGTAAATATGTTAGCAAACGGTACGGATATGCGTACCCCGGTAATTATTGCTGGTGAGGGAGTGACAGATGAGCTTGAAGTCTGCTTAGGGGATGCACACGCAGGTGACGGTGTTCTTGTGAGATATACATTGAAATAAAATTTAAAAATCCGTCTGCTATGTATTTCCAGTTTAAAAGTCTGCATCCTCCATATACTAACAGCGTAACATGAACGAACGGACAGCGGATGTATCGTAACCGGCTGCATCAGACAGCGGCTTACATACAGATGCAGCCGGACGGGAAGGTTACACACACAAGAAGTAACTGAAAAAGTTACGAAAATGCAAAAGGAGGAAATTGATCATGGCAAGTCGTTCATCTAACAGAGCAGCAGTGCCGGAGGCAAAGGGCGCTCTGGACAAATTCAAGTACGAAGTGGCCAACGAGCTGGGAGTACCGTTATCTGACGGATACAACGGTGACCTTACTTCCAAGCAGAACGGATCTGTGGGCGGATATATGGTCAAGAAAATGATCGAGCAGCAGGAAAAACAGATGGCAGGCAAATAAGCGCTGTATTTCCAAGAGCTTAGAAGAAAGCGTCCGGGATTGACCCGGACGCTTTTTTCTGATAAAGTATGAATAAAAGTTCAGCCATACATATAGTGCGAGCTGAACTTTTATTAAACAGTCATACATATGGCGCGAGTTGAACTTTTTTATCAGACAGCCATACATCGGTAATAAAGGAGCATGGTCATATGAGAGTTATCGCCGGGAGTGCAAGAAGTTTAAAACTAAAGACATTGGACGGTATGGACACCCGCCCTACTACTGACCGGATTAAGGAGACGCTTTTTAATATCATCAACCCGTCCATATACGGGAGTATATTTCTTGATCTGTTCAGCGGCAGCGGGGGCATCGGCATCGAAGCCTTGAGCAGGGGGGCGAAAGAGGCGGTGTTCGTGGAGAACAATCCCAAAGCAATGGCATGTGTTAAGGACAATCTCAAGTTTACCCGCCTTGACCAGAGGGCCGTCACCCTGACAACGGATGTGATGGACGCGCTCTACCGTCTGGAGGGGGATAAGGCGTTTGATATTATATTTATGGATCCGCCGTATGACAGGGGATTTGAGCGCAGGGTGCTTGAATATCTGTCCGGCTCAGAGCTTGCATATGAGGATACGCTTATCATTGTCGAAGCGTCAAAGGACGCTGATTTTTCTTATGCGGAGGAGTTGGGGTTTGACGTGATACGGGAGAAAGTATATAAAACGAACAAGCATGTATTTATCGAGAGGGCGGGAAAGGAAGAAATATGTTAAGAGCAATTTATCCGGGCAGTTTTGATCCGGTTACATACGGACATATTGATATTATTAAAAGATCCAGCAAGATTGTAGACGAGTTAATTGTCGGAGTATTGTGTAATAAAGCGAAAATGCCGTTGTTTTCTGTAGAAGAACGTGTTAGAATGTTAGAGGAAGTGACGAAAGAACTCGGACATGTCAGGATCGTTCCGTTTCATGGACTTTTGGCTGAGTTTGCGGCTAACATGGAAGCCGGGTTAATCATAAGGGGACTTCGGGCGATCACGGATTTTGAGTACGAGCTACAGATGTCGCAGACAAACCACAAGCTGGAACCAAATGTGGAGACCATGTTTTTGACGACCAGCATCGAATATTCTTATTTGAGTTCCACCACAGTGAAAGAGATTGCTGCTTTTGGGGGAGAGCTGTCACAATTTGTGCCGGAAGCAGTTGCTGTGGAGCTTATGAAAAAGATGAATACAAAAGGAGAGTGTAACAAATGAGCAGCCGTATTGAGCAGATCATTGAAGAAATTGAAGAGTACATTGACCGTGACTGTAAATTCCAGCCGCTGTCAACGACAAAGATCATCGTAAATAAAGAGCATCTGGATGAGCTTTTAAAAGAGCTTCGCATGAAGACACCGGATGAGATCAAGCGTTACCAGAAGATTATTGCCAACAGAGACGCGATCCTTGCAGACGCACAGGCAAAAGCGGACGCCATGATCGAGGAGGCACAGGTGCAGACAAACGAGCTTGTCAGC
This sequence comes from Candidatus Mediterraneibacter merdavium, assembly GCA_019118545.1. GTDB lineage: Bacteria > Bacillota > Clostridia > Lachnospirales > Lachnospiraceae > Mediterraneibacter > Mediterraneibacter merdavium. Next base: position 2,756 of record DWYT01000145.1, on the reverse strand, counting down.
GAGCACGAGATCATGCAGCAGGCATATGCGCAGGCTAATGAGATCGTCACTCAGGCGACCGCACAGGCGCAGGAGATCATAGATAACGCGACCAGAGACGCTAACGAGATCCGCATCGGAGCCATTCAGTATACGGACGATCTGCTTGCAAACGCGGAGAGCATCATCGGACATACGCTTGACAGTTATACGACAAAATATGACGGCCTTATCAACTCCCTTCAGGAGTGTTTTGACACAGTCCGCTCTAACCGCGCGGAGTTGAGTATCCCGCAAGAGGATACAGGCTACGACCCGATGGACGGAAATATTTAAGCGCGGAGCTTTTGTATCAGGATTAGAAGATTATATAAAGATATGCCAACAGACTGGCTGCCCCTGCGGCAGTCAGTTTTTGTATGAAGTAGACAGAGACGGACAGGCCTGTTCCTTCGACCATGCACTGGGTCTGCGCAAGAGAGCAGAACCCGCCGAAGGTGGTGAGTCCCAATATGAGCGGGTAGCCGGTGGCAAGACCGGGGAAAGTCTGATGGATGCGCAGGATGCCGTTTGTGACTTCCAATGACGGAAGAAGCACGGTGAGCGCGGGATTGGAACCCGCTTTTTCAAAAAGGGCGATCAGAATAGAGAAAAAGATGATATATCCCCCCACCTTTACAATTCCCTCGAAACTGTTCATCATACAGCGGTCGAACACAGAAAAATTAAGGCGTCCGCGCGCGGGGTCTGAGCTCTCTTCCGGGGAAGAGAACGCCTTCTTCCCTTTCAGATAATATCTTCGAAAGGGAAAACTCATCAACATGGGAACGCCCATTAAGATGGCGATGGTGGGGAGCATAAGCTCATCTCTTCCCAGTGTTTTCCATACAATGAAATTCATAATAAATACAGGACTTGTATTATTGCAGAAGGAGAGAAGGTATCCGCCTTCTTCCTTTGTGATCCTGTGGGATCTTATAAGATCAGCCGTCACTCTGGCGCCCATGGGATAGCCGCAGAGAAAACCGCAGAGTACGGCGAAGGCTCCGTTCCGTGAGGTGGCAAAGATCTTGCCGAGGACGTTCCCGAAAAGTCCTGCGATGATGCGCAGGCCTCCCCCTTCCAGCATAAGCGATGAAATCAGCATGAAGGGGAAGAGGGTGGGAAAGATGATCTGAAACCAGAGCAGAAGTCCTTCCTCCGCGCCGGAAAAAACAGCGTGAGGAGAGAAGAGCATAGCGGCAAAGAGGATGACAGCCATGATCCCTGTTGTATACTGAACGGAACCGGAACGTTTCAGCGGCGGTGTTTGCGGGTGGAGCTGTTTTCTGAAAAGCTTCATGAGCATCCTTCTCCTTGTATGATCGTCGTTTTACATATATGATGGTGGAAAGAGATTTATTCTTTTTGCGGACAGGATTCCCCAGATAAAATATACGTTTGTCCCTGCATGGCTATACTCATATATTCATATATTTGTTGTGTGACTGATATTTCGAAAGGAAATGGCAGAGCTTTTGAAAAAACAGGCAAAGTATATGGTGCTTCTTTTTTTGTGCGTCTTTTTTACAGTCCTTTGGATCGGCCAGCTCCGCTATCAAAGCGAAGAGAGCAGACTGTCCCCTGAGATCCTCTCATCTGATGCTTTCCGCCGCCAGAGCATTTCTAAGGAGGCTATGGACGCAATCAGCGGTATGGATCAGCCGGGTTCAATGCTTGCCGTGTACTGGTTGGAGAGTGACTTTGGACAGGAGGATGGCCCTGTGTCAGAGACAGAGGTGCTCTCCGCAAGAAAACGCTGGGAGAGGGCAAGGGGGTGGGGAACTTATCTCTCTGCCTGTCAGGCGATATGGGATGACCTTCAATATTTCCCTGTGGCAGAAAGCACAGATCACAGCCGCTTATCGGTTTCTTTTGGGGATTCATGGATGTTTGACCGCTCATACGGCGGGGAACGGGGACACGAGGGGACAGATATCATGCCCTCTGTTCAGGAGAGGGGTATTTTCCCGGTGGTCAGTATGACAGACGGCGTTGTGGAGAACAAAGGGTGGCTGGAGTTAGGTGGGTACCGTCTTGGTATACGGGCGCCTCACGGCGCGTATTTCTACTATGCCCATCTGGATTCTTACGCCGATATCGAGGAGGGAGACGAGGTGAAGGCGGGACAACTGCTGGGTTTCATGGGAGATACCGGGTACGGGACAGAAGAAGGCACAAAAGGGAAATTCCCGGTTCATCTGCATATGGGGATTTACCTCTATGAAAATGGCGAAGAGATCAGTATCAATCCATATCCTGCACTGCGCTATGTGGAGAAGCAAAAGATCAGGGGGCGACTACCATAGCCGGGGTAAGCTGATTAAATCTCCCAATCTGTTAACTCCAACTATACTTACAAGCTCATGTTCTGTTTTGGACAGTTACGATCAGAGTAAAGCCGGTTTTGTCAAGTGAGGCGTGTCTTTTTTCAGATGTCCATGCGACAGCCTCCGCCCACGTGTTTCGGAAGCGTTTAAGCTGACTTGATTTATAAGAAAGAACATACTATACGAGAGCGACTGGCTCTGCTATTTCGTACAAATGAGGGAAGTAAAAGTAATAGAAAAATTTATATATGGGTGCTATAATATTGCTATACAAAGCGACAACTTTGAAGTCCACGGAGGGATTTATGAAAATAGTAATGTATAGATTATGGCAATGTACTTGGGGAATATTGCAAACATTGCTAGGATTGATTATGTTTATGATACATTTTAAATCCCAACATTATT
>DWYT01000144.1 GCA_019118545.1 Candidatus Mediterraneibacter merdavium | reverse complement strand
TTGCTTGCTTGCTTGCTTGCTTGCTTGCTAAAGATTCTCTCGTCCGTCATCATTTCTGTCAAGCCTATAATGTACCCATAAAAATGGACACATTCCCTTTCCTGTTTCTCGGTCTTTGGACATCGCCTATTATAACATCCCCGCAGACCGGACACGGTTTTCCAAAATATAGCTTATACCTGTAACCCTACCACAAAAACAGCAGATTTTCAATCTTTTTCACAGACAAGTGCATATCCGCCGTAACAGTTTAGCCATTTGATTCGGCAGCTTTCCGCTTTGTACAGTAGGAAGCGGTCGATGAATTTGAAGGAGCAGCCAGCGGCGGGGAGAGGTCGAGCTGTGACTTTGAAGGAATCTGATGGAATATCTTACTGGGATGGGAAGTTGTTGTCAAGCAGTGTGAGGAGATTGTCTGAGTGAAACGAGTTGCTCCTCGCACTGCTTTGTCTTTAAACAGCTTCTCAGCCTGTTAGATATTCCCAGATTCCAGAACGGAACAGCGAAACCTCTCCCCGCCGCTGGCTACTTTTCTAAAGTAATTCCCCGCTTCCAGACGTTATCATAAAGAAATGCCGACGAATCAAACGGCTGAACTAATACTATCCGTCTGCACAAGACCGTCTATGAAAACAGTTTTGTATACTCTGTCTGTGTATCCGCGATGTGATAGACATAGACAGTTCCTCCCACACGACGGTATATCGAAACATATCTTTCCGTTATCACCATGCGATACCCCGGCTCATTCAGCCATTTATCGGGTGTCAGCGAGCCGGAATCAGAAAAGCGCTCCAGTCTTTCAAGAGCGGTCAATATCCGTTCTGTCACTTTCATGGCCGACTGCACACCGAACCGAAGAAGATAATAGTCCTCAATCCTTTTCAGATCCTCCCATGCTGTTGGAAGAATCTCTACTTTATACTGTCCCGGCACGTTCCCTCAATTCCTTTCTCGCTTCGGAGATGCTTCTCGTCTTCGCTCCTTTTAACCGCTCTTCCTCCGCCTGCATGACCTTTGCCCGAAGCTCCAGCATCTGTTCCCTTTCCTCAAAGGCATCAATGCTCATGAACACTCCGTCGCCCTCACCGTTTTTCGTGATATAGATTGGCTCTTTGGTCGTCTTTGCAAGATTAGAGATTGAAGAATAATCATTCCGCAATGCCGCTGAAGCCTTGATTATCATTTTACTCATCCTTCCCTGTTATTTTTAATATCATTCTTTTGATATAATTATATCCTCTTTTTTATATCTTATCAACATTTTATTGATGGAGACGGCGCGCTAATCGCTACATACGGATGCCGGGAATACGAAGACGCGCTTCTCGAGCTGAAAGAGACAGTGGAGAGCCGCAGTGCAAGGCTGTGGCTGTCGAATGTCACGCAACTGATGTAAAACGGTCACGGACGGAAATCACCGCCAAGATGAAAGAGTTGCTGATGGGAGGAGCTAGCCGCGAGGGCGAGAAAGAAAAGCTACTTAAAGACAGGCAAGAGGGGAAACCGTGACTTTGGAGGAATCTTTAGTAATATTTAAGGAAACGGGAGCTGATGTTAATACTTCCAACGTGATTGTTTGAGCAACGCGAGTTGCGCGTTGGAAGTATTCGTTTTTCATCAGATTCCGTTTCCTTTAATTTTACTTAGATTACGGAACGGAGCAGTTTCCCCTCTTGCCCGTCTTAAAGGTTCTTTTCCTCCGCCCGTCTTAAGATATCATACACATCTGCCGCCTCACTCAATTCGACATAGAGCACCTGCTTTGAGTGGGGTGCGCTCTCCTGTTCTTCCCCGTCTTCACTGAGGATGCGTTTTACCTGTACTTCTACATTTTTCCCGTTCGGCTTCATGATCTCGATGGTCTCGCCCACAGAGAACTTATTCCTCTGCTCGATGCGGCACAATCCGTCCTTCACCTCGCCCACGATACCGAGATACGTATACTCCTTATTATATGTGTTGCTGTCGTATATCTGCGTGTTCTCGTCCGGTTTCCCGAAGAAGAACCCTGTCGTGAACTGGCGGTAGGTACAGTTGGATATCTGATCCAGATACCATGGCATGTTCCTGCGGTACAGCTCGGGGTCTTTTTTATAATCGTCGATCGCCCTGCGGTAGGTGCGAGCCACGGTCGCCACATAGAGCGCCGTCTTCATGCGCCCCTCGATCTTAAGGCTGTCGATGCCCGCGTCGATAAGCTCCGGGATATGCTCGATCATACACAGATCTTTCGAGTTGAAAATGTATGTCCCCCGCTCATTTTCATACACGGGCATATATTCGCCCGGTCTTGTCTCCTCGACTACAGCGTATTTCCATCGGCACGGGTGGGTACATGCCCCACGGTTGGCGTCCCGCCCGGTGAAATAATTGCTCAACAGGCACCGCCCCGAATAGGAGATGCACATGGCGCCGTGGATGAAGGTCTCGATCTCCAGATCCTCCGGGATATTGGCGCGCAGCTCCTTTAGCTCCGCCATGGACAGCTCCCTCGCGGACACCACGCGGCTTGCCCCTTGCTTATACCAGAAGTTATACGTCCCGTAGTTCGTATTATTTGCCTGTGTGCTGATGTGGCGCTCGATCTCCGGACAGATTTCTTTCGCGATGTCGAATACCCCGGGATCCGCGATAATGAGCGCGTCCGGCTTGATCTCTTTTAACTCTTTAAAATACTCCCGCACACCCGCAAGGTCGTCGTTGTGCGCGAGGATGTTCGCCGTCACATATACTTTCACGTCATGCTCATGGGCAAACTTTATCCCTTCTCTCATATCTTCCATGGAGAAATTCTTCGCCTTCGCCCGCAGTCCGAAAGCCTCGCCGCCGATATACACGGCGTCCGCCCCAAAGATGACCGCTGTTTTCAACACTTCCAGACTGCTGGCAGGCACCAGTAATTCAGGATGTCTGTTCCTACTCATTTTCCATTCCCTTTCCTCTATCTTTCCGTTTCTCCTATCCTTCCGTTTCCTCTATCTTTCCTCTATTCTGCGTCTCTGATCATGTTTCACACTCACAGCCACACCGTCTCCGAGAGGGATGATGGAAGTCGTGAGTTCTTCGTTGTGTTTCAGTTCGTACAGATAATCCCGCATCCGGGCGTGGATGGTGCGGTTGCGCCGCTCCACCGCAAAGCGGGACTGGATCACATCCCCATCCTGCATCACATTGTCTGAGACAAGGACACCGCCGTCACAGAGCAGGCGCAGGGCATCCGACAGATAGTGGATGTACTGGCCCTTCGCCGCGTCCATGAAGATAAAGTCATAAGGTGCGTCCAGCGTCTTCATGACTTCCGCCGCGTCCCCTTCGATAAGTGTGATCTGCTGCTCTTTCCCCGCCCTGCGGAAATTCTCGCGGGCAATGGGGATACGCTTCTCATAGTTCTCTATGGTGGTGATGTGACAGTTTTCGGATACAGCCTCGCTCATCAAAAGCGCGGAGAATCCCACCGCTGTCCCGACCTCCAGTATCCGCTTTGGATTTTTCATCATCAGCAGTACCTTTAGAAAGCTCTGCATCTCCCTGCGGATGATAGGAACGTCCGCCGCGCGCGCCTCCGCCTCGACGGTCTCAAGGAGTTCGCTGTTCTTCGTATCCAATGAATTGATAAAGGTGACGATCCTCTCGTCTACGATCATATCCTGTACTCTCCGTTTCATATCCAATGCCGATGCACAGGCAAAGTTCCCGCCCGTACACCGGCATTTATTTTTTCTGTATTCGCTCGCGCCCTACATGGCTGAACTGTTAGACATCCACGTCCATGATAATCGGAATAACCATTGGTTTTCTCTTTGTCTTTTTCCAGATATAGTCGTTCATGGCGTCGCGGATCACAAGCTTGATCTTGTTCCAGTCTGTGTGGCGTCCTCCGAGGCATTTATCCAGCGCGTCGGAAACCGCTCTTCTTGCGTCCTCCATAAGCTGCTCGGATTCCCTCACATAGACGAATCCACGGGATACAATGTCCGGGCCTGCAAGCAGGCGGTTCGTTCTTCTCTCCAGAGTAAGCACCACGATAATGATGCCGTCCTCTGCCAGATGCTGTCTGTCGCGAAGTACGATATTTCCCACATCTCCCACACCCAGACCGTCCACAAGGACTGCACCTGTGTGTACCTTGTCCACGACCTTCGCGGACTCATCGTCCAGTTCCAGCACATCGCCCGACTGGATGATAAAAACATTCTCTTTTGGAATACCAAGCGACTTTGCGATCTCCGAATTTGCCTTCAGGTGACGGTACTCGCCGTGCACCGGGATGGCGTATTTCGGCTTCACAAGGGAATAGATCAGCTTCAGCTCCTCCTGACAGGCATGTCCTGATACATGAGTATCCTGAAAGATCACTTCCGCGCCCTTAGAGGATAGTTCGTTGATCACGCGGGAGACGGATTTCTCATTTCCCGGGATTGGGTTGGAACTGAAAATGATCGTATCATTTGGCTGGATCGTAACCTTGCGGTGCACGTCCGCCGCCATTCTGGAAAGAGCCGCCATGGATTCTCCCTGACTTCCGGTCGTGATGAGCACCATCTTCTCCGGCGGATAATTCTTCATCTCATCAATCTCAATCAAAGTATTCTCCGGCACATTCAGATATCCAAGCTCAGACGCGGTAGCGATGATATTTACCATGCTGCGCCCCTCAACGACAACCTTTCTGCCGTACTTGTACGCGGAGTTGATGATCTGCTGTACACGATCCACATTGGATGCAAATGTAGCGATAATCAGCCTTGTATTCTGATGCTCTGCAAAAATATGGTCGAAAGCAATACCCACCGTGCGCTCAGACGGTGTGAATCCCCGGCGCTCCGAGTTCGTACTGTCCGACATAAGGGCGAGTACGCCCTTCTTTCCGATCTCCGCAAATCTCTGCAGGTCAATGACGTCTCCGAACACGGGGGTATAATCCACTTTAAAGTCCCCTGTGTGGACGACAACTCCCGCCGGGGAATAGATCGCCAGAGCTGACGCATCCTGAATACTGTGGTTTGTCTTGATAAATTCGATACGGAATTTCCCCAGATTAATGGACTGTCCATGCTGCACGACTTTCCGCTTCGTGCTGCGCAGCAGATTGTGCTCTTTTAATTTATTCTCAATGATACCCATGGTGAGCTTCGTCGCATAGACCGGAAGATTGATCTCTTTTAATACGTATGGCAGCGCACCGATATGGTCCTCATGACCGTGGGTGATAACGAATCCTTTCACTTTGGATGCGTTGTCCTTCAAATAAGTTACATCCGGGATCACAAGGTCAATCCCGAGCATATCATCCTCCGGGAATGCAAGTCCGCAGTCCACGACAACAATACTGTCCTCGTATTCAAAGGCAGTAATGTTCATTCCGATCTGCTCCAGACCGCCCAGCGGTATGATACGCAGCTTTCCTTTTTTTTCTTTTTTCAAAAAATAAACACCTCCGTTATTTTGTTTTTTTTATACATTCCCTGCAGAGGCCGTAGAACTTCAGTTCATGGTCAAGCACATGAAATCCGGCAGAATCTTCAATGAAGTGTTCCAGATCTTCCAGAAGATCTGCATCAAAAGGGATCACCTTACCACATTCTTTGCATATAAGGTGATGGTGATTGTGCTTTGATCCGCTGCCGAGCAGATGTCCGATCTCATATCTCACACACCCGTCATCCAGATTGATTCTATCCACGAGCTGGATATCCCAAAGAAGCTGAAGCGTACGGTACACCGTCGCCAACCCGATCTCAGGATAATCTTCCGCTACCAGCTCGTAAATATCCTCCGCCGTCATATGCCTTCCGCCATTCTGCTCCAGCACGGAAAGAATGAGCAGACGCTGCTGTGTGACTTTCAATCCCTTTTCTCTCAGCTTTTCCTTGAGCAGTTTCTCTGTCTTCTTCTGTTCCATGCGCCTTCTCTCGTCCCTTGCAGTAATAGATCTTTTCAGCTTTCAGACCGTTACATCTCTATGCTCACGTCCTCCAACAGTTCCTCAAACACCTTTGACACTGCCAGAAGCTCTGTCTCATCCTCAACGATCTCATAGACACTGTCGCCCGGCTTTGGCTGTTTCGTCTCCTTAAGAATCAGACACTCTGCGTCTTCCTCCTCGGAATCTGTAACGAGTATGTACGCACTCCCGTTTATCCTCGTCTCCTCAAGAACGAAAAATTCATCCCCGCCGCTGCCATCCGCGAAAGTAAACCTTATTTTTTCCATTTATAAACCCCTTATGCTAAAACCTGATACTCCTCTGTTTCACATCTGAGAGTCTGCATTTTCCTCCTGCCTCATATGCACGAGATCCAGATACCCCTGAAGGATAAACACTGCCGCGATCTGATCGATATGCTTCTTTCGATTTTCCCGTCTGACATTGCTCTCAATCAATGTGCGCTCCGCCGCCACCGTCGTCAGCCGCTCGTCCCACATGACGATCTCAAGTCCTGTCCGCCTGTGAAGCATGTCCCTGAATTCCAGAGACTTTTCCGCGCGCTCCCCGATATCATTGTTCATATGCTTTGGAAAACCAAGTACGATTTTTTCCACGCCATACTGCGCGATCAGCTCTTCGATGCGCGCGCAGGTTCTCCGCAGTTTGTTCTCTTCCTTCCGCTCAATCGTTTCCACGGCCTGAGCAGTAAGTCCCAACGGGTCGCTGAGCGCCACTCCGACGGTCTTTGTCCCATAATCAAGTCCCATGATCCTCATAAACTGATTATTCCCAAGAATTATGCTCGATATACGCTTTTAAAAGCTCCTCTACCAGTTCATCTCTTTCCACTTTCATCACAAGGCTTCTGGCTCCATTGTAGCTGGTGATATATGTGGGATCCCCGGACATAATGTATCCGACGATCTGGTTGACCGGATTATACCCCTTTTCCTTCAGAGCCTTGAACACGATCTCAAGAATATCCCTTGCTGAGATCTGCGGTCCCGGCTCTACCTGAAAGAATTGTGTGTTGCCTAAATCACTCATCCTGCTGCTCCTCCTTTTATATAATCTTATGTTCCATACAGCTTTATGCTTCAGCCGATTGCCGCCGCCTGTAAAACGCGGCAGACAACGCGGTAAACTGTGTGCTATCTCTGGGGAAAACCCCATAATCCCTATTTACAATTCTAATATAATCCCATTTAAAATTCAATGTATAATTTGTGAATCGTTTTCAATTTGAAGGTTTACGACACAATTCTTCAGATTTTCCTTTTTTTCTAGTGCAATTTTAATATACTCTTTCGTGTGCCCTGTCTGAACATTCCTGCCGCCGATGACAGCCTCCTCTTCTATAAGCACCTCCACTTCCTTCCCGATGAAGGATGCTTCATACGCTTTCTGCTTGCGCTCATTCAGTTCGAGCATGGCCGCGCTTCTTGCCGTTTTCACCTGCTCGTCCACCTGATCGGGCATCGCTGCCGCCTTTGTGCCTGCCCGTTTGGAATATTTGAAAATATGCGTCTCATAAAAATCCACCTTGTCCACAAAGGCAAGGGACTGTTCGAACTCTTCCTCTGTCTCCCCCGGAAATCCGACGATCACATCCGTGGTCAGCGCCGGGTTGTCAAAATATTTCCTTAAGAGCACACATTTCTCATAATATTCGCCGCTTGTATATCTCCGGTTCATCCTTTTGAGCGTGGCGTCGCATCCGCTCTGGAGAGACAGATGGAAATGAGGGCAGAACTTTGGCATGGAAGCAAGCGTTTTTGCGAACTCCTCTGTAACAATTCCCGGTTCCAGTGAACCTAAGCGTATACGCATGATGCCATCGATCTCATGGACAGCACGTATCAATTCAAGAAGATGTCTCTCCCCGTCAAAATCGATACCGTATGAACTTAAGTGAATCCCCGTGAGCACTACTTCACGGTATCCGTTCTCTGCCAATGCCCTGACCTCCGCCGCAACGTCGTTAAGCTCCCTGCTTCTGACACGCCCTCTGGCATAAGGGATGATACAGTACGTACAGAACTGGTTGCACCCATCCTGAACTTTGATGTAGGCCCGGGTATGCTCCCCTGTTTTGGTAAGCTGCAGAGATTCGTACTCCCTTGTACGTCCGATATCCTCCACCTCAACAAGCCGCTCTTTTTTATATTCTTCTAATATATGCACAAGATCTTTTTTGTGATTATTTCCTATAACAATGTCAATGCACGGATCAATCTCCTTCCCCTCCTGCGCCTGAACATAGCACCCTGCCGCCACAACGACTGCCTCCGGGTTCAGCTTCCTCGCGCGATGAAGCATCTGCCGGGATTTGCGGTCGGCGATATTCGTGACAGTACAGGTGTTGATCACATAGACATCCGCTCCCTCTTTAAAAGGAACAATCTCGTATCCCGCCTTTTCGAGCATCTCCTGCATTGCTTCTGTTTCATATGCGTTTACTTTGCATCCAAGATTATGGAACGCCGCTTTTTTCATATTGATTTTTACCTCTTTTACCGCTTTTTCCTCTATTGTTTCTTGACTTTTGCCATATCTTCCCTTAGAATATACATGAGGTCAGGTGACCTTACTTTATACTTTATTGTATGATTCAAGGAGGGCTTTTTTAAAATGAAAACAGTACAGATTTCATTAAACTCAATCGACAAAGTAAAATCTTTTGTAAACGAGATTACAAAGTATGACAATGACTTCGATTTAGTGTCCGGAAGATATGTTATAGATGCCAAATCCATCATGGGAATCTTCAGTCTCGATCTTTCCAAGCCGATCGACCTGAACATCCATGCAGACAGCAATATCGATGACATCCTTGCAGCACTGGATTCTTACATCATCAAATAATAGTCAATAAAGATCTTACTTAATCAGGGAGCTGTCTCATACGAGGCAGCTCCCTTTGCCATGGTGCGTTTTTACGAATGACACTCCTGAACTGTATTTTCTATCACAGTTACGCTTCGATCCGTATCACTTCCGCCGTCTCGACCGCCGTCTTCATCAGATCATCGATCACCTCTGTCAGATTGAGTTCTGATTTTTCGATGCGCTCTACATTCGGCTTCGTCACCGGATGCTTTGCCACGAAGATGGTACAGCAATCCTCAAATGGCTGGATCGAAGTCTCGTAGGTATCGATCTTCTCTGATATCTCCACGATCTCTCTCTTGTCAAACCCGATCAGCGGACGGTATACGGGCAGAGTACATACCGCATTTGTAGCGGCTAAGCTCTGCATTGTCTGGCTCGCCACCTGTCCGATACTCTCTCCCGTGATCAGACCAAGGCATCCGTCCTTCTTTGCGAAATGCTCGGCGATCCGCATCATATATCTGCGCATGATGATCGTCAGCTCATCATGGGGGCATTTCTCATAGATCGCAAGCTGGATATCCGTAAAGTTCACGACATGGAGCCTGATCGGGCCTGCGTACTTGGATACGAGGCGCGCCAGATCGACCACCTTTTCTTTCGCCCTCTCACTTGTGTACGGCGGAGCATGGAAATACGTCGCTTCGATCTCCACGCCTCTTTTCGCGATCATATATCCCGCTACCGGACTGTCGATCCCGCCGGATAACAGGAGCATCGCGCTTCCGTTCGTACCCACAGGCATACCGCCCGGCCCGGGGATGATCTCTGAATAAATATAGACTTCTTCACGGATTTCCACATTCAGGCGTACATCCGGAGTATGCACATCCACTTTCATCTGCGGGTAAGCGTCTAAGACCGCCTCGCCCAGCTCACAGTTGATCTCCATGGAGTTCATCGGGTAACGCTTGTTCGCGCGTCTCGCCTCCACCTTGAAAGTCCGATCCCCGTCCGGGTACATCTCTCCCACATAGGCGACCACATCTTTTTTGAGCTCTTCGATCTCTTTGACCTGTTTTCTTACCACCGGACAGATACCGACGATACCAAATACTTTTTTCAGGCTTTCGACCGTCTCCTCATAATCATACGCGCCCTCGCAGTCCACATATACTCTCCCGTGACATTTGTGGACAAGGAACTCTCCGTCCACATTTTTCAGGGCGTACCTGATCTGGCGCACAAGTGCGTCCTCGAACAGATAACGGTTCTTTCCTTTTATCCCGATCTCACCATACTTGATCAAAAATGAATGAAATGTCATGATCTTCTCCTTTATCTTTATCACAGCGCTGCCTCCGGACTCAGCGCCTTTAGCGCCGTGTGAATTTCCGAAGCATCGGTATACAATTATATAGTGTTTCCAGCGTATAGTCAATTTCTTCTTTTGTCGTGAACTCTGACATACTGAAACGGATGGTCGCGTCCAGATATTCCCTCGGTGCGCCGATTGCCTTTAAGACACCGCTGACCGCCGGGTGATTCGAGGCGCATGCAGACCCCGCAGAAACACAGATGCCCTTGTCCTCCAGTGTGTGGAGAAGAACTTCACTTCTGACGCCGCTGAAACCCACACTGATGATATGAGGCGCGCTTCCTTCATCCGTCAGTCCATGAACCACTGTGTTCTCAATCCCACGGATGCCTTCCAGAAAGTACGCTTTCAGCTCCCGCATGAGTGCGGTTTTCATCTCAAGATCCTGATAAATGAGCTGGGAAGCAAGGCCTAATCCCGCAATCCCCGGTACATTTTCTGTGCCGGAGCGGAGATCTTTCTGCTGTCCGCCGCCGAACATAATAGGATGGATCTTCACTCTGCTGTCGATATAGAGGAAGCCGACCCCCTTCGGCCCGTGGATCTTGTGTCCGCTTGCCGAGAGCAGGTCGATCCCAAGACGTTTCGGGTGGATGCGGTATTTCCCGTACCCCTGCACTGCATCCGTGTGGAACAGGATAGATGAATTGTACCGTTTCGTCAACTGCACAGCCTCTTGAATCGGCTGCACGGTCCCGACTTCATTGTTCACATACATGACCGATACAAGGATCGTCTCCGGGCATAGAGCCTCTCTGAGAGCGTCCATCTTTATCCTGCCCGTTTCGTCCACCGGCAGGTACGTCACGCGGAATCCCTCTTCCTCTTCCAGATACCGCATTGTGTTCAGGATCGCCGGATGCTCGATTGATGAGGTGATCAGATGATTCCCCCGGCGGCGGTTCGCCCGCGCACAGCCGATCAGAGCAAGGTTGTCGCTCTCCGTGCCGCCTGAGGTGAAAAATATCTCTTTACTGTTCACCTTCAAAAGTCTGGCGATCGTTTCCTTTGCGTCGCGGATATAATGCTCCGCCTCCACGCCTTTTCGGTACAGAGAAGACGGATTCCCGTAATCCCGACACATGACTTTATAAACCAGTTCCCCCACTTCCGGATAACACATGGTCGTGGCAGAATTGTCCAGATAAACTTCCATAATCCCTTTCCTTTTCTATAATTTCATTATTACTATATTCAGTTCAGCGATACAATGTCCGCGCCGCGGATCGTGCTTGCACGAATCCGCAAGTGGATATTCGTATCGGCTGAGCGCCCGCTAATGAGTAAAACTGTGGTGCCAGCCACGGTTAGCACGCCAGTGCGGTTTTACGAATGGCGCTCCTGAACTGAATGAAAAGTTCAGCTATACAGTTTCTAATTTATACATGAGAACGGACAGCGCCGTCAACCCCGCAGTCTCTGTGCGCAGTATCCGTTTTCCGAGTGACACCGGATGCGCGCCCGCTTTTTTTGCAAGTTCCACTTCCTCTTCTTCGAAGCCGCCCTCCGGGCCGATGAATATCCCCACAGACTGTCCCGGTTCAACAGCTTCTATTATGCGGGCCGTCTCCTTCATGCCCTCTTCCAGCTCGTAGGGAATAAGCAGCACGTCCAGTTCCTTCGCAGCGTCCAGTGCCTCTGTGAATGTCAGGACATTTTGCACTTCCGGGATGATGCTCCTGCCGGACTGCTCCGCCGCCCCTTTGGCAATCGCCTGCCAGCGCGCCTGTTTCTTCGTAGCTTTCTTCTCATCCAGCTTCACGACAGAACGCTTCGCGGCAAACGGGACGATGCTGTACGCGCCAAGCTCCACCGCCTTCTGCACGATCCATTCCATCTTATCCCCTTTCGGAAGTCCCTGAAACAACACAATTCGGGACGGAAGCTCTGTGTCAGAATCCAGCTCCTTCAATATGTCAAGAACCGCCCGGTCGTCCTCATACGCGCTCACACAGCAGAGATAAGTTTTCCCCTGACCGTCATTTACGCGCACATCCTCCCCCGGCTTCATTCGGAGCACATTCTTCATGTGATTGACATCCGCCCCCTCGATATAAATACTATTCCCCTGTATCCATGACGAATCCGCAAAAAATTGCTGCATACTCTGTTCCTTCCTTTTATCTCTCCGGCATCTGCGTTCCGACTGCGCAAAATGTGTAGCGCGGAATGAGCGGATGTCCTTCCCGGACACGCTCTCGCCCTAATACATCACGTCGAGCACTCCCGGCATGAGTACACCAGCCGGACGACAGGTATCATGACCGGACCGTAGAGCAGCGTCGGTGTTTAGGGTGCGTTCTTTGCACCCTTATGCACCGTTACGTCTGCGCCCCGAGCGAAAGCGTGTCCGGGAGTGATACCTGTTGTCCGGCGGAATTACTCCCATGCGCCGCTACGCTGCGTCCCGAGCGAAAGCGTGTCCGGGAATGATACCTGTCGTCCGGCGGAATTACTCTCGCGCATGACATTCATTTTCGCGCAGTCACGCACACCCACTCACCCTGATACGTCACGTCGAGCACTTCCATTCCTGCCGCCTTCACCGCGTCCACCACAGTCTGCTCTTTGTCGTCAATGATCCCGCTGGTGATGTAAATGCCGCCTTTTTTCAGTTGGTGTGTGATCACCGGGGTAAGTTCCACAAGCACGTCTGCAAGAATATTTGCCACGACAATGTCATAGCGCTCATATCCTACGCGATCCTGCACAGCTTTGTCGTCGATGATATTTCCGATCATCACCTCATATTTGTCTTTTGATATACCGTTCACTTCCATATTTTCATGGGTCGCGTCGATGGCACACGGGTCAAGATCCGTTCCCACGGAATGGGCCGCCCCGAATTTCAGCGCCAACATGCCGAGTATCCCGCTTCCGCATCCCACGTCGAGTATCTGTGTCTCCTCTGTCACGTATTTTCTGATCTGGCGGATACAGAGCTGGGTCGTCTCGTGCATCCCTGTCCCGAAAGCGGTTCCCGGATCGATATGAATGACCATCTTGTCCGCATCCTCAGGTTTTACATCCTCCCATGAAGGGATGATGAGAATATCGTCCACATAAAACTGGTGGAAATATTGTTTCCAGTTGTTGACCCAGTCCACATCCTCTGTCTCTGACTCTTCGATCAGGCACTCGCCCACATCCACATAGGCGGACATCTCTTTTAACTCACGCCTCACATCGGCAAGAATCTTCTCCTGATCCTCCTCCGGCTCCAGATAAAAACTTAAGTAAGCCACTCCGTCGTCCGCCTCGATCTGAGGAAGGATATCCACAAACATCTGCTCCTTGTCAGACTGGGTGAGCGGGATCTTATCCTCGATCTCCACCCCCTGTATGCCGAGATCCATCAGCATACTGCTGACGATATCCTCCGCCTCTGTCGTTGTCTTTAACCGGAATTTATTCCATTTCATCTTTTATTCCTCCTGCTCTTTCTCAAACCAAAGATTAAGATCTACATTCGCGTTGATCCCGGGCACTACGCCGGTCTCGCTGTACTGCCATATTTTATAATCATAGGGACACTGCGGGATATCATGATAATCCGCATACCAGAAATCATACTCTGTAAGCTCTTCCATATCAAGGGTAAATGCCATCCACTTCATATTGGAGTAGATCATTGGTTCATAACCCGCCTGCTTTATCGTATCACAAAATACCTTGCAGAAATTGGTAAAATCCTCTCGCGTGTTTTCATCCGTACGTGCTGTATCCCACTTGATCTCCTCTGTATCATAAACGACCGGGCCGCTGATATCATAAGGCTTTAAATGTTCGAGCACAAACTCTGCCTCCTGAACCGCCTCCGCCCCGCTGACCGCCTGAGAGAAAAAATACACTCCCACATCAAGGCCGGCGTCAAGAGCTCCCTGTATATTCTGTTCATACATGGCATCCATGACAAGCGCGCCCGTCTCCCCATACGCACGGTATCCAAGACGGATGATGACGAACTCTACTCCGCTTTCTTTTACCAGCTTCCAGTCGATCTCCTCACCCTGAAACTCCGATACATCGATACCGAATCTTGCTTTTACACCGTTCTTTTTGTCATGAAAGCTCTTATAGCCTGTCTCTTCATCTGCCTTAAGATAAGAAAAATCATAGGTGCACTTTGGAACAGACTCAAGCAGAGGCGCTTCATAGCTGTTTTCCTCCACATCCTGAAAGACAAAGTATTCCTCTTTATCGTCCTTTGTCCCCTCTTCCTCGATCTGTATTCCGCCAGTCTCTTCCTTTTCCGACGCGTCTGCCCCGGTTTCTCTTACCGGCCCTGAACAGGCTGTCACAAAGAAAGCTGACATCATTACAAGAAGGAACACTGCGCACACTGTCCCGGCTAATCTGCTCCGATTACTCATCCTCTACCACCTTCATCTCATCTCCCACACGGATCGTCCCGCCCCGGATTACCCGGGCAAACACGCCCTCCCTCGGCATGATACAGTCTCCCATCTTCTGGAAGATCTGACAGCCGTGGTGGCACTCTTTCCCGATCTGCGTCATCTCCAGAATCACATCCGCGCAATGGAGACGGGTTCCCACGGGCAGAGCGCGGAAATCAATGCCCTCTACAACAAGATTTTCCCCAAAGGCTCCATCCGCAACTACCGCGCCGCGCGCCCGGAACTCTTCAATCTTATCATAAGAAAGAAGACTCACCTGACGGTGCCATTTCCCCGCGTGGGCGTCCCCCTGTATTCCGAAATCCTCTATAAATACTCCTTCGCCGATATTCTGCTTCTGTGTGCCCTTCGCCGGACTTGTACATACTGCGATCACTTTTCCCATAGTCTGATGTCAGCCTCCGATCATTTTTCTTATAGCCTGTCGTCACCCGCCGATCCGCGACATTCCTTTTTTCTCCAGCTCCATACTGTCAATGGCTTGCCGGCCGTCCTTTTCACCCGTATTCCCCGCGTTATTCTTCACCGCGAACTGATGACAGGCAGGTTTCTCATAGATAACGCGCCGCATCTCCTCACAGATTTTCTCATCTGACGCGCCGCTTCTTAACATCTCCCTCAGATCCGTACCGCTGCCATATTGAAGGCATGGTTTCAGGTATCCCTCGGATGTAAGGCGCACCCGGTTACACCCGCCGCAGAACTGATGGGATACCGCGCTGATGAAGCCTACTCTTTTCCTGAATCCGGGGAACTGCACATAGACCGCCGGGCCGTTTCCAAGCGGTTCTTTATATTCTTCTGGTTCTCCAAAATGCTTTCTCAATATGGAGCATATCTCATCTTTGCTCTTCCCGGAAAATGCCTTCCCCATACCAATGGGCATCATTTCGATAAAGCGCACGTCCGCCTTTCCACTTTGAGCCAGAAGGGCAAGCTGTACGTACTCCTCTTCATCCGTATCCTTCAGCGGAACACAGTTTACCTTTATCCTGAGATCCGGAAACTTTGCGGCGGCGTCCAATCCTTCCAAAGCCTTCTCCACACAGCCGCCCCTCGTAACCTTCTTGTATCGCTCCGCATCCAGTGTGTCAATACTGATATTCACAGAATCCAACCCATTGTAAACTAATTCATTTATTTGTTCCTTTAATAATATTCCATTTGTTGTGAGCGTAACCTGCTCAATCCCGTGAAGCGATTTCAGCATTTTCAGAAGCTCCGGCAGTCCCCTTCGCACCAGAGGTTCCCCTCCGGTCAACTTGATCTTCGTAATCCCAAGCCTGACCCCAATACCGCACAGTCTGGCGATCTCATCAAAGGTAAGGATATCCTGATGAACCACAGCGGGGACCCCTTCTTCGGGCATACAATAAACGCACCGCAGATTGCAGCGGTCCGTCACAGACACTCTCATATAGTCGATGGCTCTGCCAAACTGATCCTTCATCGCGCACATTCCCCGTCCCTGCCCGTCAGTATAGCCAGTCCGTGACCCAGTGCCGGGAGCACTGCCTCCAAATTCTCCTTCACCGCCTTGGGACTGCCCGGCAGATTGATAATGAGCGTCTTTCCCCGGACGACTGACACTCCCCGGCTTAACATCGCCCGCTGCGTAATCTTAAGAGAAGCAAGGCGCATCGCCTCCGCGATCCCCGGAACGTTCCGCTGCGCCACCTCCATTGTCGCCTCAGGGGTACAATCCCTCGGCGCCAATCCGGTGCCGCCCGTCGTGAAGACAATATCCACTCCCGCCTCATCGCACAGTGCAATCAGACATTTTTTTATTTCTTCTTTTTCGTCAGGAAGAAGGATCGTTTTTTCCACATTATACCCTGCCGCCTCTATCATTTCACAAATCAGCGGGCCGCTCCTGTCCTCACGTTCGCTCGCGTATCCCTTGTCACTTAAGGTCACGACTGCTGCTCTCCATCTGTACCCTTCCATTACTTCCTGCTCCTTTTTCTCTGCCGTATCCGTTTGTTCCACATCCACTGTGCCTGCCCCGCTCTTTCGCATACCGTCAATCCCGTCCTGCTGCCGGGATCACAGGATATCGATCTCCCTGTGCGCCTTTCCTGCGTCTTCTTCCACGCGCAAGCCGCGCGAATGTGGTTCATTATATACATTTCCGCTCTTCCCGCCCGTCTTTTTTACCAGATAGATCTCCCCGATCTCCATCGTCTTGTCCATGGCTTTGCACATGTCATAAATGGTCAGAAGAGCCACGCTCACACCTGTCAGAGCTTCCATCTCCACTCCGGTCCTGCCCGTGACCTTCACAATACAGGTACAGTAAATGGCGCACTCATCAGCGTCCATCTCAAAGTTTACCTTACAGTTGGTGATGGGCAGGATGTGGCACATGGGAATAAGCTCTGACGTCCTTTTCGCTCCCATGACCCCTGCCGTAGCCGCTACGCCAAGCACATCTCCCTTGCCTACTGTGCCCGCTTTTATCGCCTGAAAAACCTCCCGGTTTACAATGATCTTTCCTGTCGCCTGCGCCTCGCGGAGCGTTTCATTTTTCCCGGTCACATCCACCATAACCGCTTTCCCGTTTTCATCAAAATGCGTAAATCCCATTCTACAACCCTTCTTATATCGTGTTCACACAGTTATTGAAATTTTATCATAATTTTTATTCTGATACTACCCCTTGAGGATGAAAATGCAAAAACTCCCATACCTCTTTACAGGGTCTTTTTGCATTTTATTATTTTACTTAACAGTTCTTTTGAATAAGAGCCATGTACTAATGAAATAGCAAATCAGCAATAACGCCAAAACACCTACAGTTATACCAATCTGCAACATCAAAGTCCCAAAACCGATATAAGCTGAAATCTCTGCTGTTATAGTCTGAATAAAGTATGAAATTACAATTACGGAAACAATGACAGCAATAATGATAGGCAGTCCAAACCAAACACCTAATTGCTTTAGCACAAGTTTCCCTATCCGCTGTTCTTCAACACCCAACTTTCGTAATACAGAGAAACGGTATCTGTACTTATCTGCATCCAAAAGCTGCTGCAAGGACAAGATTGTAAGGCAGATAACCATCAACACGACTGCTCCGTAAAGCATAGAAGATTGTAAGACAAAACTATCCGCCTTTGAGCTATTGACTTGTAAGGTACTCAAACGGATTGCGTAACTGACACTGGTATTCGCATCCTCTGGATATTCGTCTGAAAAAATCCGCTCTAATTCGAGGGCGTTTTCAAAAGAAATATTTTCAGACGTAGTGATGTAGCGGTTCCGCATAACCGGGAGCAGCTTTTCACAAACACTATCCGGAAATACATATAGTACATCAGTATATGAATTATAGACCGTTTCGCCGATCGCTTCTTCATAATAAGGCTGTCCGGAGAGAGTCAGTTTTCCTGCATCTGTCATTACACTGGTGTGTTTTTCCAAAAAGTCTTCCCGTTCTTCCCTGACAGCAATTGCTTTCCATTGTGTCGTAAACTCGTTTTCTGATAAAGAAACCGGCTCATACC
>DWYT01000143.1 GCA_019118545.1 Candidatus Mediterraneibacter merdavium | reverse complement strand
GCGCATATTATGAGCAAGAAAGAGTTATCATAACTATTCACGCGTTGGAGCGACTGAGGCAACGGAGTATAAGGGCAAAAGATGTTAAAAATTGTGTTATGACAGGGGAAATAATAGAACAATATCCCGATGATTTCCCTTTTCCAAGCTGCTTGATTTTTGGGAAATCTGCAGACGGAAAAATATTGCATGCAGTTGCAAGTGATGAGGGATCGGGAAGCCGGATAATAACAGCATATTTTCCGGATAACATAAAATTTGAAGATGATTTAAAGACCAGAAGGGAGCGGACAGAATGAAGTGTATGAGCTGTAAAACCGGAGAGATGAAACCGGGAAAAACAACATATTTTGCACAATTAAATAATTGCTATGTAATCATTGAAAATGTGCCGTGTTTAAGATGTGAACAATGCGGAGAAGAATTTTTAAATACTGTTGTCGCTGAAAAAATTGATGATATTTTAGACAGCGTCGAAAAAATTGCAAGTAAAATTTTTATTCTGGATTACGCAACGGCGGCATAAAGGCCGCATTAAGATTTAGATTTTCGCAAAGCAGAGTGTTTTGGAAAATGGAATGTCGTTCTGCGTTATCTCTTGGTGACCACCCACAAATGTCCGAAAAGGCAAAAAAGATAATCAAAGACGGGGCATTTACACTGCCTGAGGTTCTCGCAGAGGTAGTGTTGCTATGAGGGTAGATGTCATTTACTTCTGTTGTTCACGTATGAATTTTTTTATCAGTTGTGCGGCTTCTTCCGCATTGGAAAAAAGAGAGGGGTGTTCTCCTTTGCAAGTTCAAGCAGCCTACAAGCCTTTCATTATCATACGCCGTAATATTCAGAGTTTTTGTCGTTTATGTTATATTGCATTTTGTTTCTCCGTCAAGTATAATACTGCCTTTTTTAAATCTGAAACAAATTGAGCCTGTTGTTTTTTTAAATACGATTTTACAAAAGGCTTCATATAGAATTTTTTTGCTGTTACATACTCTGTAAAATCAATCTCCGTTTCATTATCTCTGGAAGTAAAAATACCAACCCAGTGTCCTTTCATGTTGCTGTTTTCCATGTCAAATTCCCAACGTTTATATGGCACTGTGACATTGATTGTAAAGGTGGTTGGATAACCCTCTTTGGAATATTCAATAAACTGCTTGTCGCTTAGGACTTCTGTTTTGCTTAAATCACTACGCCATGCGTAATTTTCAACGTCTGTAACAACTTTCCATACTTTATGAATATCACAAGGAATACTGGCTTTCATATTTGAAGTTGCCATTTTTAACACCTCCACAAACTCTATTTGTCAATTTCATATCCGCATTATATCAGAGAATTGGATAAAGAGAAAGGGTTTCAAGGAGAAAGGAAATGTGGTACAATGGTTGCGCAGTTCAAAAGTGAGCTTTCAATTCGGGCGATGGAGAGTTAAGTATGAATGATGTTATCTACACCTTTAATGACAAGGATATAACGATGAATGTCTGCATACAGATCCGTGCTGTTGTGGATATCATTCAGGAAGACCTGAAAATCGGATTTACGGAAGCTGTGGGGCGCTTTTATAATTCTGAGACGTATACGATATTACAAAATACGGAAAATGGTTTTTGGGCTGAATCGCCTGAATACATTGCTGACAGATTCTTTGAAGAGATAAAAAAATAACGAGAGGAGATACCATGTATCTGCCCAGAGCATTTGAGGAAAAGATGAAAGACCTGCTGGGCGCGGAATATGAGGCTTACCTGAGCTGTTTTGACGAGCCGCGCCACTATGGTCTGCGTGTAAATACAGACAAGATATCAGTGGAGGAGTTTTTAAAGATCGCTCCGTGGGAATTGACGCCCGTACCGTGGATCAGCAACGGGTTTTATTATGACGGGGAGAAGGATCAGCCTGCCAAGCATCCTTATTATTTCGCGGGACTTTACTACCTTCAGGAGCCGAGCGCCATGACGCCTGCGGATCGTCTGAGAGTGGAGCCGGGGGATCGGGTGCTGGATGTGTGCGCCGCGCCGGGCGGCAAGGCCACGGAGCTTGGGGCCAGACTGGCGGGGACGGGACTTCTGGCGGCAAACGATTTGAGCAATTCCAGAGCCAAGGGCCTTCTTAAAAATCTGGAGCTCTTCGGAATCGGGAATGTGCTGATCCTGAGCGAAGAACCGGGTAAGCTGGTTCCGTATTTCAGAGGATATTTTGACAAGATCCTGATCGACGCGCCCTGTTCGGGCGAGGGGATGTTCAGGAAGGACAGGAAGATGATCCGGGCGTGGGAGGAACACGGACCGGAGTTTTTCTCGAAGCTCCAGAGGAGCATCATCACACAGGCGGCCCAGATGCTTCGGACAGGCGGTATGCTTTTATACTCTACCTGTACCTTTTCCCCGGAGGAGAATGAGCAGACCATTGAATATCTGCTCAGGGAATACCCGGAGTTTACCATCTGTGAGATGGAAGGGTACGAAGGCTTTGCGCACGGGATGCCGGAAGTGACAGAATCGGGGAATCAGGAGCTTAAGAAAACGGTGCGCATTTTTCCCCACAGAATGAAAGGGGAGGGACACTTTCTTGCTCTTCTGAAAAAAGGGGAAGAAGCCGGAGGGATGGACGGAAGCACGGCGGGAAGAATGGCCGGGAAAATGGCCGCAAGTTCTGAGAAGCTTCCCAGTGAATTAAAGGAGTTTTTATCCACTGTAAAGAGAGAGTTTGATACGGCGCGTATCGACATCCGCGCGGACAAGGTGTATTATATGCCGGAGGACGTACCGCCCCTTAAGGGTATCCGTTTCCTGAGGACAGGCCTTCTCCTCGGCGAGCTGAAAAAGAAGCGCTTCGAGCCAAGTCAGGCATTGGCCATGAATCTGAAAAAAGAGGAGTACGGGCATATCATTGATCTGCCTGTGTCTGATGATCGTGTCGTCAAGTATCTAAAGGGGGAGACGCTGGACGTGGAAGATCTGACCGGGCCAAAGGACAAGGGTTGGTATCTTGTCTGTGTGGACGGTTACCCGCTTGGCTTTGGCAAGCTGGGGAATCAGACGTTAAAGAATAAGTATCTCCCGGGATGGCGGTGGCAGTCGTCATGAAGCTTCGGTTAGACAAGTTCCTCGCGGACATGGGATACGGAACGAGGAGCGGGATAAAGAAAGAAATCACAAAAGGCAGCGTGACCGTGAACGGTACAGTTACAAAAAAGCCTGAGACAAAGATCGACACTGAGCAGGACAGAGTGTGCTTCCATGGAGAGGAGGCGGCCTACGAGCAGTACGAATACTTTATGCTGAACAAGCCGGAGGGCGTTGTCTGCGCGACGTCAGACAGGCGGGAAAGGACTGTGCTCGATCTGATAGAGGATAAGAAAAGAGACGATCTTTTCCCCGTGGGAAGACTGGATAAGGATACGGAAGGCCTGCTGCTGGTCAC
Source organism: Candidatus Mediterraneibacter merdavium (assembly GCA_019118545.1). Lineage (GTDB taxonomy): Bacteria > Bacillota > Clostridia > Lachnospirales > Lachnospiraceae > Mediterraneibacter > Mediterraneibacter merdavium. Next base: position 21,444 of record DWYT01000143.1, on the reverse strand, counting down.
AAACAACGGGGAGCTGGCGCACCGGCTTCTCTCACCGAAGAAGCATGTGGACAAAGTCTACTTTGCGAGGGTGAGGGGAACAGTGACGGACGAGGATATCAAACAGTTTTCCGAAGGGATGGATATCGGGGACGAGAAAAAGACGCTTCCCGCCGGACTGCGCATCTTAAGCTCAGGGGAAATATCAGAGACAGAGATCACCATCCGGGAAGGGCGGTTTCATCAGGTCAAGCGCATGTTTGCCGCAGCCGGAAAAGAAGTGATCTATTTAAAAAGGCTCCGTATGGGGCCGCTTATACTGGATGAAAGCCTTGCGCCGGGAGAGTACCGCAGGCTGACAGATAAAGAGGTGGCAGAATTATGTTAGATGGAAAGAAAGCAGTCATATTCGACATGGACGGTTCGCTGGTGGATTCGATGTGGATCTGGCCGGAGGTGGACCGTATCTATATGGAAAAATATGACCTCACACCGCCCGAGACATTTTGCAAGGATATCGAGGGCATGAGCTATACAGAGACAGCGCAGTATTTTGTAGATACCTTTCAGACGCCGGGACAGACGTTGGAACGGGTGATGCAGGAGTGGCGCGACATGACGGTGGAGCTCTACGCGACAAAGGTGTTTCCCAAGACCGGGGCAATGGAGTTCTTAGATGAAATGAAAGGGCGCGGCATCTTGTTGGGAATCGCTACGAGCAATGACCGGGTGATCGCGGAAGCCGCTTTAAATGCAAGAGGACTGGGCGTTTATTTTGATTCTGTACGCACCTCCTGCGAGGTGGCGGCGGGAAAACCGGCGCCGGACGTCTATCTCAAGGTGGCGGAGGACTTAGGCGTTGCACCGGAGGAATGTCTTGTGTTCGAGGATGTTCCAAACGGAATACTGGCGGGGAAGAACGCGGGGATGAAAGTGTGCGCCGTGTACGATGAATTCTCAGAACCAGACGACCCGGAGAAGCGCCGTCTGGCAGACTATTATATCCGTGATTTTTTCCAGATCATGGATCACACATATGAAATATGCGGGGTTACAAAATGAGTCAGGGATTTTTGCCTGTCAGCAGGGCGGATATGGAGGAGAGAGGATGGGATCAGGTTGATTTCGCCTATGTGATCGGGGACGCCTATGTGGATCATCCGTCTTTCGGACATGCCATCATCAGCCGTCTTCTTGAAGCGAGAGGATACCGTGTGGGTATCATCTCACAGCCGGATTGGAGGAACCCCAAAAGCATCGCCGTATTCGGGAAGCCAAGGCTGGGTTTCCTCGTCTCTGCGGGAAATATGGATTCCATGGTCAACCATTATTCCGTTTCCAAAAAGCGCAGGAAAAGCGATGCCTACACACCCGGCGGAGAGATGGGGAAACGTCCGGATTACGCCTGTGTGGTGTACGGCAATCTGATCCGTCAGACATATAAGGATACAGCGGTCATATTAGGAGGGATCGAGGCAAGTCTTAGGAGGATGGCACATTACGACTACTGGTCAGACCGCATCAAAAGGTCAGTTCTTCTTGATTCCGGGGCGGACATTATCTCATACGGGATGGGAGAGCGCTCTGTCATAGAGATCGCGGAGGCACTGGAAGCCGGAATCCCGGTGGAGGAACTGACATATATTGACGGAACGGTAGTTAAGGTGAAGGATAAGGAACGGATTGGGGACGCGGAGTTTCTTCCTTCCTTTGAAGAACTGAAAGCGGATAAGAAGAACTATGCGAAAAGCTTCTATACGCAGTATGTCAATACAGACGCCTTCAACGGAAAGCGGCTGGCGGAACCTTATTCTGACCATCTTTATGTCGTGCAGAATCCGCCGTCAAAACCGCTGTCCGTGACAGAGATGGATGATGTGTATGATCTGCCTTATATGAGGGCGTATCACCCTTCATATGAGGAAAAGGGCGGTATTCCCGCTGTGTCTGAGATCCGGTTCAGTCTTATCAGCAACAGAGGGTGCTTTGGCGGATGCAGCTTCTGCGCGCTCACCTTTCATCAGGGGCGGATCGTTCAGGTGAGAAGCCATGAATCTCTGATAAAAGAGGCAAAGCTTATCACAGAGGAAACGGATTTTAAAGGATATATCCACGACGTGGGCGGCCCCACGGCAAACTTCCGCCATCCTTCCTGCGGGAAACAGACGGAACACGGCGTGTGCAGAAACAGACAGTGCCTATGGCCCAAACCGTGTAAGAATCTGGATGCGGATCACAGCGACTATGTTCGTCTCTTAAAAAAGCTGCGGGACATTTCGGGAGTAAAGAAGGTGTTCATCCGTTCCGGCATACGGTTTGATTATCTGCTGGCGGATCAGAAGAACGACTTCCTGCGGGAGCTGTGCGAACACCATGTGAGCGGTCAGCTAAAAGTCGCCCCGGAGCATGTGTCGGATCAGGTGCTTTCTCTCATGGGGAAGCCGGAAAACAGTGTCTACGAGGAGTTTATCAGACAGTATAAGCGGATGAATGAACGGCTCGGGAAAAAACAGTATGTGGTGCCGTACCTGATGTCGTCCCATCCGGGATCGACGCTTAAGGAGGCGGTGGAGCTTGCCGAATACTGCCGGGATCTCGGTTATATGCCGGAGCAGGTGCAGGACTTTTACCCCACGCCGTCCACACTCTCTACATGTATGTATTATACAGGACTTGACCCAAGGAGCATGAAGCCGGTCTATGTGCCGAAGAGTCCTCACGAGAAGGCAATGCAGAGAGCATTGATCCAGTACCGGAACCCGAAGCTTTACGATCTGGTGGAAGAAGCGCTTAAAAAGGCGGGCAGGACAGATCTGATCGGGTACGGGCAGAAGTGCCTTATCCGCCCAAGGCAGGGCAGGGAACAGGAGAGCACAAAGAACCGCCCGGGAGCCGCCGAGAGAAGGGCAGGGAAGTCAAAAGGACGCTCAGAATCCGGTGCTCACAGGCAGAACAGGCCTGTATCAGGAAAGAAGAAAAAGACAATACGCAATGTCCATAAAAAGAAGTGAAATAAGCGAAGAAAGAAAAGAAAGAGAAGTGGTCAGGCATGGAAGAACAGAAAAAGGAAGAACAGAAAAAGATTGCCGTCGTGACGGGAGCTTCCTCAGGAATGGGACGGGAGTTTGTCCGTCAGATTGGCTATTTTTACAGAGATTTGGATGAGATATGGGTTATCGCCAGACGGCGGGGGCGGCTGGAGCAGCTTAGGGAGGAGAGCAGGCTTCCCCTGAGGATCTTCGAGGGAGACCTGATGAAAAAGCAGGTGTATAAGGAGTATCATAACGCCCTGCGGGAATTCTCTCCGAATGTGCGGATGCTGGTCAACGGCGCGGGATTCGGAAAGAGCGGGACATTTACTGACATTGCCGCAAAGGGAAGGAAACTGCAGACAGACATGGTGGATTTAAACTGCAGCGCGCTGACGCGCATGACACAGATGACGCTGCCGTGGATGGGAAGAGGAGGACGCATCCTCAATCTGGCCTCAGCCGCAGCGTTCTGTCCGCAGCCGGGATTTGCGGTGTACGCTGCCACAAAGTCCTATGTGTTAAGCTTTTCCAGAGCGCTGGGAGCGGAATTAAGGCAGAGCGCAATCTATGTGACCGCCGTCTGTCCCGGGCCGGTGGATACAGAATTTTTTATTGTCAGCGGGGAGCTGACAGACCCGCTTAAGAAGCTGTCCGTTGCGAAGGCTCCGGAAGTGGTGCATAAGGCGTTAAAAGACAGCAGGAAAAAGCGCCCGCTGTCCGTGTACGGGGCGGGGATGAAAGCGGCAAGGGCAGGGGCGAAGCTTGTCCCGCATGGACTGATACTGAAAGCAGAGGGGTTATTTACAAAATGAGAAGAGCAGAGAAGGGTTCGCCCGGTTATCTGGACTATAAGAAAAAAATCGAGATCATAAGAACGATCGTGTACTTCGCTATTGTGGCTGCGGTTTTCCTGCTGGGATATTTCCAGACAGGGACAAGGCTGAACCTGCTTACCGTGGTGGCAGTCCTTGGGTGTCTCCCCGCCTCAAAGGCGCTGGTTGGAGTGATTACAAGGCTTCCCCATCCGTCCATCGAGAGGGGGAGAGCAGAGGAGATCGCTGAAAAGACAAGACATCTTACTGTATGTTATGATATGGTGATCACAAGCAAAAATGACATCATGCCCGTGGACTGTATCGTGATCTCCGGACACAATATTTTCGGCTATACCCGCTCAAAGAAGACAGATTTAAAGACTTTGGGCAATTATATCCGTACAATGCTCACGGCAAACGGCTTTGACGGACTGACAGTAAAAATACTGGGTGAATACAAACCCTTCCTCACAAGAGCGGAGGGTCTTGACAATATCGCGGCAGTGGAGAAGGAAGACACAAAGGAAACAGAAGAAGCCATAAAGAATGTGATTCTTAATATCTCGCTGTAGGCGAAATCAGGACAGAAACGAGGCGGCAGATGAAAGAACTTTGTATCCGCGCGAACGAGGCGGGACAGCGCTTGGACAAATTTCTCGGGAAATACATGGATCAGGCGCCGAAAGGTTTCCTCTACAAAATGCTGAGAAAGAAAAATATCACCCTCAACGGGAAAAAAGCGTCAGGCAGTGAGATGCTCTCCGAGGGAGATGTGGTTAGGCTTTTTCTTGCGGAGGAGACGATCGGGAAATTTTCACGCATACAGAAAGCGCCCGTGCAGAGCAGTGAGGGGCGCAAGAGTGCAAAGCTTGATATTATATATGAAGATAAGCATACGCTTTTTATCAACAAGCCTGTGGGAATGCTCTCTCAGAAGGCAAAGCCTGAGGACGTCTCTCTCGTGGAGCACCTGACGGCATATCTGCTCTCAAGCGGGCAGATAAAGGAGGAGGAGCTTCGCACCTTCCGCCCGTCGGTATGCAACAGGCTGGACCGCAACACAAGCGGCATTGTGGCGGCAGGAAAGACACTCGCCGCCCTTCAGGAGCTGACAGAGATGTTCCGCGAGCGCACACTAAAGAAGTATTATCTCTGTCTTGTAAAGGGAACTGTAACAGAGAAAAAGCGGATCAGCGGATATCTTGTAAAGAATGAAAAGACAAATACCGTATCCATACAGAGTGAAAAAAGCGGCGGCGCCTCACTGATTGAGACAGAGTACAGGCCGCTTGCCTTCGGGGGCGGTTTTACTTTACTGGAAGTTCACCTGATCACAGGAAAGACCCATCAGATCCGCGCCCACCTTGCCTCTCAGGGACATCCCATCGCGGGAGATACAAAGTACGGCGACCGGGCAGTCAACGAACGGCTTAAAAAAGAGTACGGATTGAAAAGCCAGCTTCTGCATTCCGCAAGGCTTTGTATGCCGGAATGTGCGGGAGCGCTTGCACCGCTCTCCGGTAAGGTGATTACAGCGCCGGTGCCTGTCCTGTTTGATAAAATATGCCGGGGCATCGGACTTTCGCAACAGGGGAAGGGAAGCGGGCCTGCATGAAGGAAAACGGGCAAAGGCAAAAGAAAAGGAGCAATGCGACATGGCCACATGGAACTCAAGAGGCTTAAGAGGGTCCACGCTTGAGGAATTTATCAATCATACGAATGAGCGCTACACGGAGATGGGACTTGCCCTGATCCAGAAGATCCCCACCCCCATCACTCCCGTGAATATCGATCAGTCAAGCCGCCACATTACGCTGGCCTATTTTGACAAGATCAGTACCGTGGACTATATTGGGGCCGTGCAGGGGATTCCTGTGTGCTTTGACGCCAAGGAGTGCAGTGTGGATACATTTCCGCTGCAGAACGTGCATGAGCATCAGATCAGCTTCATGGAGAAGTTCGAGGGACAGGGAGGAATTGCTTTTCTGCTTGTCTACTACACCGGGCGGGACGAACTCTACTATATGAGATATGAACAGATCCGTAAGTTCTGGGACAGGGCGCAGCAGGGCGGCCGCAAGAGCATCCGCTTCGAAGAGCTGGAGCCGGACTGGTTCTTTGAACTCAAGCAGGGGTACCTTGTCCCCTATCTGGATATGATACAGAAGGACTTGGATATGAGGGATTGACAGGGCGGAAGAAACTCCGTATAATTACAAGGGTATTTTAACGTATTAGCATGGTAAAGCGAAAGGAGAGCCGTATGGAACAAAAACTTCATACACCGGAAGGCGTAAGGGATATTTACAATAAAGAATGTGAGACAAAACTGGCGCTCCAGATGAAACTGAGCAAAGTATTGCATCTGTATGGATATCAGGATATACAGACGCCGACATTTGAATATTACGAGGTGTTCCGAAAGGAAATTGGGTCCACCTCCACACAGGAGCTTTATAAATTCTTTGACAGAGAAGGAAATATTCTGGCGCTCCGCCCGGATATCACCCCCTCCGTGGCAAGGGCGGCGGCCACTCTGTTCGAGAGCGAGGACAAGCCGATCCGTCTCTGCTACGCGGGAAACACATTCATCAATCATTCCAGCTATCAGGGAAGATTAAAGGAGAACACCCAGCTCGGAGCGGAGCTGATCGGACTGGATACCGTGGAGGCCGACGCGGAGATGATCGCCATGGTTGTGGACGGGTTAAAGCAGGTGGGATTAAAAGAGTTCCAGATCAGTCTCGGACACGTGGATTTCGTCAGAAGCCTGATGGAAGCCGCAGGACTTGAGGAGGAAGAAAGCCGCGAGATCCGCACTCTGATCACGAACCGGAACTTCTTCGGTGTGGAGGAGATGTTAGATGAGCGGAAGGTGACGGCAGAAGTCAAAGAGGCGTTCCGTCTTCTCCCTGAGCTGACCGGAGGAGAAGAGGTGCTGGGGCAGGCCATGCAGGCAGCGCCGGATATCAAGGCAAAGCATGCCCTCTTAAGGCTTGAGCATATTTTCCGCCTTCTGAAATTATACGGGGCGGACGATCATATTACTTTTGATCTGAGCATGAGCGGAAATTACGGATATTATACAGGCATCATCTTCCGCGCTTACACATACGGCACAGGAGACGCTGTCGTAAGGGGCGGACGCTATGATCACCTGTTGGGAAAATTCGGAAAGGACACTCCGTCCATCGGGTTCGCGATCATCGTGGACGAGCTGATGAGCGCTCTGGGACGGCAGAAGATCCCGGTTGAGACGCTTCGGCGCAATCTCATCGTCTACACAGAGGCGACAGAAGAGCAGGCGATATCCATGGCCTGTGATTTCCGCAGGAAGGGCCGCAACATCGAGCTTATGAAAAGAGAACCCGGAGAAGACAGGGAAGTGTATGAAAGCTATGGAAAGCGGACCTCCGCCGCGGCGATGCTGTATCTGCGGCACGACCAGAAGATCGAGATGGTCAATTTGGTCACGGGAGAGGAACGGATTGTAGACATAAAGAACGGATAATGAAGGAGCATCACCTATGAAATATTTGACATTTGCCCTCACAAAAGGGCGGCTGGCGGACAAGACGCTGGACATGCTGGAAAAATCAGGCATCACCTGTGAGGAGATGAAGGATAAGGATTCCCGTAAGCTGATCTTTACCAACGAGGAATTGAAATTAAAGTTCTTTCTTGCCAAGGGGCCGGACGTGCCTACTTATGTAGAGTACGGCGCGGCGGATATCGGAGTTGTCGGCAGGGACACGATTATCGAGGAAGGCCGCAAGGTTCATGAGGTGCTGGACTTAGGCTTCGGGAAATGCAGGATGTGCGTCTGCGGATATAAGGAGACAGAGGAGCTTCTGCAGCACAGGGAGCTGATCCGTGTGGCGACGAAATACCCGAAGATCGCCAAGGATTATTTCTATAATAAAAAGCATCAGACCGTGGAGATCATCAAGATGAACGGCTCCATCGAGCTTGCGCCCATTGTGGGACTGTCAGAGGTGATCGTGGATATCGTGGAGACAGGCTCCACATTAAAAGAAAACGGACTTGTAGTTCTTGAGGAGGTGTGTCCGCTGTCCGCGCGCATGATCGTCAATCCGGTGAGTATGCGCATGGAGAACGAGCGCATCAGAAAGCTTATCACCGACTTGCGGGCGATTATCAGAGAAGAACACTCAGACGCAGGAGGAGAAGCATGAGGATCGAGAGACTGGATCAGAATACAAAGAAAAACCTGCTGGAGGATCTGTTGAAACGCAGTCCCAACAGCTACGGGAAATACGAGGAGAGCGTCAGGGAGATACTGGACGCGGTCAGGGAAAGAGGCGACGAAGCTCTGTTCGGATACACGAAGAAATTCGACGGGGCCGACATCAATGCGGGCAATATCCTTGTCACAGAGTCGGAGATCAAAGAAGCGTATGAGGCAGTGGACGAGGGACTGCTCGAGGTGGTACGAAAGGCTCTTGTCAACATCCGCGCCTACCATGAGAAGCAGATGCAGTACAGTTGGTTTGACAGTAAACCGGACGGCACGATGCTGGGTCAGAAAGTGACCGCCCTGCAGAGAGTGGGCGTCTATGTGCCGGGCGGGAAAGCTGCTTATCCGTCCTCTGTGCTTATGAATGTGATGCCCGCCAAGGTGGCAGGAGTGGATGAGATCATCATGGTGACTCCCCCGGGACGGGACGGGAAAGTAACGCCGACTACCCTTGTGGCGGCAAAGGAAGCCGGAGTAGATAAGGTATACAAAGCCGGAGGGGCGCAGGCGGTCGGCGCGCTGGCATACGGGACAGAGAGTATCCCAAAGGTGGATAAGATCGTGGGGCCGGGCAACATCTATGTGGCTCTGGCGAAGAAAGCGGTGTACGGACATGTGAGCATTGACTCCATCGCCGGGCCGAGCGAGATCCTTGTGCTTGCGGACGGGACAGCGAACCCGCGCTACGCGGCGGCGGATCTTCTCTCACAGGCAGAGCATGACGAGCTGGCGAGCGCGATCCTCGTGACGACGAGCATGGAGCTGGCTAAGAAGGTGTCCGAGTGGACGAAGCGTTTTACAGAGGAGCTTTCCAGAGGAGAGATCATACAGAAATCCCTCGATAATTATGGGCACATCCTTGTGGCGGACAGTATGGAGGAGGCCATTGAGGCGGCGAATGAGATCGCTTCCGAGCATCTGGAGATCATGACAGAAAATCCTTTTGAGGTGATGACAAAGATACGCAACGCAGGCGCCATCTTCATCGGGGAATATTCCAGCGAACCGCTGGGGGATTATTTTGCGGGGCCAAACCACGTGCTGCCGACCAACGGCACGGCGAAGTTTTTCTCCCCGCTGTCAGTGGATGATTTTATCAAGAAGTCGAGCATTATCTCTTACTCAAGAGAGGCGTTGGAAAAGATACACACAGACATTGAGCGTTTCGCGGAGGCAGAGCAGCTGAGCGCCCACGCGAATTCTGTCAGGGTCCGGTTCGACGGGCAGGACTGACGCGCCGCGCTTATGCGGCACTATACAGGAGGTGCAGGGAAATGGACAGAAGAACCGCAAGCTGTACGAGAACAACAAAGGAGACAGATATCAGCCTGACCATCAATCTTGACGGACAGGGAAAGACCCGGATCGACACGGGAATCCCCTTTTTTGACCATATGCTGGACGGCTTTGCCCGCCACGGACTCTTTGACCTCGACGTGACGGTAAAAGGCGATACTGAGGTGGACAGCCACCATACCATCGAGGATACGGGCATTGTCCTCGGACAGGCCGTAGCCAAAGCGCTGGGAGAGAAAGCCGGGATCAAGAGATACGGATATTTTATCCTGCCCATGGACGAGACGCTGGCGCTGTGCGCGGTGGATCTCTCCGGGCGTCCGTATTTAAAATACAGCGCGGACTTTACCGTGCCCGTACTCGGGACAATGGACACAGAGATGGTGAGAGAATTTTTCTATGCCGTCTCCTACAGCGCGGCCATGAATCTCCATGTGAAGATCATGGAGGCGGGCAATAACCACCACATGGCAGAGGCCATGTTCAAGGCATTCGGCAAGGCGCTTGACATGGCGGTGTCCGCAGAGCCAAGAATGACGGAAGTATGGTCGACAAAGGGTACGCTCTAAAGAAAGGGCACACTCTGAAAAAGAGACATTCGAAAGAGAAGGACTTAAAAAAGGAGAGACAGATACATGAGTTATAAAAGACTGACCCCGTGTATATTTATCCACGGAGGGAAAGCAGTGAAATGGTTCGACGACCCGGCGCCCGTATCGGACGATGTGGTCGGACTGGCAAAGCATTACGCGGAGCGGGGGGCGGACGAGCTGATCGTCTTTGATCTTTCGGACACCGATGAAGAGCACGACGAATCCATTGACCTGATCAAGAAAATCAACCGTGTGATCAGTATCCCCATGATCGCGGGGGGAAATATCCGAAGAACGGAAGATGTTAAGAAGCTTTTGTATGCAGGCGCAAAGCGCGCGGTATTAAATTTTTCAAAGCCGCTGTCCATGGATTTGATCAGGGAGGTATCCCAGCGGTTTGGAAAGGAGCGGATCGCGGTATCATTAAATGATTTTGACGCTCTTTTTAAACACCAGCACCGGATCGAGGAGTTCAGCACGGAGATCGTGTTCATGCACAGGCTGGACTTAAATTCTGTCATGAATGTGACAGAGATTCCCTGCGTCGTCCTGACAGACACCATGGAGCAGAGCGAGATCCTGCGCATCTTAGGGTCGGACGGTGTGCGCGGCGTGTCGGGCATGTTTGTCAGCAGCCTGAACATGGACTTTAATGAATTCAAGGAGATCTGTGCGGATGCGGGCATCCAGATGACTTCCTTTGAGAGTGTAATGGAGTTTTCGGAACTGAAATTAAACGAGAACGGGTTGATCCCGGTTGTCGTTCAGGATTATAAGACAAACGAAGTGCTCATGATGGCCTATATGAATCAGGAGGCATTTGAGAATACGGTTAAAACCGGACGGATGACCTACTACAGCCGCAGCAGGAAATGTCAGTGGGTGAAAGGAGAGACTTCCGGTCATTACCAGTATGTACGTGCGCTCTGCGTGGACTGTGACAAGGATACCATCCTTGCCAAGGTAGAGCAGGTGGGAGCGGCCTGTCACACTGGGAACCGCACCTGCTTTTATACGACCATCGTGGGGACAGAGCATGACGCCAAGAATCCCCTTCAGGTATTTGAGTCTGTCTATGATACGATCATCGACCGCAGGGAGCATCCGAAAGAGGGGTCTTATACAAACTATCTCTTTGACAAAGGTCTGGACAAGATTCTTAAGAAGGTTGGGGAAGAGGCGACGGAGATCGTCATCGCGGCGAAGAATCCCAACCCGGAAGAGATCAAGTATGAGATCGCGGACTTCCTCTATCACGCCATGGTGCTCATGGCAGAGCGCGGCGTGACGTGGGAGGACATCACCACAGAGCTGGCAGACAGATAAAGGAAAGACATATAAAATCCAATAAGGACATAGGATATTGTAAGTGATGATATCCTATGTCCTTATTTTATGAAAGAAGAGGCCTTTATGAACGATTCTGAAATGCGCCGCAGGGAATTGCTCCGGCAGACGAGAAAACTATATAATGAGCGTCAGGATATCCCTGCCGTTCATCCCCGGTACGGAAGAATCTACCATGACCTGTACGGAGCCGGGGATGGGGAGACAGAGCAGATAAGGGGCAGCTTCTATCTGCGGCTTGTCATAGGGATTCTCTGCTTTATATGCTTTGTGTATATGGATCAGAGCAAAGCGGAGGTGGCGCAGGTAAACAGCACTGCCATTGTAAACCAGATCGAAAAAGACATCAATATGGAGACGGTGAAGGAAGTGTGGAAGAAGCTGTGATAAGGCAGCTTCATAGGCGGCTTTATAACACAGCTTCCTGTTTGTCCGTTCAGTCCGCTGTAATACAAAAGCCTTCCGCGTAAAAGGCTCCGCCCAGAGGTACATTCTCCAGAAAGATCGTGACAGCATCCCCGTTCTGCCGGAAGCGAACTGTCTCGTTGGTTCTCATACAGGTTACTCTGCGGACAGTATTCGTGACAGAAAGAGTGAGCTGGTCAGGGAGGGAGGGAATTTCCTCATATGCAAAAAATGCGTAGATGTCATCCTCTTTGCGGGTGTAAAAAAGTCTCTCTGAAAAATAAGGGGCACAGATCCGCGTACCGTAGAGTCCGTCTCCGAAAATTTTAAGCCATGCCCCGAGATCGCGCAAGGAACGCACGGCGGGGGCGGGAAGCGCTCCGTCAGGCTGCGGGGCGATATTAAGCGCCAGATTACCCCCTTTGCTGACGACGTCAAGAAGGAGGAGGACAAGTTCGCGTCCGCTTTTGAAGGTATCCGTATAGTGGAAGGAGAACTTCTTCCCCAACGTGGTACATGTTTCCCAGGGCACTGTGAGAGCCTCATCCGGCACAGTCTTCTCCGGGGTGATGTAGTTCTCATATTCTCCGCCGCATGTACGCTCGGAGACGATCAGATGGGGTTGTGCGCAGGAGCGGATCTCTTCCACGATCTCTCCCAGACGGATGTCCTGATCAAGATTGTCAGGGCGCACCCAACCGCCGTCCAGCCATAGGACGTCGATTTTGCCGTAATTGGTGCACAGCTCCCTTATCTGGCGGTGGGTGAACTGCACGAATTTTTCCCACATATCAGGGTGCTCGCTTATTGTGTAATTGACATTGCGGGTAGGCGCGGGAGCGGACTTAGGGGGCCAGTAATATTTGCTGTGCCAGTCCGGCTTAGAGAAGTAGACAGAGGTGCCAAGTCCCTGTCTGCGGAACTCCCGGAAAAGCGCGCCAACGATGTCAGCGTCCCTGTGCATGTGGAAGGGACAGGAGGGCGCTGTGATCTTATAGTCTGTGGTCTTTGTGTCGAACATGCAGAACCCGTCGTGATGCTTTGTCGTAAAAAGCAGATATTTAAATCCACATTCCGCGGCAAGTCTGGCCCAACCCTCGGGATCGAATTTCACAGGGTTAAAGGTCTTGTTCGCGTCCCAGTACTGCTGCTTGCACGTTTCGATGTCCGCCCATGTCATATCCTCCTGACTCCATATGCCGTCCCCGTCGCTTAAGGGCCAGCTTTCATAGGTGCCGAGCTGGCACCCGGGCGCCCAGTGCATCATAAGACCAAGCTTTTGATCCATGAACCATTCCAGATGTTCCCTGACTGCCTCTGATTTGGGAGGGATGTACTCCTCAGGGGAGGTATAATTGTGAATGCCATTGACAACAAGTGTTTTCGCCATAATAGTGCTCCTTTTCTCATAACCGGCGAAAAGCCGGGTGGTTGATTCTAATATACCGCCCGGCTGTAAAGTTTGAAAGAGTTAATTCTTTTGTTAAGGTGCACTTTCTTCATTCTTATAAATAGTAAGCGTGGCGGCGATCCGCCCTTTTGTGTCAGTGGAGAAAGAAAGGCCGCTCTCATCGCCGAAGTGCAGGCGGATACGTTCGTTTACATTGCGTATGCCGAACCCGTGTGATACCTTCAGATCTACATTTTCATAGCGCAGATAAGCATTGAGCATGTCCGTGTCAGCGCCTTTGCCTGTGTCGGTCACTTCCACACAGAGCTTATCCGGCTCTTCCCACGCCCGCAGAAAAACAGTGATGCCTGCGTCTTTCCGGGTGATGCCATGGCGGATCGAGTTCTCTACAAGAGGCTGCAGGGTGAATTTGGGGATGAAAATATCTGTCTGCGAAGGCTCTGTAGAGATTACCAGATCAATTTGCTGCCGGAAACGCAGTGTGTATATGGTAATATATTCGCGGATATTCTCGATCTCCGTGCGCAGGCTGACAAGCTGGTCCGGGTCTGTAATGCTGTAGCGCATCAGATTCGCGATGGAATCCACTGTGGCGGCGATGTCATCCTGCCCCCGCATGAGCGCCATGTAGTTCACCGTGTTCATGGCGTTTAATACAAAGTGCGGGTTCATCTGCGCCTGCAGCGCGCGCAGCTCACTCACCCTGCGCTGCTCGGCTGATTCGCGTATCTGTTCGTTCAGACGGTTCACGCGCCGGATCAGATCCGTGAAGCTGGTGTTCAGACGGCGGATCTCCAGAGGGCCGGCGGCGGAGAATGCCCCGAGGTCTACATTTCTAGTGTCCTCGATGCTCTCGATCCGCTTTGTGAGCTGTACGACAGGGCGCGTAATGCTCCGTGAGAGCAGGAGAGAAGAAAGCGCTCCGATGACAAGAAAGGCGAAGGAGCAGAACAGATAGGGAACCATCATGGAGTGCAGTTGTTCCGAGATATCGCTGTACGGCGTGAGGAAGAGAAGCCGGATCCCCCAGTCAAGCTCCGCCGAGCTGTATATAAAGGTACTGCCGTCCAAGGACAGCTCCTGATGCGCTGTATCATTGAGGAAATACGCATCTCTCTGAGAAAGCTCCGGGAGCGAATCCGACTGGTACAGCAGAGATCCGTCACGGCCGAAGAGGGCGAAGCCGCTGTTGTCTGTAAGCGGGTGGAAGGAAAGGATCTGCGGAATACGGCTGGCAGGTATGCTGCAGAGAAGGACTCCCACGCCGTCTTTCAGATAAGCGCCGGCATAGTGGCTGTTCCTTAATTTCCTCGCAAAGCAGAGCTGCCCGTCCTGCTCATCTACGAAGATGTACTGGCGGGAATTCTGCTCAAGAGCGTTCTTGTACCACTCCTCTTCAAGGACAGCTTCCCCGCTGAAAAGCCTGCTCACATGCCTCGTTGTGACGCCGGGTTGGAACAGGGTGCTCGCTGGGAGGGCGGGATTGAGATAGAGGACAGAGGTAAAGCCGTTGTTTGAAAGTGCGCTCTGTGAGTTCAGGTTATATGCGATGCGGCTGTTTAAAGAGGTTTTTATCTGCATATCTTCAAGCGGATCTTCGCCCACCGGTCTTGAGAGAAGATCGCCCAGCTCTTCATCCGTAGTGTACAGGTAGGTGAGCTGGTCGACTTCCTGCGTAAAAAGGCTGCACAGAGAGTTGTTCGCGTCAACCAGAGAATCATAAGATTTGAAAAGCTGTTCTGTGATGGAATATCGGAAAAGGACAAAGGTAACAATATTTAAGGTCAGCAGGATGCCGGAGATAATCAGACAGATAATCATAAAGCTCCGTTTTGTAATACTCATAGAGCCTCCCCCTTTCCGCCTGTGTCAGAAGGCAGCTTCCGTCTGCTGTATAGGTTGCGGTATTCGCTGGGCGTCATGCCCGTCTGTTTCTTAAAGGATCTGGCAAAATAGTGAGGATCCTCATAGCCGGAGCCGACGCACACATCCTTGACGGGGATGGAAATATCCTGCAGCAGCTCCTGTGCCCTTAACAGCCGCTGCTGGGAGAGGAAACTGCTTAATGTCTGCCCCATCTCCTGCTTGAAAACCGTGCTCAGATAAGGAAGCGAAAGATTGAGCCGGTCGGCAAGCAGGGAGATGTTAAAAGCGGAATCCGTGAAACAGTCCTGAATGATCCCGATACAGTGGGCCACAATGGGTTGTGTATATTCACTCTTGCGGCTCTCAGAATATTCCATAAGCTCCCGGTAGCGCAGCAGAAGATAATCCACCCGCTCGCGGGGAGAGTGGAGCCGCCAGTATTCTTCAAGGCCCTGCCTTTTTAGTTCGGCCAGCCGTGCCTTATCCTTTCCGATCTCACTTTGATAGGCAAAGAGATAGTTCAATAAAGTAGCTCCAAGCGTACCGTCCGTATCGTGGAGCAGGACATTGGAGAGCGCGCCTGAGAGCATGAGCTCGTGGACAGCCTCTGTGTCTCCCCTGCGGAGGATGGCGAGAAGCCTGTCCTTTAAGCTGTCGTCCCCTGCAAGCAGCCGGACTTCCTTTTTTGCCTGCAGCTCCCGGTTTATCTTTTTCAGACATTCCTCCAGCTCTGTTATCTTCTGTCTTGTGACTGGTTTCAATATATAATCAGTGACACGGTATTGAAGCGCTTTCTGCGCGTATTCAAACTCACTGTGTCCGCTGAGCAGGATCATATGGATGCCCCGGTGATTCTGATACAGATGGCGGGCAAGCTCAAGTCCGTTCATATGCGGCATCTTAATATCCGCGATGACAACGTCAGGAGGATTGGCCTCAATCATTGCGGCCGCCTCTGCTCCGTCTGTCGCACAGCCGGCAAGTTCTCCATTAAATGTATCCCATCTGAGCATCTGGCGTAAGCCTTCGAGGGCAAGATAGTCGTCGTCCACAAGCAGTACCTTCATCATAGATCTGCGCCTCCTCTTTTGTGTCTTTTCTCCAAATCCTTAAATAATCAACGGCTATTATAGCATACAGTGAGAGCTTTTGTGAACTATTTCCTAAAATTATCTTTTATTTCCTGTTTTTTTGTGGATAACACAGATAAAAAAGATACACCTTATATAAAAAATGTACCGTTGTTGGATTTTGGATGATAATGATACACTCTAATTAGAAAAAGCACGGAAAGAAAAGGGGGATGTTATGAAATCTTCTAAAGCGAATCCGATTGTAATGAAGAAAAAGAAAAGCTTCTGGCAGGTCTTTAAAAAGAACCTTCCGCTGACAATCATGGCGGCCCCGGGACTTATCGTTATGATCCTGTTCCGTTATCTGCCGATGTCCGGCCTTCTGTTGGCCTTTAAGCGGTTCAGTGTAAGAGACGGTATCTTCGGGAGCGAGTGGATCGGTTTTAAAAATTTTGAGTTTTTGTTCAAGACAACAGACGCATGGGTCATTACCCGGAATACGATCCTATATAACGGGATGTTCATTATACTGGATCTTGTGATGGCGGTGGCCATGGCGATCGGACTGAACGAGCTTCTGAAAAAGCGCAGGGCGAAGATTTACCAGACAATCTTCATGGCTCCATATTTCCTGTCGTGGGTTGTCGTTTCCTTTATGGCGTTTTCGCTGTTTAGTATTGACGACGGGTTATTTAACCACGCACTTGCCTATTTTGGTTTTTCAGGCGTAGACTGGTACGCTGATCCCGGAAAATGGCCGTTCATCCTGACATTTTTCCAACTGTGGAAAACAATCGGTTACTCGACGGTCATGTACTTAAGTTCCCTTACGGGAATCCCCAATGACTATTATGAGGCGGCAGTCATAGACGGGGCCACAAAATGGCAGCAGATCAAAAGTATAACGCTGCCATGCCTAAAGCCGATGATGATTGTCCTGACGATTCTGGCCATCGGCAGAATCTTCTACGCGGACTTCGGACTGTTCTTCCAGCTTCCGAGAGATTCCGGACCTCTGTATGATGTTACGCAGGTCATTGATACATATGTATACCGGGCGCTTAAAGAGACCGGCAACGTAGGTATGGCATCGGCGGCGGGCCTGTATCAGTCGGTCGTCGGGTTTGTCCTCGTGGTAGGAACCAATCTTGTCGTGCGCAAGATGGATCCGGACAGCGCGTTATTCTGACAGGAGGAGTTGAGGATGAGTTTATTTAAGAAAAAGAAAACAGATGAAGGAGTACCTGACCTTACGATCAACCGCATATCAAAGAAAGCGGATATTGCGCTGAATATCTGGTTTGCGGGATGGACACTGGTATGTGTGCTGCCTCTGCTGCTCGTAGTCATTGTATCATTCAGCAGTGAGCAGAGCATCTTTGAAAATGGATACAGCTTCTTCCCTTCCGAGTGGAGTCTGGCGGCGTATGAGTTCTTCTTTAAGCTGGGCGACCAGTTGGTCCGCTCATACGGAATTACCATTTTCGTCACAGTGGCAGGCACATTGTTCAGTCTGGCTATAAGCGCAAGCTTTGCATATGTGCTCAGCCGGAGTGATTATGCGTATAACAGGCTGTTTACCCTGCTGATGCTGTTCACCATGCTGTTCAATGGCGGAATCGTGGCGACCTACATGGTAAACACACAGCTTTTGGGACTTGGAAACAGTCTGGGCGCTTTGATTTTCCCCATGTCGTTCAACGCATTTTACATTGTAGTGCTCAGGACATTTTATAAAAGTATCCCCGTAGAGCTGATCGAGGCGGCAAGAGTAGACGGGGCGAGCGAGTTCAAGACGTTCTTCCGCATTGTGCTTCCTCTGTCCAAGCCGGGGATCGCCACAATCGGGATGTTCACGATGATCGCTTACTGGAACGACTGGTTTCTGGGGATGCTCTACATTGTGGATCAGAAAAAATATCCGGTACAGACTCTTTTGTGGAGTATGCAGAACAGTCTGGAATTTATGAAGCAGTCCTCGGCAAACGCTCTGGAGTACGCGGAGATGGCTCAGAACGCACCGACGGACAGCGGCCGAATGGCGCTGACAATACTGGTAGTCCTGCCGATCCTTCTGGCGTATCCTTATTTCCAGAAGTATTTTGTGAAGGGACTCACCGTCGGCGGAGTAAAAGGCTGATATCAGAACAGGTTTCAGAACGCAGTGGCGTTTTGACATAAAACACATTTTAAGGAGGAATGATTATGAAACTGAAGACAAAAAGGATGCTTGGAATGGGAATGGCGGCGGCCATGACGGTCGGCCTGCTGGCAGGATGCGGAAAAAAGAGTGATCCGGCTGATGGCGGAGGCGGGACTGACGAAATTACTACGCTGACATGGTATATGTCCATCAACCCGGTTGCGGCAGATACAGATGCAGTGATCGAGGAATTGAACAACTATACCCGTGACAAGATCGGCGTGGAGATCGATTACAAGGTGATCGCGAACCCGGATTATAAGGAGAAAATGCCGAACCTCATCAACGCGGGAGAGTATTTTGACATTTGCTTTACATCAAACTGGACGACAGATTACCTTCAGTTTGTAGGGAAAGACGCGTTTATGGATATCACAGAGCTTCTGCCCGAATACGCGAAAGAGACCTATGATTTCATCCCTGAGGAAGTATGGAACGCAGTGAAAGTTGACGGAAAGATATGGGGCGTACCTTCCTATAAAGAGATGGGATGGCAGGGCGGTATTGTGTATAACAGCGACCTTGCGGAGGAATACGGTATCGATATGAGCGGTGTGGCAACGATTGACGACTATACAAAAGTGCTGGAAACAGTTGCTGAAAAGTCCAAGGCGGCAGGACAGGATGTGATCGGCGTCTCAGGACTGATCAACGCGTGGCAGATGGCCGCTCCCTATGAGTCCCTGACAGGAAACCCTGTGCTTCCGGCAGCGGCGGCAGTACCGGAGTACGACAATTTCAAAGATATGTCAGGCGAGGGCGTGTTCAACCAGTATGCAAGTGAAGAGTATATGAACTACTGCAAGACAGTATACGGATGGAATAAAGCAGGGTATCTCGGCGGAGACCCGGTCAACTATGACAGCGACACAGCGAACCGCGACAATGATTTCAATAACGGAAAGCTGTTCTCTTACTTTATTCAGAATGCTCCCGGCAATGTGGAGATGATGTCAAACACAAGCGGCCATGGCGTGGGATTTGTATCTCTTATGGACCCGCTGTTTGAGACAAGAAGTGCGCGCGGCGGAATCCTTGCCATCTCTTCGGCAAGCGAAAATGCTGAGAAAGCGCTTGAGTTCCTCAATCTTCTTAATACAGATGAGTATGTGGGAACTTTGATCCGCCACGGCATCGAGGGCAAGCACTATACGGCGGTAGGCGACAATCAGGTTGACAGGACGATGGACGGGACACTCAATCCGGCGGACAACGGCTACGATTATACGTATGGATGGCAGTTCGGCACACCGTTCAACCAGAAGTGGGATATCAGTTACCCGGACAACATCGAAGAGCTGTTCCAAGAGTACAATGATTCAGCGATTGTTTCCCAGAATAATGGATTCTCCTTTGATATGACTCCTGTTGAGACACAGGTTGCGGCACTGACAAACGTGATCGCTGAGTACGGCCAGTCGCTTGAGACCGGATCTGTAAACCCGGAGGAATACATCCCGGCTTTCCTTGAGGATCTGGAATCAAACGGCGTACAAGATCTGATCGACGCGGTAGCTGAACAGCTTGAGGAGTTTCAGGCGTCAAATTAAAGGATACAGATAATGAAAAGACCGAATGTTTTATTTATCCTGACAGATGATCAGGGAGCATGGGCGTTAAGATGCGCGGGGAATACCGACATATATACGCCGAACCTTGACCGGCTGGCAGAGCAGGGGATGAGATTTGAGAATTTCTTCTGTGCGTCTCCTGTCTGCAGCCCGGCAAGGGCGTCCATTTTAACCGGGCGCATCCCATCCCAGCACGGCGTCCACGACTGGATTCGCTGCGGCAGCCTTGAGCGGGAGGCGTTGGGAGAATTAAAAGATCACCCTTATTTTGCAAACGAGGATCAGCCGGTCCGTTACCTTGACGGCATGACAGCCTACACGGATCTGCTCTTTGAGAATGGTTACGTCTGCGCGTTGTCCGGGAAATGGCATCTCGGAGACAGTATGAAGCCACAGCATGGATTCACAGACTGGTTCACGATCGGCAGAGGCGGATGCCTCTATATGCAGCCTGACGTGATCGAAGACGGGAAGCTGAGATTGGAAAGCCGCTATGTAACAGACCTGATCACGGAACACGCTCTGGACGCGCTTGACAGATATGCCGAGTCGGAAGCACCCTTCTATATCAGTGTCCATTATACGGCACCCCATGATCCGTGGGATGCGGATCAGCACCCGCCGGAATTTTTAAAACTGTATGAGAACTGTGAGTTTACGGCCACGCCGGATGAACCGCTTCACCCGGACCGCATCCCGACCGCTCCGGGCGGGACAGGCGAGGAGAGAAAACGGCTTCTTCGGGGGTATTACGCGGCTGTCAGCGCCATGGACGCGGGGGTTGGAAGACTTCTGGAGCGTCTGCGTGAGCTTGGGAAGTCGGAAGATACCCTTGTCATCTTTACCTCAGACAACGGCATGAATATGGGACACCACGGGATCTGGGGGAAAGGAAACGGAACATTTCCCTTTAACTTATACGACACAGCAGTCAAGGTGCCCTTTATCGCATGCTATCCGGGAGTGATCCCATCAGGGAGAGTGACACAGAGTATGTGCAGTCATTATGATATCATACAGACATTAAAGGAACTGCTTGAGCTTGACGGCGAACTGCCGGAGGGACTTCCGGGAAAGAGCTTCGCCCCGGTTCTTAAAGGGGAGACAGAGACGGACAACCATGTGGTGATCCTTGACGAGTATGGCTCAAGCCGTATGATCCGAAACAGGGTATGGAAATATATCCACCGTTATCCTTACGGCCCAGACGAGCTTTACCATCTGGAGGAAGACCCTGAGGAAAAGGAAAATCTGTACGGAAGGTCGGAGTATGAGGACGTCCGCTGCACTCTGTTCGACAAGCTCCAGAAATGGTACGTGCGGTATGCGGATCCTGCCGTTGACGGTACCCGCGAGGCAGTGACAGGGATGGGACAGCTTCGCCGCCCGGGAATCTACTCCGGGGGCAGACAGGTGTATGCCCGGACGACAAAATATCAGAAATAAAATTGACAGGCAGGTATTATTAAAAGTTTGAAAATCAGCCGTTTTTGTGGTAGTATTATAGATGTAAAATTACGTTTAGAAAGGACTTGACAAAAATGGCGGAGTACACCAGAATCTTTGAGCAAGCAAGCAAGCAAGCAAGCAAGCAA